>JAYTQR010000097.1:0-19640 GCA_043746615.1 Gammaproteobacteria bacterium | reverse complement strand
AACCTGCGCGCCGGTCACGGCGGTCGCCGGATCCGGCCGCGGCGTAAAGATCCGGCCGGCGGCGGCAATTTCCTCGTGCGCTCGCACCGCGCCGCCGGCCGACAGCCATGCGGCGTAGCCGCCGTCGAGAACCGCGACGGCGCAATGTCCGAGCCAGCGCAGGATCCACCACAAGCGGGCCGCGAACGCGCCGCTCCCGGCATCGTAGGCGACGACCTGGGTGGCGTTGCCGACGCCGCGCGCACCGACCCACGCCGCGAACCCCGCCGGCGCGGGCAGCGGATGGCGCCCCGTCCCTGGGGCGATGGGCGCCGACAAGTCCCGATTCAGATCGGCGTAGCGCGCACCGGGAATATGACCGCTCAAGTACGCCTGTGCACCGGCCGCGGGGGCGGCCAAATCGAAGCGGCAGTCGATGATGGCGACGCCGGCATCGCCGGCAGTTTCGGCAGCGCCAATCAGCCGCGCAAGCGTTACCGCATCGATCAAGGTCTTATATTCCACGGATCGAGCATAACGCGATGCCGCCGCGAGTTCATCCGTTACAATCGCTCGCCATGGCATTGACACTCTATTGGGGCAGCGGCAGTCCGTTCTCGTGGCGGGTACTGCTGGCACTCGAACACAAGGGCTTGCCGTACGAGTCGCGGCTGCTGCATTTCGACCAACAGGAACACCAGTCGCCGCAGATGCTCAAGCTCAACCCGCGTGGACAGGTGCCGGTACTGAAGGACGGCGACTACGTCGTGTTCGAATCCGTCGCCATTTTGTATTACCTGGACGTCAAGTATCCCGAGCGGCCGATTTTCGGCACGAGCCCCGAGGAAGGCGGCGTCATCATGCGGGTGATCGGCGAATTTCAAGCCTACTGCGAGCCCGCCGTGCAGCGCATCGTGGCCGCGATATTCGCCGACGAGGTGCCGAGCAACATCGGTACGCTGACCGACGCGATGCACGTGGTTGCGCGCGAAGCGCGCACGATCGAGGCGCGCCTCGCCAAGGAACAGTGGATCGTCGGCGCCGATTATTCAGCCACCGACATGGTGATCTTTCCATGGATTCAGCTGCTGCGCCGCGCGCTTGTGCGGTCCGCCGCCGCCGAACTCGGTGCGCGTTTCCTGCCGATGGAAAAAAACTATCCGGCGCTCGCACGCTGGATTCAGCGCGTCGAATCATTGCCGAATTACGCACGCACCTATCCGCCGCATTGGCGTGAAACTTGAGCATTCCTGGCGCCGCCGGGTAGGCTGGCGGGCGCATGGGCGCCGACACGGGATGACAACAACGGCCACGCGGGGTGCAATCGAAATGAGTAAAAAATTATGAGCGGACAGCCAGTGCACGTGAAGTTTGCCGGCAAGATCGTCATCGTCGGTTTCGGCAGCATCGGCCAGGGAGTTTTGCCGCTGATCTTGCGTCACATCGGCACTTCGTCGGATCGGATCGCGGTCGTAACCCTGGCCGACGAGGGCCGAGAGGTGGCGGAGCGCTACGGCGTCAAATTCCTGAAAGTTGCGCTGACGCGCGCGAATTACCGCCAGACGCTCGAGCCCCTGCTCGGCCCCGGCGATTTCCTCTTGAACCTGTCCGTGGACGTCTCCAGCATCGCGCTGATCCGCCTCGCGCGCGAACGCGGCGCCTTGTACCTCGACACCTGCATCGAGCCGTGGGCGGGCGGCTATACCGACGCCAAACTGTCGGTCGACACTCGCAGCAATTACGCGCTGCGCATGGAGGCGCTCGCGTTGCGCGACGGCGCGCACCGCACTCCGACGGCGCTGCTGACACATGGGGCGAACCCCGGCATGGTCTCGCACCTTGTCAAGCAAGCCCTGTTGAACATTGCGGCGGATATTTGCGTCGACGCCGCTGCGCCGCAGAGCCGCGAGCAATGGGCGCAGCTCGCGATGCGGCTCGGCATCAAGGTGATCCATGTCGCCGAGCGCGATACGCAGATCGCGAACGTTGCGAAAAAATCCAACGAATTCGTCAATACCTGGTCGGTCGACGGCTTCGTCAGCGAAGGCGCGCAGCCCGCCGAATTGGGTTGGGGCACGCACGAGAAACATTTCCCCGCCGACGGCGGCAGGCACGCCGCCGGATCGGGCTGCGCGATCTACTTGAACCGGCCCGGTGCGAGCACGCGGGTACGCACGTGGACGCCGGAGGCGGGTTATTTCCACGGTTTCTTGATCACGCATTCGGAAGCGATTTCGTTGGCCGATTATTACACGGTCAGCGCGGGCGCCCGCGTCGTGTACCGGCCGACGACCCATTACGCCTATCACCCGTGCGACGGCGCGGTATTGTCGGTGCACGAATTCGCCGGCCGCAATTGGCATCTGCAGGAGCGCAAACGCATCTTGCGGGACGAAATCACCGAGGGAATCGACGAGCTCGGCGTGCTGCTCGCGGGCCACGCCCGCAATGCGTATTGGTACGGATCGCAATTGTCGATCGACGAGGCTCGCCGTCTGGCGCCGCTCAACAGCGCGACCAGCCTGCAAGTGACCTCGGCCGCGCTCGCCGGCATGATCTGGGCGATGGAGAATCCGCACCGCGGTATCGTCGAGCCGGACGAAATCGACTTCGCGCGGACGCTGGAAATTTGCCGACCCTACCTGGGCAAGGTGGTCGGTCAATACACGGACTGGACGCCTCTGTATCAACGCGGCGAATTGTTCGCCGAGGATCTGGATACCGCGGATCCTTGGCAGTTCAAGAACGTGCGGGTCGTTTGAGCCCCGGGCGCCGGCGCCGCGACGGGCCCGCTCATGACTCCGAGGGATGCCGTCCGTAGCGGATGTCGACGATCGTCAGCCGGCGCATGCCGTCCGGTAATTCGATCAGCACGTCCTCGCCGCGCGAACGGCGCAACAAACCTCGGCCCAGCGGCGAGTCCATGCTGAGGTAGTCGTCCGCCATGTCGAACTCATCGGGTCCGACGATCCGATACCAGCGCCGGTTCCCGCCCGAATATTCGACGAGGACCCACGCGCCGAAGTACGCGCGCCCTGTGTCGCGGCGCACGGGCGCCGCCGGCACGGCGACGATCGTCATGCCCTCGAGCCTTTTGCGCAGAAAGCGCACGCGGCGGTCGATCTCATGCAAGCGCTTCTTGCCGTAGGTGTACTCCGCGTTTTCCGAACGATCGCCTTGCGCGGCGGCGGCGGCGACCGCGATCGTGACCCGCGGCCGTTCCACGTGCCAGAGTTCGTGCAACTCGTTTCTCAGGCGCAGGGCGCCTTCCGGCGTGATGTATTTGGAACCCGGGGCGACCGGCGTGCGATACCTTGACACAGTGCGGCAAACCTAGGCGACGCCGCGAATTCGTGACCGACTTCGCAGCATTCGAGCATTGCGTGAGCAGCCGTTCACAGCCAACCGGCACCCGCTTTCCTTAATCTGACGCGCATGAGCGTGAAATATTACACCCACTTCATTGCCCAGCAGGACGGCAAGCTCGACTTCAGCGAGTACCGCGGCGTCGTCGAGCTGCTAGGGCGGTCCGGCAGCGCGCCGGCTGACCATGACATCGCTCGGGTTCTCGCCCGCAGCTTCGATCTGGAGGAAAGCGACATCCGCGTCCTGCAATGGCATCAGCTGCATTGATCCCCTAGCGGGCTTTACTTCCCTTCATTGAAGTCCGCACCTCCAGCCCCGAGCTGAACCCTTGGGGCTTTTTTTTGCCCGGAGGAACCCGCCGGCCGGTCGCGCGGACAGTGATAAACTGTCCCTGCCAGGCAAAGCTGAGGGAAGGCGGAGGGCAGAAATGAAAATCAAGGCGGCATTGGGTTTGCTCGCGGTCGTGGCCGGCACGTTGTTGTCGGGCTGCGGTTACAACTCGATGCAGGCACAGGACGAGAAGGTCAAGTCCGCGTGGGCCGAGGTGTTGAACCAATACCAACGGCGTGCCGATTTGATCCCCAATCTGGTCGCGACGGTCAAAGGTTATGCCGCTCAAGAACAGCAGGTGCTGCTCGGCGTCACGCAGGCGCGTTCCAAGGTCGGCTCGATCCAGGCGACGCCGGAACTGGTCAACGATCCCGCCGCGTTCGCCAAATTCCAAGCCGCGCAGGGCGCATTGACCAACGCACTGTCGCGCTTGCTGGTTGTGACCGAAAATTATCCGCAACTGAAGTCGGATCAGAACTTTCGCGACCTGCAGGCGCAGCTAGAGGGTACGGAAAACCGGATCACGGTCGCTCGCAACCGCTATATTCAAGCGGTACAGGTCTTCAACACGACGGTTCGGTCCTTCCCCGCCAATTTGACCGCGAAGATGTTCGGCTATAAACCGAAGCCGAGTTTCACGGTCGAGAACGAAGCGGTCATCTCGAAGCCGCCGGCGGTCGATTTCAGCTCGCCAGCAGCGCCGGGAGCGCCGGGAGCGCCGGCGGCGTCCGGCGCGCCTTTGCATTGATGTGATCGGTTTACGCGTGGTCACCCGGTCTTCCATCGGCCGCATCGCTCTGATCGGCGCATGGCTCGCCGCAGGCGCTTTCGCGCAGACCCTGGTCACCGTGCCGCCGCTGACGGCACGCGTGACCGACCTGACGGGCACCCTGTCAGGCGCCGCGGTCGCGCACATCGAGAACGAACTGGCCGCGTTCGAGGCAAAAAAGGGCAGCCAAATCGCCGTGCTGATGGTGCCGACGACGCAACCCGAGGACATTGACCAGTTTGGGATCCGCGTCGCCGATAGCTGGAAACTCGGCCGCAAGGGTGTCGATGACGGCGCGATCCTGATCGTCGCGAAAAACGACCGGCGCGTGCGCGTCGAGGTCGGCTACGGCTTGGAAGGCGCGTTGCCGGATGCGATCGCCAATCGCATCATCACCGAGACGATCACTCCGCGGTTCCGGCAGGGCGATTACGATGGCGGCGTCGAAGCCGGGGTTGACCGGATGATCGCCGTCATCAACGGCGAGCCTTTGCCGGCGCCCGATCGCAAGTGGGAACACCACGACAACAATATCGGCAATTTTCTGCCGTTGTTGCTGGCCGCCGTCTTTGTCGCGAGCGGGTTGCTGCGCGCAATTTTCGGGCGTTTATTCGGTTCGCTGGCGACGGGCGGCCTGGCCGGCTTCCTAGCGTGGGCGCTTTCGCATTTACTGCCGATCGGGTTAGGCGCCGGCGTCCTCGCGTTCGCGTTCGCCATGCTGCTCGGAGCGACCCGAGGTTGGTCCTCAGGCGGCGGCTGGGGCGGCCTGGGCGGCCTCGGCGGCGGCCTGGGCGGTTTCGGCGGTGGTTTCAGCGGCGGCGGCGGCGGTTTCGGCGGCGGCGGCGCCTCGGGAGGTTGGTGATGCGGCTGGCACGATTGCTGCGCCACGCGCTCGCGACGCATTGGCGCACGCGCCTTTTATTCCCGAGCGCGACTCAGGATGCAATCCAAGAGGCCATTCGGCAGGCAGAACGCGCGCACGATGGTCAAATTCGCTTCGCGATCGAAACGGCGTTGACGCCGCTGCACGTCTGGCACGGGGTAGGTGCGCGCGCACGCGCCATCGAGGTCTTTGCCACGCTGCGCGTGTGGGATACCGAACGCAACAACGGCGTGTTGGTCTATGTATTGCTCGCCGACCGCAGCGTCGAGATTATCGCCGACCGCGGCTTTCGCGACCGCGTCGACGCCGCCGAATGGGAAGCGGTTTGCCGCGTAATGGAGAGTCATTTCCGCGAGCGACACTTCAAGAGCGGGGCAGTCGCGGGCGTCGAGGCCGTCGGCAAGCTGATCTCGCGCCATTATCCCACCGGTAGCGCTGGCGGGGCGACGGCGGAGGGGGGCGCCGGGAGGGCGGGGAGCGCCGGGACGCCGGGGAGTGAATTGCCCGATCGCCCGGCATTGCTGTAGCGGCCTTTCTTGACCGTGACGCCTTTTGTTGTTGTAGCGCGAATTTGTTGTAATAGTGGCTACCATGTTCGGAATTTGCCCGGTACTGACTCTTTGTTTGCGCGCGTTCGCCGTGACGGGCGCGTGCGTGACGATGGCCGCTTGTTCCTTGCTGCGGCCCCCGCCGGTCGTGCCGCACACGGCGTCGGTGAAGGCGCCGCCTGCGAAGCCCGCGCTGCCGGAACCCGCCGCAACGGACCGTTTCGTGCTCAAGGGCCGCATCGATGACGTCGTCGGCTATGTGCAACGGACGACGATCGGCAAACACGACACGTTGTCGGACATCGCGCGGCTCTTCGACGTCGGTTATGAAGAGATAACGCTGGCAAACCCCGGCGTCGACCCTTGGTTGCCGCCTGTCGGCAGCGTCGTCGTGGTGCCCACGCAATTCGTGTTGCCGCAGGCGCCGCATCAGGGGGTCGTGATCAATCTTGCGGCGATGCGGATTTATTATTTTCCGCCGCACAAGCGCCATCAGCCGCAACTTGTCTACACGCATCCGATCGGGATCGGCAGGATTGGTTGGAAAACCCCGGAGGGTACGACCAGAATCATCAGCCGGCAGAAGGACCCGGTGTGGGTCGTGCCGAAATCCATTCGTGTCGAGCATGCCCAGGACGGCGATATTCTGCCGCCGACGGTACCGCCCGGTCCGGATAATCCGCTCGGCGAATACATGTTCCGGCTGGCTTGGCCGGGATATCTGATCCATGGTACCAACAAGCCCTATGGTGTCGGCATGCGCGTGAGCCACGGCTGCATGCATCTGTATCCCGAGGATATCAAGTCCTTCTACGATATGATCCCTGTCGGCACCAAAGTAACGGTCGTCAATCAGCCCTACGTGTTCGGCTGGCGCGACGGCAAGTTGTACATGCAGGCCTATGGCGTGCTGCAGGACGACTCGCGCGATTGGTCGAAGAGCCGCAAGCGCTTGCTCGGCCGCCTGGTGCACCCGAATTTGCGTAAAGGGATCAGGGATCACGAGGCCGAGATCGATTGGCAGCGAGTTGTCGCGCTGGCACGTACGCCGCGCGGCGTGCCGGTGCCGATCACCGGCGGGCGACCCGGCATGGACTCGGTGCTTGCGGGCGCGCCGCTCGTCGCGGACGAACTGCCGCGCGGCTCGAATTGGGACGGCAAAACGGAGCTGTCGATAAGCCAGCAGACCTATGACGAGATGGTCGGCGGCACCGGCGGCACCGGCGGCACTGGCGGCACTGGCGGCACTGGCAACTCCAGAATCGCACCGGCGGCACCGGCGGCACCAGTAACCGAAAAAGTCTCGGCCCCGCAACCGGTGTCCGAGCAACCGCTTTCGCCGCAATAAGGCCGACCCGCTGATGCGCCTCCTCACCGCGGGTTTGTGCCTCGCAAGCGCCGTCGCGTTTGCCGATGCGGGCGGCAATGCCCGCTCATTTGCGAACATCGATCAGTTTCGCGTGACACACGTCGATTTGAACTTGGACCTGGACTTCGGTGCACGTCAATTGAGCGGCAGCGCGACGCTCAAGATACGCCGGCTCGACCCGAGCGCGACGCAGCTGGTGTTGGACACGCGCGACTTGAATGTCACCGACGTGGACGAATTGACGCATGATTTTCTCGGCGCGACCGAAAAGATCGCGCCGATCTGGGTCAGCAGACCGTTCCGCGTCGGCCGGCCCGATCCGGCCGCGGGCAGCGCCCTGATCATCGATCTGCCGCCTTCGAACGCCGCGACCGAAACGCTGCGGATCCAATATGCAACGTCGCCGCGCGCGGCCGCGTTGCATTGGTCCTCGCAGCGGCATTGGGGTGGCGGACTTACGCCGTTCTTTTATACGCTTTCGCAGCCGACCGGGGCGCGCAGCTGGATTCCGCTGCAGGATACGCCGCTCGTGCGCGCGACGCTGCGCGCGCACGTCCATACGCGCGAGGAACTCGCCGCGCTGATGGGGGTGGCCGATGAGCCGAAAAAGGCGCTGCGTGCCTCGGATCACTGGTTCGTGATCGCGCGGCCGATCCCCGCGTACCAGATCGATCTCGCGGTCGGCGACCTGAAATTCAGGCCGTTCGGGACGCGCGCGGGCGTGTACGCGTATGGCGGCATCATCAGGGCCGCGGCCGGGCAATTCGGCGAGGCGCAAGCGATGCTCGACGCCCTGCAAAACGTGACCGGCGCAATAGCGCAACCGCGCGTGGATATCGTCGTCATGCCGGTGAATTTTCCGTTCGACACGGTGCCGATTCCGGGACTCATCTACCTATCGCCGGCGCTGATCGGCGGCGACCGGCGCTGCCTGTCCTCGCTCGCGCGCGGCCTGGCGGTTGCTGCCGGCGCCGATCCGGTCGCGCCGGCGAGTCGGCGCGATCGATGGATTGGCCGGGCATTTGCCGGCTATTTACGCAGCCGGATTATTGAAGCGGTTTGCGGCGAGCGGCAGGCATCGCTGCAAGACGCATGGGCCGTTGTGTCGCTGCGCGCGGCATTGGCGCAAACCGGCGCACCCGATCAAGTGCTCGCGGGCGGCGCCGCGGAGCCGACGGACGACGGACGCGGCGAGATCGCGTACCAAAAGGGCGCGCTTTTCCTGGATTTTCTCGACTCCAAATTCGGTCGCGCACGCTTCGATGGCTTCATGCGCGCCTTCTTCGCGCAGTTTGCCGGACACCGCATCACGACTGATCAGTTCTTGCGCTATTTGCAAACCAATCTGTTGGACGAGAACTCGGGCGCCGTACCGCGCGCCGAAGTCGACGCATGGGTCTTCGATCCGGGACTGCCCAAGGACGCGGTTTTGCCGCGCGCCGAGTCGTTCGGCGAAATCGATCGACGCCGCTCGGCGTGGCTGCAGGGCCGAATGACGGCGGACGGACTCGGCGGGCACGCGTGGGTGCGCACCGAGTGGCTTTATTTTCTCGCGGGCATCCCGCCGGGGACGGACCCCAAGCGGCTTGCCGAACTCGACCAGACGTACGACTTGACCCGCTCGCATGATGCCGTACTGGAAGCGCCTTGGCTGCGGTTGGCGATCCGCGAAAACTACGAACCGGCTTATCCGCGCCTCGAGCGCTACCTACAGGCGGGTGGACCGACGGCCCTGCTCGAGCCCTTGTATGCGGCCCTGTTGCAAACGCCGGCCGGCACGGCGCGCGCGGCGCGTGTGTATTCGGCGGCGCGTCCGGGCTATGATCCGGCGGCGCAGCGCTCGCTGGATGCGCTGCTGAAGCGGTAGGCCGGAAATGTCATGATGTTGAGCGAGTGGTTGAGAGTCATGCTCGAGGAGATCGCGCGCAAGAATGCGGAAGTAGAGCAGGCGAAGTCGGAGCTTGCGCAGCGCCCCGACGAGCAAAAGGGGGCACGGACCGGCAATGATCGGGACGTAGGATGATTTCGCTGGAGGATGGTACTGCGTTCCCATCGAGGCGTTACCTCACCATCTGATTGATCGCGCTTTGCTGCGCGGAGTTCTTGTGGCATTCCTCGCTCGATGCGGCGGCATAGATCCTTGCGACGACGGTCCTCGCTGTTACCATAAATAGGGCCGTCAGTTGTGTTAGAGTTTCGCCGGCTGGCCGGGGGGGGCATGGGGGACACCATTGGCGATGCCGATTAACCTGGGTATCGTGGTCCAAGAAGAACGTGGCCCGGACCAATCCATTCTGCGCCTACCTGCCGCGCGCACTGCCTTCGTCGGCCGCACCCTGCGCGGTCCGGTCGAGCTGCCGATACCGATCGCGAGTTTCGCCGACTTCCAGCGTGTTTTCGGCGGCCTGTGGCAACCCAGTCTGTTGGGCTATGCGGTCGAGCAGTTCTTCGACAACGGCGGCCGAGAAGCGCTGATCGTCCGCGTCGTCAACGGCGCTCGATCGGCCACGCTGACTCTGCCTGCCGGCAACGCGGGCCGGTTTGTGCTGCGCGCGATCAGGCCGGGGACTCGTGAGTTCCTGCGCGCCTGCGTCGATTACGACAATATCCCGCCGAGTAATACCGACGAATTCAATCTGACCATCCAGCGCGTGCGTGCGCAGGGTGCACCGCACGTCGAGGATCAGGAGATTTTTCGCAATCTGTCGGTGGCGCCCGACTCGCCGCGCTACCTGCCGACGGCGCTCACCGAGTCCGAAATGATCCGGGCCGACGGCGCCGTGCCGGCGCAGCGGCCTGATTGCACGATCGATGCAGCCAGCGGCCTCGCCACTGGCTATTTGTACTCGCATGCGGACGGCGACGACGGCGGTCCGCTGACCGATTACGATCTGATCGGATCGGCGGCCGAGCGTAGCGGCATGTTTGCGTTGGAGCACGCGGATTATTTCAATTTCTTGTGCGTTCCGCCGATCGCGCGGGACCAAGACGTCGGCGCCTCCGCGCTGTTGGTCGCGGCGCGATACTGCCGCGCGCGGCGCGCGCTCTTGGTCGTGGACCCGCCGCAGGGTTGGCATACTGCGGATGAGGCGCTGCGCGGCTTCGGCGCCTTTGGACTGAACAGCGAGGATGCTCTCATGTATTTCCCGCGCATCCTCGCGCACGACAAGTTGCGCGGTCGCTTCGAGACCTTCGCGCCGTGCGGCGCGGCCGCGGGATTGCTCGCGCGCGCTGACGGTCAATTGGCGGTTTGGGAATCGGTCGAAGCCGAAGAGCCGGTCTTGCGGCCGGGATACCGGCCGGCGTGCCTGGTCACCGAGCGGCAGCGCGCCAAGCTCGCGGCGTTCGGCGTCAACACGCTGCAGTCGGTTCGCACCGCGCAACCTTCGCCGCTGCGCCCGCGCACGCTTGCCGCGGGCAGCGCGGGCGCAGCGGATTGGCGCTATCTCAGCGCGCGGCGCTTGAGCCTGTTCATCGTCAACAGCATCGAGCGGGGCACGCGCTGGGTCGCTGTGGCGCAACCGCACACGCAGGTCGCGGACTTGGTCGATTCACAGGTGCGCTCGTTCCTCGAGGCGCTGCGTCAGGCCGGCACGTTCGCGGGCCGGAGCGCCGACGAAGCGTATTTCGTCATTTGCGACTGGCGCGTCAATGATCCAGCGGCGCCGAACCCACGCCGCTTTCAATTGCTGATCGGCTTTGCCGCCGCGCGTCTCGGCGAGTTTCATTGCTACCGGATCACGCATGCCCTGACGGGCAGCGAGGTTCAAGCCGTGACGTTGAACCGCTTGAACGATCTGCGCTACAGTCCGGCGGAGATCGAATGGGCCGAGCGGATCGCGAATCAACTGCACATCTAACCGGCGCGGGCTAGTGCGCGCTTAGGGATCGCCTCGGGTACGGCGTCGTGATCCGCGGCCGCCCCCACCGCGGCGAGCCGCGGCAGCGTGGGCAACGCCTGCAGTGCCTTGCGCGTGTGCTCATAGCCGGCGTCGATCGCGTGCTCGAACGCGCGCCAGTTCAACAGATCGATGTTTTCGAGCGGTGGCTTCAGAATCACGTCCGCGAGTGCGCGCTGCGCCGCCTCGCCCAAGGCGCTGCCGACGATCCCGGCGCGCATCAAGATTTGGAAAATGTTGAGACGGCGCTTGCCGTGTTTGGTTTTCGCAAAAAATTTCCATAGCGGCGGCTGTCCGGACGCGTCGCAATCCGCCGTGAAGGCGCTCTCGGCGCCGGTGTCGCTGCCGATGATCAGCCCGGGCGCGCGATTCTTCATCAGATCGATCGGCAGATTGTTGATCGCGGCGCCGTCGACAAGGACTTGTTCGCCGCTGAACACCGGCGGCATGACGCCGGGAATTGCCACCGATGCGCGCAACGCG
Organism: Gammaproteobacteria bacterium; assembly: GCA_043746615.1. Lineage (GTDB taxonomy): Bacteria > Pseudomonadota > Gammaproteobacteria > Steroidobacterales > Steroidobacteraceae > Bog-1198. The sequence goes on along the minus strand of JAYTQR010000097.1, from coordinate 8,014 downwards.
AGCCATACCGGACCATGGCGGTGCTCGAAAATGCGGCCGGTCGTCAAATTCGCGCTCGCGCAGAAGAACGGCAGGCGCAAGTCCTCGACGGCAATCTCGCCGAACTCCTGGCGCAACAGCCGCGAGACCTTGCGGCCGCGCGTCAGCGCGACCAACGGAAACGTATAGTCGTTGACCGGATTCGAATCGACGAAACTGCGTTGGTAGCGAATGTGCATTTCCTGATCGCTCCAGCCGAGCGCGACCCCAGCGGCGATGATCGCACCGATACTGACGCCGCCGACGCAGTCGATCGCCACGCCCGCTTCCCTCAATGCGTGTATGACGCCGAGATGCGCGAAGCCGCGGGCGCCGCCGCCTGACAGAACGAGTCCGACGCCGCGGCCGGTCAGCAGGCGCGCAACTCGACCGATGTCCGAGGCATCGATGATGTGATGATGCGCGCGCGCGGCTGTCGCCGCGAGCCAGCGCGCCGCGGCGCCCGGCACGAAGCCGGCACTGTGCAACAGCGCCAATTCCACGGTGGCGCCGGGACGTGAGGCCGTCGCGCGGATCGGTTCCGGCCAGGGCTGCGGTGCGTTGCGCGCGTCGCCCGCGAGCAGCAGCAAATCCGCCTGACGGCAGCATTGATGCGTCCATGCCGAGGCGACCGGATCGGCCAGATAGACGACGTAATCGTTGGCTTCCTCGATTTGGTCGAACCAGTACGTCGTGTGCGAACTCGCACGCACGTCCGAAACGAGTTCCGCGCGGCCCGACCGGGCCAGCTCCGCGACCAGCCGCGACGCGAACCGCGGTACATCTGCGTCGCGTCCGTTCGGTACGATCGCAATGACCCGCGCGCCGCCGACCGGCCATAGGCGGCGATTGGTTTGATGCAAGCGCCGCGCGGATAGCCGCGCGAGCGCGAGCGCGAATAACGGCGACTTTGCCGCGGCGGCATCGACGATTGGCGCGGCGAGCCACAACAACTCGCTGTCGCGCAACGCAGCGACCTCGTAGCCGCGCGTCTCGGCGAGCAACCAGCTCAACTCCCCGACGAGTTCGCCCGGCCCGATCTGCGCCGTCCATGGCGGCCCGCCGGGCGGCTTGACGGCCAACCGGCCGGCGACGACGACGTATATGCCGTCCGGCGCCGAGCCGGCCTCGAACAGTTGGGCGCCCGCCGGCAGCGAGAAATGCACCGCGTCGGCCGCCAGCGCCTCGAGCGACATCGCGTCGACGCCGGCAAGCGCGCGACAATCGCGCAACCAATCGATCGGGCGACGCATCTCCTGCGCGGAGCCCGAGTGTTCCTCGTCCAAAGCCATCATCGCCTCGCCAAGCCGAGCGCAGAACGCATTGCCGTGACTAGGTTCCACGATACGCCCGGCCTGAATGTAAACTGTGCGCGCCCGCACGGTCTTGGCGGGTGTCGGCAGGCAATGGCGGTTATGCACAGCGCGTTCGCGACCGTGGTGTTTTCACACGGCATGGAAAGCGGCCCTTGGGGCTCGAAAATCACCGCGATGGCGGCCGTTGCCCGCGAGCTGGGCTGCGCCGTCGTGTCGGTTGACTTTCAGGGCATCAACGATCCGCGGGTCCGCGTCGATAAGCTGATCGCGGTAGGCCGGACGCTGTCCGGTGCCGTGGCCTTGGTAGGATCCAGCATGGGCGGCCACGTGTCCGCGGCGGCCGCCCGCCCGCTGCAGGCGCGCGGGCTATTCTTGCTGGCGCCGGCCTTCTACATGCCGGGCTACGAGGCGTTCACGCCGCTGGATCCGGGATGTCCCGCCGCAATCGTGCATGGCTGGAGCGACGACATCGTCCCGATCGAGAACAGCATACGCTGGGCGCGCGAACATCGCGCCGCGCTGCACATCGTCGACTCCGATCACCGGCTGCAGAACAGAATCGCCGAGATTTGCCTGATCTTGTCGGCCTTCCTGCGCGCGCCGGCCTGATGTGCGTTCAAGGGCCGGTTTCGGGCTGCGGTGCCGGCGGCGCTTGTGCCTGCGCGAGTTCGCGCCAGCTTTCGCCGATCTGTCCGCCGCAGCGCCGGCCCATTGCCTGGAAACCGGCCGACATGGCCGCGATGTACGCCTTCACATAGGTTTTCCCGGCGTTCGAGTCGAGAAACGACAATAGCTTGCGCAGATCGGCGTCGCTCAAATCGCGGTAGCCGTAGGCCATGTAGCGGCGCAGCGGCATATTCAGGCCCGACTCCATATCCCCCGCCGGCGTAGCGGCATCGCGTGATTTGACGTGCTGCTCGGCCGCCTGCAAGTCCAAACCGGCGCCGAGTTCGGTACCGACTGCGAGCGCGCGGCCGATGGTCAGGTAGATCTGCACCGCGGACTCGGCCGAATGCGCCGCTTGTTCCAACTTCGCAAACAGGGCGTCCCGTTCTGGCGACAAGGGCGTGGATAGCATGCCGGAGGTGATCTTGTTGATTGTGGCCTCATCGAGCTTCGAGACGGCGATGTCCGCGGCCACCATGCGCTGGCCGGTGTCGCTCGCAAGGAAATCGAGGGATTTCTTGACGGCGCGCTGATCCAGGTTGGCCGCAAAGGCGGCGAGCGCCGGCGGCTCGAACACGTCGATGCGGAAGCCCCGCTTGGCGGCCGCGTAGGCCGCCGCGAGCTGCTTAGCGGAGAGCGTCGCACGGGTATCGGCCGCGTATATCTGGCGAATCTTCGCCGGCATCGCCCCGAGCGATGCGCTGACTTGTTCGCGTATGCCGGCCGCGAGGTAGACCTCGCCCGCCGTATTGACGTCGACTGCGGGATTCGCCGCGAGTGTGTTGGCGCACAGCAGGAGAAAAAATACGAACCGAAACATGCGCGATCTCCGAGTGACGGTTGCAGCGTTCCGATTGTACACTCTGTGTCTTGGCTGGCTGGTCGATCCGAGGCTGCATATGGACATCAGGAAAATTTGGATCTTGGCGCTGCCGCTGCTGCTCGTCGTAAGTTGTTCTTCCGGCGAAAATTCGCCGCAACCGCCCAAGAAAAACGTTTTCGATCCGCTGATGCAGCAGGAGCAACGCGCACGCGACGTACAAAAGACGGTCGACGAAAACGCCGCGCGGCAGCGCCAAGCGGTGGATGCGCAAGAGCGCGGCGACGCAGCGCCGTAGGGTGAGGGCAGGACATGCCGCCTATCGCCGGTCTGCGCCAGGCCTGGCATTGGATCGTGCGCAAAACCTTGGGCGTGTGGGTCAAAGCGACGGTCAAGCCCGACGATGCCGCCGCACTGCTGGCGGGCCGGCCGCGGCCCGTGTGCTACGTGCTCGAGCGGGAGAGCAAGACGGACCTGGCGGTGCTGAACGACACCTGCGCCAGATTACGTCTGCCGCGGCCAACGCGGCGGCTGCTGATTGCCGGCCGCCGCGCCGGCCGTGCCCATTTCGGTTTGGAGCGCCGCGCGGGGCTGTTCGGCAATCGAACGGATCGGCGTCCGCCACGCTACCTCGGCGAGCTGCTGGCAGCCGCCGCTGCGCAGCCTGACTTCGATGTCGATCTGGTGCCGGTCGCGATCTTCTGGGGACGCGCGGCCCACAAGGAAGGCAGTTGGTGGCGCCTGCCGTTCACCGAAAGTTGGGTTTGGGTCGGCCGGTTCCGTCGCTTGCTGACCATGATCGTCAACGGGCGCAACACGCTGCTGCATTTCGGCGAGCCGCTGCGGCTGCGCGACGCGCTGCAGGATTGCGGCAACGGCGCACCGAGCGCCCGGCGCGTCGTGCGCGGCTTGCGCGCCGGCTTGAGCGCGCAGCGCACTTCGACGCTCGGTCCCGATCTGTCGCATCGACGCACGGTCGTCGCGCAGGTATTGAAGACGCGGGCCGTGCGCCGCGCGATACGCGTCGAAATGCGCACGCGCGGCTCGTCGCGCCGCGAGGCGCTGCTCGCCGCCAAGAAATGCGCTGATGAGATCGCCGCCAATTATTCGCAGCCCTTCATATCGTTCATGTCTTTGTGCCTCGGCCGCCTGTGGAACCGCCTGTACGACGGCGTGACGTTTCGCCACACGGATAAATTGCGCGAAATCGGCGACCGGGTCGAGATCGTTTATGTCCCCTGCCATCGCAGCCACATGGATTACCTGTTGCTGCCGTATGTGATCTATCACAAGGGTTTCGCGGTGCCGCACGTTGCCGCCGGCGTGAATCTCAACATGCCGGTCATCGGCCGGTTGCTGCGCAAAGGCGGCGCATTCTTCGTGCGGCGCACGTTCAAAGGCGATGCGCTGTATGCGGTCGTGTTCAAAAAATATCTCGGCGTGCTGATCGCGCGCGGCCATTCGCTGGAGTACTTCATCGAGGGCGGACGCAGCCGCACCGGACGGCTGTTGGCGCCGCGGACCGGCATGCTGTCGATGACCGTGCAGAGCTACCTGCGCGATCCGAAGCGGCCAGTCGTGTTCATGCCGGTGTATTTCGGCTATGAGCGCATCGTTGAAGGCAGAACCTACGTCGCCGAATTATCGGGCCGGCCGAAGCAGAAGGAATCGGTGCTCGGTTTGCTGAAGTCGCTGGCGGCGTTGCGCCGCCGGCGGTTCGGCAAAGTGGAGGTGAATTTGGGCGAACCGATCATGCTCGATGAACTCTTGCGCGAGCACAACCCGAGCTGGCGCACGGACACCGCCGGCGACGAGGAGATGCGCGGACGCTGGATCGGCGAGACGACCGACGATCTGGCACGGCGCATCGCCACCGGCATCAACGCCGCGGCCGCGGCGACGCCGATCAACCTGGTGGCGATGGCGATGCTCGCGACGCCGCGCCAAGCGCTGTCGGCGGCGGACTTGGGCGCGCAGCTCGAGCTCTACCAGGGGCTGATGCGCCATGCGCCGTACGGACCACTCGTCACCGTGCCAACGGACAGCGCTGCCGGAATGATCGCGTATGCGGAGGCGATGGGTCTGCTCGATCGGCAGAGCCATCCGTTCGGCGACATCATGCTGATGAATGCCGCTAATGCCGTGCTCGCGACCTATTATCGGAACAACATTTTGCATCTGTTCGCGCTGCCCTCGTTGCTCGCCTGCTGCTTCGTCAGCAACGAGAGCATGCGCACCGAGGACATCCGACGCCTGGTGTGGAGGGTATACCCCTACATCAGCGCCGAGCTGTACCTGCGCTGGAGCGAGGCGGAAATCGCCGCGTACGTGGATACGGTGCTCGACGCGTTCGCGCGGCACCGATTGCTCGCGGACAACGCGGATCGCAGCGAATGGCGGCGGCCGCCGTCGACTTCGGTCGAGGCGATGCGCTTGTCGCTACTCGCCGCGGCGACGATTCAAACGGTCGAACGCTATTACCTTGCGATTGCGCTCCTCGTGCAGGCGGGCAGCGGCGCGATCGGCCAGCTAGCGCTCGAGGAACGCTGCCATCTGACGGCGCAGCGCATGTCATTGCTGTACGGCCTGAACTCGCCGGAATTCTTCGACAAGAGTCTGTTCCGCGACTTCATCGAACTGCTCCGCAGCCGCGGCGTCATTCACACCGCCGCGGACGGCATGCTTGGATTCGGCGACGCGCTGATGGCCGTCGCGGCCGATGCGCAGCTGGTTCTGTCGGAGCAGATCCGGCACAGCATCCTGCAGGTCACGCTGGGCTGACGGCCGTCCAAGCTGGGCGGCTCCAGCTCGGCCGCGTCAGTCCCAGGCGCCTGTTCGCCGCCGCTGCTTCGTGCCGGCGCGCCGCTTTTTCGATTCGATCCGCCGTTCTTTCGATGCCCGCGTCGGCCGCGTTTTCTTACGCACCTTCGGTTCGATCATAGCCGCGCGAATCAGCGCCTCGAGCCGGCCGAGCGCGTCGCGCCGATTCTGTTCCTGGCTGCGCGCGGTGCGCGCGGTGATCAGGATGCTGCCGTCGTCGACCAGACGCCCTCCCGCGAGGCGCCGCAAGCGATGCTTGACCGGTCCCGGCAGGTTCGTGTTCGCCGGCAGCAGGAAACGCAGCTGCACGGCGCTCGCTACCTTGTTGACGTTTTGCCCGCCGGGGCCGGAGGAGCGGATGAATTTCCATTCGAGCTCGTCGTCGGGAATGATGCCCCCGGTCATGCATTCAAATCCGGGATCAACTGGCTCTCGAGGCGCGCGATCTGATCCTTCAGCAGCAATTTGCGCTTCTTCAGGCGCTTCATCTGCACTTCGTCGATCTTGAAGTCCATCGTTAGGCGGGAAATAATGTCGTCGAGGTCGCGATGCTCGATCCGCAATTGGCGCAGACGCTCGATGTTCTTGAACAAATCGGTGTTGACGTTGTTTTCGTCGTCGCTCACGAAGCTCGCTGCCTATGTGGCTCTTAAAGGCCGTGGCTGCGCCACGCGGGGATCACGCAATGAGGCAGCTTAACCAAGCGCCCCAGCGGATTCCAAGAAAGTTGCGGATTGTGGAAATCCGAGCCGACCGACCCCGTGAGCCCGAACTGCACCGCCAGCTGCGCGCAGGCCTCGACGTGGTGCGCCGCATTACTGCCGGTGACGACTTCGATCGCCGTGCCGCCGGCCGCCGCGAAGTCGGCCAGCAACTGCCGGCGCCCGCCCGCCGACAGCGCATAGCGCATCGGGTGAGCGAGCGAGGCTGTGCCACCGGACATTCGTATCCATGCAACGACGACATCGAGCGCCGGCCAATCGGCGGCGACATGCGCGACCCGGCCGCGGCCGAGATAGCGCGTGAACGCGTCCCCGAATTGCCGCACATGGCCGCCGGCGACCAGGGCTGCGGCCAGATGCGTCCGGGTGGGCAGGCCGCCCTGACCCTCGACCACCTCCTGCAGGCGTTCACCAGGAAGGCCGATCGCGCTGAGGTGAGCGCATATTTTGCGCAGCCGCAAGCGGCGCCGGTCCGCCTGTGCGGCCAACGCACGCAGCATCGGGGCCGAATCCGGATCGATCCATAATCCCAGGACGTGGATCGCCTGGGAGCGCCATGTCGCCGAGATCTCGACGCCGGGAACCAGCCGAATGCCGCAGGTCTCGGCCGAACGCTGCGCCTCGGCGAGGCCGGCAATGGTGTCGTGATCGGTCAGCGCCAAGACGTCGATGCCGGCCGCGGCCGCGTGCGCGACGAGTTCCGGCGGCGTTAGCGCGCCGTCCGAGCAGCGCGAATGGGTGTGCAGATCGACGCGGGGCATCTCGCTCAAGATGCGCTGCTCGCGAGTCCGATGGACTCTAGCCGGCTCCCGGCGAGGATGACGAATCCTTGCGCGCGCTCGACGCCGTCGCCGCTGTAATCGAACGTGTAGGTGCGCAGCAGCCGACGTATCCCTTGCGCGTCGCGCCGCAGACGAAAACCGGCAAACGCCACGGTGTCATCCAACAATTGGACAACCGCACGCGTACAGGTTTCGCGCGCGAAGCGATTGGCGGCCTCGCGCGCCTCCAGAGCGTCGTGCCACAGCTTATAGGCGGCGGCGAGGCCGCCGAGCGTCAGCACCAGCAGTAAATTGGCATCCATGCCGCAAAGCTTAACCCCTACAACCGAATAGCGGTGCACGGCGGGCCCTGGAATTTTGCGAATAAGCCCCCAGTAACACCTAAGCCGCAGTCGGCGCCGAGGAACGATCACAATGACGAACGACCCGCACTCCTACCTTGCCGTCCGGGTCGATCCCGCGGAGATGATTCAGTATGTCCACGCGCTGATGACGAGCCCGCAACTCGGCCCGTCTACCGACGTATCATCGAGGCTCGCCGCGCGGCAGTGGGGCGGCGATACAGCGGTCGCCCGCGCCGCGCAGTTGCGCTGGGGCGCGTTGAATCGCGCGTTCGCCGATGCCCGAGTCAGCCCATGGACCAGTGCGCGCGCTCCGGATCAGATGCACGTGCCGGCCGCGTTGATCGCCGCCGCCGGTGTGGCGCGTCTGAGGCTCGCCGAGGACGAGGTCGTGTTCGACATTCCGACGCTTTTGGACGCGACTCTGCAGTTGTGCGAACCGGCGGGTCATGCCTGAGGCCGGTGCCGTTCAGGGCGGCGGCGGCAACACGCCGGCATCGTTGAACGCGACGAAGTCATTGTTCAGCAA
>JAYTQR010000096.1:0-13630 GCA_043746615.1 Gammaproteobacteria bacterium | reverse complement strand
AACGCGATGACGTCGCGAATGCTGTCGGCGCCGGCCATCAACATGCAGAGCCGATCGAGCCCGAACGCGATCCCGCCATGCGGCGGCGCTCCGAATTTCAACGCATCGAGCAAAAATCCGAACTTCAGGCGCGCCTCCTCGGCGCCGATGCCGAGCAGGTCGAACACCGTCGATTGCAGTTCCTGCAGATGGATGCGCACTGAACCGCCGCCGATTTCCGCACCGTTCAGCACCAGGTCATAGGCCTTGGCGAGCGCCGCGCCGGGGTTCGCGGCGAGGGCCGCGAAGTTGAGGTCGGCCGGACTCGTGAACGGGTGATGCATCGCCGCCCAGCGCTCGGCTTGCGGATCCCATTCGAACATCGGAAAATCGACGACCCACAGCGGCCGCCAACCATCGACGATCAGGCGCAGATCCTGCCCGATCTTCAGCCGCAACGCGCCCAAGGCGTCGCTGACGATCTTGCCGCTGTCGGCGCCGAAAAAAATCAGATCACCGTCGCGCACGGCGGTACGCCGCAAGATGCCTTCGACGGCCGCATCGCTCAAGAATTTCAGGATCGGCGATTGCAGGCCGTCGCGGCCCTTCGCGGCCTCGTTGACCTTGATGTAGGCGAGACCCTTGGCGCCCCATTTGGCGACGTACGCCGCATAATCATCGATCTCCTTGCGCGTGAGCTTGCCGCCTTGCGGCACCGCGAGCGCCGCGACGCGTCCGTTGGGATCGGCTGCCGGGCCTGCGAACACCTTGAAATCACAGCCACGGACGAGATCCGCGACGTCGATGAGTTCCAGCGCAATGCGCAAGTCCGGCTTGTCGGAGCCGAACCGGCGCATCGCCTCGGCATAGCTCATACGCGGCAGCGGCCGCGGCAGTTCGGCGTTCAGCACCGTCTTGAACAGGTGGACGATGAGACCTTCCATCAGATTGAGGATCTGCTCTTGATCGAGGAACGAAGTCTCGATGTCGAGCTGCGTGAATTCCGGCTGCCGGTCGGCACGCAGATCCTCGTCGCGGAAACAGCGCACGATCTGGTAATAGCGGTCGAAGCCGGCAATCATCAACAATTGTTTGAAGATCTGCGGTGATTGCGGCAACGCAAAAAACTTGCCCGCATGCGTACGGCTCGGTACCAGGTAATCGCGTGCGCCCTCTGGCGTCGCCTTCGTCAGCATCGGCGTTTCAATGTCGATGAAACCGGCCTCATCGAGAAAAGCGCGCATCGCCCGCGTGATCCGGTGGCGCAGCAGCATGCGCTCGCGCATGGTCTCGCGCCGCAAATCGATGTAGCGGTAGCGCAGCCTCACTTCCTCACCGACGGTCTCGTCGAGTTGGAACGGCAGCGGTTCGGAGCGATTCAATATCGTCAATGTTTGCGCCAGCAACTCCACTTGGCCGGACTTCAGCTGTGCATTGACGGTCCCGGCAGGCCGCGGCCGCACCAGGCCGGTCGCTTCGAGTACGTACTCATTGCGCACGCGCTCGGCTTGCGCGAACACGCCGGGCGTCTCTGGATCGAACACCAGCTGCAGCAAGCCTTCGCGGTCGCGCAGATCGATGAAGATCACACCGCCGTGATCGCGCCGGCGATGCGCCCAGCCGGCTACCGTGATGACCCGGCCGATCAGGGCCTCGCCGACTTGGCCGCAGTAATGAGTTCGCATAAGACTTGGCACGATTCGCAGGGAAAGCGCGCGATCCTACGGCTTCTGGCCGCCGCGGGGCAACCCCCAGGCGCACGCGCCTCGCTCTCAGCGGCGGCTCGCCGTCCTTTTCGTCTTCTTCATGGTCGGCTTCGTGGCGTGCTTCTTGGCCGGTTTCGCCGCCGGCTTACCGGCGGGCGGCTCGGCGGATTGGTCCGCGCTCTTCGCCGCGTCGCTACCGGCGTCTTTGGCCGCCGCTTCCTTGGATGCGCTCGTGTTGTCGGTCGACTTGTCTTGCGCCTTGGCGTCCGCCTTGGCGTCCGCCGCCTTGTCGTTTTTCGCGGCTTCGGCCTCCGGGCGATCGGCCAAGTTGCGCTTGCCTTCCTGGTCCGACTTGAAGTCGGTTTCGTACCAGCCGCCGCCCTTCAGCCGAAACACCGGCGCGGACATCAGGCGCGACAACGCAGATTTGCCGCATGCGGGACATTTCTTCAGCGGCTGATCGGATAATTTCTGCATTGCCTCCAGGTGGTGGCCGCACTGTTTGCATTGATACTCATAAAACGGCATGACTATCCTCTGATCCGACGGGAAACCGACGGGGTTGCGCGCGCTCAGTATAGCGAAGCATGCAGCCCGTGCCGCAGCTTCAGTGCAGACGCTCCTTCTCGAACACCAACTCGGAGCGATGCAGCTTGGCGACGATCCGGTCGCCGGGCAAGAAATCGCCACGCAGGATTTTCTGGGCGAGCGGATTCTCGATCTGCGCCTGGATCGCGCGCTTCAGCGGCCGTGCGCCGTACACGGTGTCGAAGCCGGCCTCGCCGATCTTGTCGCGCGCGCTTTCGTCGAGGCGCAGCTGCATATCGCGTTCGGCGAGCCGCTGGCGCAGACGGCCGAGCTGAATATCGACGATCGCGCGGATTTGGGCGCGGCCGAGCGCATGAAACACGACGATATCATCGACGCGGTTGATGAACTCTGGACGAAAATGCTGGGTCACGACCTGCATGACCGCCGCCTTCATCTTCGAATAGTTCGCCTCCCCGGCGAGTTCCTGTATGACATGGCTGCCGAGATTCGAGGTCATGATCACGACCGTATTGCGGAAGTCAACGGTGCGGCCCTGGCCGTCGGTCAGACGCCCATCGTCCAAGACCTGCAGCAGGACGTTGAAAACGTCCGGATGGGCCTTCTCGATTTCATCGAGCAAGATCACCGAGTACGGCCGCCGGCGCACGGCCTCGGTCAGGTATCCACCCTCTTCATAGCCGACGTAGCCCGGCGGCGCGCCGATCAGCCGCGCGACCGAATGCTTCTCCATGAACTCGGACATGTCGATGCGCACCATCGCCTCTTCCGTGTCGAACAGGAATTCCGCGAGCGCCTTGCACAGCTCCGTCTTGCCGACGCCGGTCGGCCCCAAGAACATGAACGAGCCGCTTGGGCGATGTGGGTCCGCAAGCCCGGCGCGGCTGCGGCGGATCGCATCGGCGACCGCCTTGACCGCTTCCTGCTGGCCGACGACGCGGGCGCCGAGCACCTCTTCCATGCGCAGCAGCTTCTCGCGTTCTCCTTCCAACATGCGCGATACGGGAATGCCGGTCCATTTCGACACGATGTCGGCGATCTCGGTTTCGGTCACTTCGTTGCGCAGCAGCTGCGTCGGTTTCTGCTCGGCGAGCAGCGCCTTCGCGAGGCGCTGCTCGAATTCCGGAATGCGCCCGTATTGCAGCTCGGACATGCGTCCGAGGTCCTGCGCGCGGCGCGCCGTATCGAGATCCGTGCGCGCGCGTTCCAGTTCCTCCTTGAGGTGCGCCGCGCCCTGCACCGCGGCCTTCTCGGCCTTCCACACTTCCTCGAGATCCGAGTATTCCTTCTCCAACGCTTGCAGCGACTCTTCCAGCAGGCTCAAGCGCTTGCGCGACGCCTCGTCGTCCTCCTTCTTCAGAGCCTCGCGCTCGATCTTCAGCTGGATGACGCGCCGGTCGAGTTTGTCGAGCGCCTCCGGCTTGGAATCGATCTCCATGCGGATCAGCGCGCCGGCTTCGTCGATCAGATCGATCGCCTTGTCCGGAAGCTGCCGATCGGCGATGTAGCGGTGCGACAGCGTCGCCGCGGCGACGATCGCCGGATCGGTGATCTCGACGCCGTGATGCACCTCGTAGCGCTCCTTGAGTCCGCGCAGAATCGCGATCGTGTCCTCGACCGACGGCTCGTCGACGAGAACCTTTTGGAAGCGCCGTTCGAGTGCTGCGTCCTTTTCGAGGTATTTTCGGTACTCGTCGAGCGTCGTCGCGCCGACGCAATGCAATTCGCCGCGCGCAAGCGCCGGCTTCAGCATGTTGCCGGCGTCCATCGCGCCCTCGGCCTTGCCGGCGCCGTCCATCGTATGCAGCTCGTCGATGAACAAAATGACCTGACCTTCCTGTTTGGCGAGGTCGGTGAGTACCGCCTTGAGGCGTTCCTCGAATTCGCCGCGGAACTTTGCGCCGGCGATCAGTGCGCCCATGTCGAGCGCCAGGATTCGCTTGTTGCGCAAGCCTTCCGGCACTTCGCCGTTGACGATGCGCTGCGCAAGGCCCTCGACGATCGCAGTTTTGCCGACGCCGGGCTCGCCGATCAACACCGGGTTGTTCTTCGTACGCCGCTGCAGAACTTGAATCGTGCGGCGGATCTCGTCGTCGCGGCCGATCACCGGATCGAGCTTGCCCTGGCTCGCCCGTTCGGTCAGATCGATGCTGTATTTCTCCAGCGCCTGGCGATTTTCCTCGGAATTCGCAGCCTCGACCTTGGCGCCGCCGCGCACCTCGTCGATGGCTTTTTCCAGACCTGCGCGGGCCACACCGCAGGCTTTCAGGATGCGGCCCAATTCGGCGCGATCCTCGCACGCCGCGAGCACGAACAATTCACTCGAGATGAATCGATCGCCACGCTGCTGCGCCAGCTTGTCGGTCACGTTCAGCAGCTTGTTCAAATCATTGGCAAGCAGCACATCGCCGCCCGCTCCCTCGACAGTCGGCACACGCTCGAGCGCGCCGGCGAGTTCCGAGCGCAGCATGGCGACGTTGGCGCCGGCCTTTTCCAGCAACGGACGCGCGGTACCGCCCTGCTGATCCAGCAGCGCAGCCATCAAGTGCACGGGCTCGATGTATTGATTATCGCGGCCGATCGCGAGCGACTGCGCGTCCGCGAGCGCCTGTTGGAATTTCGTCGTCAGCTTATCCATGCGCATGAGTAGACCTATCGGATGACGGCCGTGACACGGTCGTAACTTGGGGCGGCGCGGCGGCAATTCAACGGGGCTATTGTGGTTCCAACCAGATCAGCGCGGCCTGCCGCCCGGTCTGTCCGTCGCGACGGTGCGAAAAATAGCGATTTGCATCGGCATAGGTGCATTGCGTACCGCCGTAGATGCGGCTTACGCCGAGATTCGCCAGCCGCCGGCGCGCGAGCAGCGGCAAATTTGCGAGAAACCGCCCGTGCGCGTGGGCGAGAAAGGCCGGCGCCGCCGACGCATCGCCGCCGATCAGCGCGTCGCGCACGTCCGCACCCACTTCGTAGTGCCGCAGGCCGATGCCGGGACCTATCCACGCGAGCAGGGCGGCGGCTGGCACCGCAAGGCTGCGTACGGCGGCCTCCAATACTCCGGCGGCCAAGCCGCGCCAGCCGGCGTGCGCGGCAGCGACGATATCGCCGCGCTCGCTCGCGAACAATACCGGCAAACAATCGGCGCTCAGAATCGCGCACACGCGGCCCGGCTGCCGCGTATAGGCCGCATCCACCGGATGCGCCGGATCTCCGCGATCCAAATCCCAGACATCGGCGCCGTGCACTTGGCGCAGCCACGCCGGTGCGCCGGGCAAACCTGCGGCGACGGACAGGCGGCGGCGATTTTCCGCGACCGCCGCGCAATCGTCGCCGACATGGTCTGCCAAGTTCAGCGATGCGCAACGGCCGACACTGACGCCGCCGCCGCGCGTCGTCGCGATCGCGCGCACCCGTGGCGGCGCCGGCCAGTCCGGCAGCATAAAGCTCAGGTTCGTCGGCGAATTAGCGCGCATCGGTTTCCGCAGGGGATGACTGATCCACGCGCAACGCCGCGAGCAGTTCCTGAAAATCCGCCGGCAGCGGACTGTGGAACGACAGCCGCGCGCCGCTGCGCGGATGATCGAATGCGAGGTTCGCCGCATGCAGCGCCTGGCGACGGAAGACATGCAGCACCGCGATCAGCGCGTCGCCGGCGCCGCGCGGCCGCGCGAAGCGGCCGCCGTAAACCGGATCGCCGACGATCGGAAAATGGGCGTGCGCGAGATGCAGGCGAATCTGATGCGTACGTCCGGTCTCGAGCTTGACTCGGACATGCGTATGGGCACGGAAGCGTTCGAGAACGCGGAAATGGGTGACGGCGGGCCGGCCATCCGCGCGCACCGTCATCCGCAGCCGGTCGCTTCGGTGCCGGCCGATCGGCCGGTCGATCGTGCCGCCGCCCGTCATCACACCGCGGCATACCGCTTGATATTCGCGCGCCGCGCTGCGCGCCGCAAGCTGGCGGATCAGCGCCGTATGCGCCTCGGGCGTGCGCGCGATGACCAACAGCCCGCTCGTGTCCTTGTCGAGTCGATGCACGATGCCCGCGCGCGGCAACGCCGCCAGCGTGTGATCGAACCCCAACAGTGCGTTTTGCAGCGTATGTCGGGGATTGCCGGCTCCGGGATGTACGACCAACCCTGCCGGCTTGTCGACGACCAAAAAATCCCGGTCTTCGTGGATAATGGCAAGCGGCATCGCTTCGCCATGCACGGCGGGAAAATCCGCCGTGGCGCCGACCCTGAGCGTCACGCGCGCCCCGGCATCGACCGGGTCGCTCGGTTTGCAACGCCGCCGCCCCACCTGCACGTCGCCAGCCTCGATCCAGCCCTTGATGCGCGTGCGCGAATGCGCCGGCAGCAAGCGCGCCAACGCCGAGTCCAGCCTCTCGCCGGCCAGTTCCTGCGGAATCTCGACGGTGATGGGTTGGAACTCCGTGCTCATGGGGGTACTCGAAGCTAGCCTTGGAGCATCGGGTATACTGCCGCGCTCCGTCGGGTCCGACCATTGTAAGGAATCGCTAGTGATAGTGCGCGATCTTGAAGGTTCCAGCCGAATCGTGTTGATCGCCCTGTTGGTTGCCGTGCTCGCTACGGGTTGCCGCACGAACCGCGGCGATGAGGCCAAGCTGCCGCCCGAGGCGCTCTATCTGCGTGCGCAAAAGAGCGAGCGCGACGGCAATTTCGCGCAAGCGATCAAGCAACTGGTGGGTCTGCAGGCGCGCTTCCCGTTCAGCGAACCGGCCCGTCAGGCGCAGCTGGACCTGATCTATGCGTATTACAAGGACAGTCAGACTGATCCGGCCATCGATGCCGCCGATACATTCATCCGCGAGAATCCGATCAATCCGCGCGTCGACTACGCCTATTACATGAAAGGCCTCGTCTATTTCGCCCGCCAGCGCAATTTCCTGGAGCGCTGGTTCAACGTCGACCTGTCGGCCCGGCCGCCGACGAACGCGCTGAAGTCGTTCGAGGCTTTCGGCGTATTGTTGCAGAAATTTCCACACAGTCCGTACGCCGGCGATGCCACGCAGCGCATGATTTACCTGCGCAATCTATTGGCGAGCTTCGAAATGCACGTCGCCGACTATTACATGCGCCGCGGCGCTTACGTCGGCGCGATCGGCCGCGCCAAATACTGCATCGAATATTATGACGGTGCGCCCGCCGTGCGGGACGCGCTGCAAGTTCTGATCGACGCGTACCGCAAGCTCAACATGCCGGATCTCGCCGCAAGTGCGCAGCGCGTCTACGACGCGAACTATGGCGCCGCGACGCTGCACGCGTCGCCCCCGGCCAAGCACTGGTGGAAGTTCTGGTAGCCGCCGGGCCTCAGCGCGCCTGGTAGCCGCTCGTGATCGGATAGCGCCAATCGCGGCCGAACGCTCGTCCGCTGACCCGCACGCCCGGGGGTGCTTGACGCCGTTTATATTCGTTGCGCTTGACCAGGTCCAAGATGCGGCCGACGGTCGCGCGGTCGAAGCCGCGAGCCGCGATTTGATCGACCGATAGATCGTCTTCGATGAACGCTTCGAGGATCGGGTCCAGCACTTCGTAGGGCGGCAGGCTGTCCGTGTCCTTCTGTTCGTGGCGTAGTTCCGCCGACGGCGGCCGTTCGATGACACGCTGCGGAATCGCCGGCGCTCGGGCGTTGCGCCAACGCGCGAGCCGGTAGACCAACAGTTTGCTGCAATCCTTGATCGGCGCGAAACCACCGGCCATGTCGCCGTACAGCGTCGCGTAGCCCACCGACATTTCGCTCTTGTTGCCCGTCGTCAGCAGCATCTTGCCGGTCTTGTTCGAGATGCCCATCAACAGCACGCCGCGGCAGCGCGACTGGATGTTCTCTTCGGCGGTGTCCGGCGGGCGGCCCGCGAATTCGCCGGCCAAGGCCGCGAGCGTCGCTTCGAACATGCCTTCGATCGAAATCACACTGTGCTTGACCGCGAGCCACGACGCCTGCAGTGCCGCATCGTCGATGCTCATCGTCGAGGTGTAGCGCGACGGCATCGAGACCGAATGCACGCGTTCCGCACCGAGCGCATCGACCGCGATGCACAGGGTCAGTGCCGAATCGACGCCGCCGGACAAACCCATGACGGCGCCCGGGAATCGATGCTTGTCCACATAGTCGCGCGTGCCCTGCACGAGCGCGCCGTAAACGCTCTCCTCCTCGCCCTGCAGCGGCGCTATCAATCCGGGCGACGGCTGGACGATGCCGGCGGCATCGAGGTTAAGATCGACCGCGTAGAGGCCCTCGGTGAACGCCGGCGCGCGCAAGCAGACGCGTGCCGCAGCGTCCATGACGAACGAGTTGCCGTCGAACACCAGTTCGTCCTGGCCGCCGAGCATATTCACGAACACGACCGGCAGGCCGAGCTCGCTGATGCGTTGACGCGCGACCAAGTCTTCGCGCTGCGCTTGCTTGTGCACCTCATACGGCGATGCATTGATGACCAGGAGCAGTTGCGCGCCGGCCTGTTTGGCCCGCTGCGCCGGTTGCGCCTCCCAAAAGTCCTCGCAGACCAGCACGGCCGCCTTGACCCCGTGCACGTCGATCACGGTGGGCTCCGTGCCCGGCGTGAAATAGCGCTTCTCGTCGAACACGCGGTAGTTCGGCAAGCAGGCCTTGCGGTGATTGGCGAGCACCAGACCGTCGCGGATGATGACCGCCGAATTGAAGATCTGCGCGCCGGCGTATTCCGGATAGCCTGCGATCAACGTGATGCCGCGCACCTCGTGGCGCAAGCGCTCGAGCGAACGGGCGACCTGCGAGCGCATGCCGGCGTGGAACAGCAGGTCCTCGGGCGGATAACCCGACACGGCGAGCTCCGGCAGCAGGATCAAATCGGCATGCTCGCGGTCGCGCGCAGCGGCGGCCGCGGCGACGATCCGCGACGTATTGCCGTCGACGTCGCCGACGATCAAATTGAGCTGCGCCATGACCACGCGCAGCGTCCGCGGATTGCTCAAACCGATCCCCCTTATTTCAGCCGCTGCGCGATCGCCGAGCCCAATTCCGCCGGCGAGCGCACCGTCGTGATGCCGGCCGCCTCCAGCGCCGCGAATTTCGCGGCCGCGGTGCCCCTGCCGCCGGCGACGATCGCGCCGGCGTGGCCCATACGTTTGCCCGGAGGCGCCGCGACGCCGGCGATATACGCGACGACCGGCTTGGTGACGTGCGCGCCGATGTAGGCAGCGGCGGCTTCCTCGTCGCTGCCGCCGATCTCGCCGACCATGACGATGCCTTCCGTCTGCGGATCACGCTCGAACAGTTGCAGCACGTCGGAGAAATTCATGCCGCGCACCGGATCGCCGCCGATTCCGACGCAGGTGCTCTGCCCCAAACCGTTGTTCGTAGTTTGAAATACCGCTTCGTAAGTCAAGGTGCCGGACCTCGAGACGATGCCGACGCAGCCTTTTTTATGGATGAATCCCGGCATGATGCCGATCTTGCACTCCTCCGGCGTGATGATGCCGGGGCAGTTCGGCCCGATCAGCCGCGCGCCGTAGCTCGGCAGCGCCGCCTTGACCCGCACCATGTCATTGACCGGTATACCTTCCGTGATGCAGACGATCAGCTCAACGCCCGCGTCGGCCGCCTCCAGGATCGCATCCGCGGCGAACGGCGCCGGCACGTAGATCATGCTGACCGTCGCGCCGGTCTGTGCGACTGCTTCTTTGGCGGTGTCGAACACCGGCAATCCCAAATGCTGCCCGCCGCCGCGGCCCGGCGTGACGCCGCCAACGAGCCGCGTGCCGTAGGCCAAGCATTGCTCGGAATGGAACGTGCCTTGCTTGCCGGTGAAACCCTGGCAGATCAGCTGCGTGCGCGCGTCGACCAGAATGCTCATCGGCGCGCTCCGGCGAGGCTCACGGCCTTGGTTGCGGCGTCGGTCAGATCGCGCGCCGGCGTAATGGCGAGACCACTGTGCGCCAACAGTTCGCGCGCGCGCGGCGCGTTCGTGCCCTCCAAGCGCACGATGACCGGAATGGCGACTCCCACCTCCTTGACCGCGGCGATGATGCCCTCGGCGATCATGTCGCAGCGGACGATGCCGCCGAAAATGTTGATCAAGATCGCCGCGACCTTGGGATTCGACAAAATCAGCTGGAACGCGGCGCTGACGCGCTCCTTGGTCGCGCCGCCGCCGACGTCCAGAAAATTGGCCGGTGCGCCGCCGTGCAACTGGATCAAGTCCATGGTCGCCATCGCGAGACCGGCGCCATTGACCATGCAGGCGATGTTGCCGGCGAGCGAGACATAATTCAGTTCATGTTCTGCGGCCTTACGTTCCATCGCGTCTTCCTGCGACGGATCGCGCATCGCCGCCAACGCCTTTTGCCGGAACAGGGCGTTGTCCTCGATGTTGATCTTGGCGTCCAAGGCCAGCATTGCGCCGTCGGCGGTGAGGATCAGCGGATTGATCTCGACGAGGCTCGCGTCGCGCTCCACATACAGACGGTAGAGCGCGTGCGCGATGCGGCCGAACTGCGCGACGTGCGCGCCGGCGAGGGACAATCCGTAAGCCAGCAGCCGGCATTGATAGTCTTGGAGCCCCGCCGCCGGATGCACATCGACGCGAATGATCTTCTGCGGCGCGTGCTCGGCGACCTCCTCGATGTCCATGCCGCCGGCCGCGGACGCGACGAAGGCAATGCGTCCCGCCTCGCGATTGAGCACCAAACTGAGGTAAATTTCCCGTGCGATCGTTGATCCCATCTCGACGTAGACTTGCCTGACCGGCAGACCGTCCGGCCCGGTCTGGTGCGTCACCAAGCGCGTGCCGAGCATCGCCCCGGCGGCGGCGGCGACGGCCTCCAAGTCCTTGACGACCTTGACGCCGCCGGCCTTGCCCCGTCCGCCGGCGTGGACCTGGGCTTTGACGACCCACAGCGAGCCGCCGAGTTCGCGGGCCGCCGCCGCCGCCCCTTGGACTGAGTCGGCGGCCAGGCCCTTCGGCACGGGGATGGCGTATTCGGCGAAAAGCTGCTTCGACTGATATTCGTGCAAATTCATGCGTGCCCTTCGATACGACCGATCCCGCTGTAAGACGCGCTATTCTGAATTAAGCTCACCACCAGCGCAAAGCCACCAGAGAGATTCGAGCCGTTGATGACCACGACCAAACGCGAAGCGGGACCCCGCCGGGAGCTTAATTGGCGCGTGCTCGGCTTGCTGAATCTTTACCGGATTCTCGTGCCGATCCTGTTGCTGTCGGTGTATGCCGCGAGCGGAGCGCGCGCGCTCTCGGTCGCGTTTCCGAGAACCTTCGTCGCCGCGACGAGCTTCTATCTGCTGTTCGGACTATTCAGTGTAGCCGCAGTGCGCCGGCGCAGCGCATCCGTCCACGCACTGTCGATCGTGCAGGCGGGCGCCGATGTCAGCGTCCTGATGCTGATCCTGCACAGCTGCGGCGGCGTCGGCAGCGGCCTGGGGATGCTTTTCGTCGTTCCGGTCGGCGCCCTGGCGTTCCTATGGCCGATGCGCAGCGCGCTGTTTCTCGCCGCGACCGCCGTGCTCGCGATACTTAGCCATACGATTTGGCTGCAACTGAACGGCGCCGCCGATAGCGGCAACTACGCCACCGCGGGTCTGTTGGGAGCACTGCTGTTCACGATCGCCACCGCCGCGAGCTTCGTCGCGAACCGCATGCGGGAAAGCGAGGATTTGGTCCGGCAAAAGGACGTCGACCTCGCGAACCTAGCCGAATTGTCCCAGTACATCGTCCAGCACTTGCGCGAATGCCTGCTGGTCGTCGACGCCGGCGACAAGATCCGCCTGATCAACGAATCCGCCGCCGAAATATTGGGCGACGAACGCGCCGTGCCGGGCGCGCTGCTCGGAGAAGTTTCGCCGCGCTTGCTGTACTCCTTGAGCACCTGGCGCCAACACGTACAGTACGGCCGCGCACCGTCGAGTTTCGTCGCCGCCGACGGTGCGCGCGTGTTTCAGCCGCACTTCGCGCTGCTCGGCGGCACCTCGCCGGGACCGACGTTGATTTTCCTGGAGGACACCAGCCTGATGGCCGAGCGCGTGCAGCAAAGCAAGCTCGCCGCCCTCGGGCGGCTCTCGGCGAGTATCGCCCATGAGATCAGAAACCCGGTCGGCGCGATGAGCCACGCGGGACAACTGCTCGCTGAGAGCCCGAATATCGGGGCCGATGAACGGCGGCTGACCGATATCATCCGCAGCAACTCCGAGCGCGTCAGTACGATCATCAACAACGTCCTGCAGCTGTCGCGGCGCGAAGCGACTCAGCCGGAGCGCCTGCCGCTCGACGCCTGGCTCGAGGATTTCGTCGGCGAATTTGCCGAAACGATGCAGATTCCCGCGGCGCGGATCACGATCGCCGAGGAGGCGCCGGGTCTGGAAGTGAGGTTCGATCCCAGCCATCTGCGCCAGGTCGTTTGGAATTTGTGCGACAACGCGCTGAGGTACGGCGAAGGCGGCATCGAAATCAAGCTCGCCCGGCTGGCGCCGAATAGCCGCCCGTACTTGGAAGTGGCCGACCGCGGGCCCGGTATCGATCCGCAGGCCGTGGACCGCATTTTCGAGCCGTTCTTCACCGGGCGCAAAGGCGGTACCGGACTCGGGCTGTTCATCGCGCGCGAACTGTGTCAGTTGAACAGGGCGGTCCTGTTGTACGAGCCGCGGTCCGGCGGCGGCAGCCGGTTCCGGACCGTCTTTGCCGACCCACAGCGTTGGGAGGAGTAACGGCGTGCCGCGCAACGCTACAATAGGGGCATGAACAAGCCCGCGGTGCTGATCGTCGACGATGAACCGGATTTGTGCGAACTGCTGACGATCACCCTGCAGCGCATGGATCTGAGCCCGCGCACGGTCGGCACGGTCGCGGCCGCGCAGCGCCTGCTGAAGACGGAGCCGTACGACCTGTGCCTGACGGACATGCAGCTGCCGGACGGCGACGGCCTGCAACTCGTCGATTGGATGCAGAATTGCACGCCGAACGTGCCGGTCGCGGTCATCACGGCCCACGGCAACATGGAAACGGCGGTGCGCGCGCTCAAATTGGGCGCCTTCGACTTCGTCTCCAAACCCTTGGATCTCACCGGCTTGCGGAAATTGATCAGCAGCGCGCTGAAACTCTCCGAATCCGGCGACGGCGACACCAGCGTGTTCGGTCCCCGCCTGCTCGGCACTTCCCTATCGATGCAGAACCTGCGCGAAATGATTGCGCGTGTCGCCCGCAGCCAGGCGCCGGTGCATATTTGCGGCGAATCCGGTACCGGCAAGGAATTGGTCGCCAAACTGATTCACGAATCCGGGCCGCGGCGCGACGGACCCTTCGTTCCGGTCAATTGCGGCGCGATCCCGACTGAACTGATGGAAAGCGAGCTGTTCGGCCACAAGCGCGGCAGTTTCACCGGCGC
>JAYTQR010000095.1:0-9049 GCA_043746615.1 Gammaproteobacteria bacterium | reverse complement strand
GTCGCCGAACTGGCCGGCGCCGTCGATTGGTGGTGGTTCGTGTCGACCGCGGGCGAACGCGGCCGCAGCGCAGCCGCGCTCGCGCACAGCGTTGCGGTGGTGAAGCTTGCGGCTCCGGCGCGGACCGCCGGCACGATCGCAGAAGCGTGCGAGGCGGCGTGCGCGGCCGCCGGGCCCCGCGATCGTATCGTCGTCTTCGGTTCGTTTCATACAGTCGGCCCGGCACTCGACTGGCTGGAAGCCCGGGGCTTTCTGCCCAAGGACTGCGCGACCGAATATACTGCGGCGCCACGCGGGGTTGGATAAAAGGCGGAATACAGGACCATGGATCGTCGCGTCAAAGAGCGGCTCGTCGGCGCGACGATTTTGGTCGCCGTCGTCGTATTGGTCGTGCCGGAGTTGCTATTCGGCGGCAAGCCGCCGGCATCTGCCGCACCGAACCAGCCTCCGGCCGGCGTCTCGGCCGAACCGATGCGCACGGTTACGGTCGATGTTTCGCAAAACCCGGCGACCGCGCTCGAGCCGCAACCGCAAGCCGTAACGAGCGCGCCGGCGGCGAACACGGCGGCCGCGCCGCCGGGCGCCGCGGAATTATCGGCGCCGTCCGCGGCGCCGTCCGCGGTGCCGGCGCCGCAGGCCAAACCGGCCGCACCGGCGCGGCCAACGCTTGAAGCGGCGCCGTCGCCCCCCATGTCCACGGTGGCGCATCGTGCCGCGAAGCCCGCGACCTTGCCGCCGCGGCGCGGCGCCTGGGCGGTGCAACTCGGCAGTTTTTCGGACAAAGGCAATGCGGAAAAGCTCCGCCGTACGCTGCAATCGAGGGGCTACGCGGTCTACATCTCGTCGAACGGAAAAGGCCGGATGCTGCGGTACCGCGTGCGCATCGGCCCATTTGCCGATCGTAACTACGCGTTGCACTGGATCGCGAAACTCAAGGCGCAAGGTCGGCGTTCGAGCCTCGTCGCGCTGACCGCGCCCAGATGATTCAGTGCGAGCGCGCAGCGGATCACGCCCCGAAGCCGTCGCGCTGCGGTAAACTAGCGCCGCGCTTGCGGTTTTGGGCGCGCTTGGAGCAGTCGATGCCGAGGATGGTTAGGTGAGTGGGGCCGATATTTTGATCCTGTTCGTCGTCTTGGCCTCGGCGCTGGTCGGCTTGATGCGCGGCTTCGTGCGTGAGGCGGTCTCGCTCGTGTTCTGGATCGTCGGCCTTTACGCGGCATGGAGCTACGGTTCGCGGGTCGAGCCGTATCTTGGCGGCTACTTGGCGTCGCCGGCCCTGCGGCCGTGGATCGCGCGGCTGATCGTGCTGGTCGCAGTCGTGTTTGCCGGCCACTTGGTCGGCCACTTTCTCGGCCTGATCATGCGCAGCGTCGGACTCGGCATGCCGGACCGCCTGCTCGGCTTGATGTTCGGCGCGCTGCGCGGCTCCGTGCTCGTCGCACTCGTCGTGATCGGCGGTCAATTGGTGCATTTGAATACAGAGTCCTGGTGGCATCGTTCGACGCTGATTCCGTATGGTGAAAAGCTCGGCGATTGGTTCAAAACGATGGCCGGAGAGAACGGCAACGCGTGGCCCAAGCACCGGCGCCGGACCGCAGTCGACGTCAACTAGAGCGGAGGTCCTGGATGTGCGGTATCGTCGGAATCGTCGGAGTCAGCGCCGTCAATCAACGGATTTATGACGCCCTGACCGTAATGCAGCACCGCGGCCAGGATGCCGCCGGCATCATGACCGCGGAGGCCGGCGCGCTGTTCATGCGCAAAGATTCGGGTCTGGTGCGCGACGTGTTCCAGCAAAAGCACATGGTCAAGTTGAAAGGCAACGTCGGCATCGGCCACGTCCGCTATCCGACGGCCGGTTGCGACAGCGCGCAAGATGCGCAGCCGTTCTACGTCAATTCGCCGTACGGCATCTGTCTCGCGCACAACGGCAATTTGACCAATGCGCGCGAACTGACCGAAGTCATGGTGCACGAGGACCGCCGCCACTTGAACACCACGTCCGATTCCGAGGTGCTGCTGAACGTGCTGGCCTCCGAAATGCAGCGCGTCGGCACGCCACGGGTGACACCGGCCGATATTTTCGCCGCGGCCAACGCGGTCTACCGCCGCTGCCGCGGCGGCTATGCGGTCGTCGCCATGGTCATCGGCCATGGCATCCTCGGATTCCGCGACCCGAACGGCATTCGTCCGCTGGTCATCGGCAAGCGCGAAACGAAAAAGGGTTTCGAATGGATGCTCGCGTCGGAAAGCGTCGCGCTCGATATGCTCGGATTCAAGCTGGTGCGCGACGTGGCTCCCGGGGAGGCTGTTTTCATCGACGAGCTGGGACGCTTCTACGCGCAGCAGTGTGTCGCCGCGATACGCCACACGCCCTGTATTTTCGAGTACGTGTATTTTGCGCGCCCCGACTCGATCATCGACAACATTTCCGTCTACAAGGCGCGCCTGCGCATGGGCGAGCATCTGGCCGAGAAGATCAAGCGGGAGCGCCCGGACCACGATATCGACGTCGTCATCCCGATACCCGACACCAGCCGCACGAGCGCGGTGCAGGTCGCGCAATTGCTTGGCGTCAAGTATCGCGAGGGTTTCATCAAGAACCGCTACATCGGCCGCACGTTCATCATGCCGGGACAAGAACAGCGCTCGAAATCGGTACGCAGCAAATTGAATGCGATCGATCTCGAATTTCGCGGCAAGACCGTGCTGCTCGTGGATGATTCGATCGTGCGCGGCACGACGTCGGCGCAAATCATCGACATGGCGCGCGAGGCAGGCGCGAAAAAGGTGTATTTCGCCTCGGCCGCGCCGCCGGTCCGCTACCCGAACGTCTACGGCATCGACATGCCGGACACCTCCGAATTGGTAGCCGCCGGTCGCACCGACGAAGAGGTTCGGGCGATCATCGGCGCGGATTGGCTGATTTATCAGGATCTGACCGATCTGGAACACGCGGTGCGCCACGACGACGCGAAAATCAAGGATTTCGACACATCGTGTTTTTCCGGTGAATACGTTACCGGCGACGTGACGCCGGAGTACCTGACCAGGCTGCAGCGCGAACGCTCGGACGACGCGAAGCAGCAACGCCGCGCGGCGGTCAGCCGCTCGCTCAAGACCGTTCACGTCCTTTAGCGCGTGAGCCGGTAGCGGCATTTGCAATGGGTTTGCGTCTGTTGGTGCTGGCATCGCACGCGGATCAGCGCCTGCTCGTCAAGAAGCACGTCGAGGTCGAGTGGCCGGACGCGGTCATCGTCGAATACCGCATCGGCGAAGATGCGCCGTGGGTGCCGGAATTCGTCGCGGCAGGGTACGATGCGGTCGTAATCGTCGCCGCGCCGCCGGCCGCCGCGATGGAGATCCTGGCCCGCGAGTTGCTGGCGCGGCCGGAGTTCGCGCCGATCGTGCTGCTCGCGCTCGAGGATCCGCCGGTGCAACTGCCGGCGGCGGTGCGCGGACTGCATCGAGTGTTCGGCAAGAAAATCGATCATGCGTCCCTGCTGCGGGCGCTCGCAGACGCAGCGCGGGAACATCGGCAGGCGCTCGCGGCCCTGCGGGCGCGGCCGGATTACGACCAGCGACAGCGCTTCGGAAACGTCATGATTCGCGGCCATCGCTGCATCAAGACGGTCGGCAGCGGCGGCATGTGCACCATTTATCTCGCGGAGAGCGAACGCGCCGGCGGCATCGTCGTGCTCAAAGTGTTCAATCAGGTGCCCGACGTGTCCGAACGCTTGGTGAGCTTCGACCGATTCCTGCAGGAGTACCAAATAATCGCCGGACTTGCGCACAAGAACATCGTGCGCATCTTCGATTTGGGCGTAGCCGATGACCACGCGTATATCGCGATGGAGCATTTTCCGGCCGGAGATCTGCGCCAGCGCATGAAAGGGCCGCTGTCCGCCCTGGCGGCGCTGGAGTACCTGCGGCAGATCGCGAGCGCCCTCGAGGCGATACACTCCGTCGGCGTGCTGCACCGGGACTTGAAGCCGGCGAACATCATGCTGCGCGACGACGGCACCTTGTGCCTGATCGATTTCGGTCTCGCCAAGGCGAACACCCTCGACGCCGAATTGACCGGTGCGCGCGAAATATTCGGCACGCCGTACTACATGAGCCCTGAACAAGGACACGCCGAACCAATCGATGCGCGCAGCGATTTGTACAGTCTCGGCGTGATTTTCTACGAGATGCTGACCGGTCAAAAGCCCTACAAGGGCGCTTCCGCGATGGAAGTGATCTACAAGCACAAGCGCGCGGAACTGCCGGCGATCGCACCGCAATTTACGGACTTTGAACGGATCCTCGTGCGGCTGCTGGCGAAGGCGCCCGCCGACCGCTATCAATCGGCGCACGACCTGCTGGCGGCGATCGATGCGCTCAGGGCGCCCACGTGAGTGCCGCTAGTTTGCCGGGCACGCCGGGAATGCGGCGCGCACCGGGCGCTGCGGCCGCGGCGGATACCGCGAGCGCACCGGCTGCGCATCCGCTGTTGCGCGCCGCGACGCCGGCTGCGTGGGTCGAGAGGGCGTGCGGCATGCACGAGCTGCTGCTGATCGACCACGCCAACTGCGAGAAAAAAGCCGCTTCCACCGCGCTCGCGCTGATGTTCGCGTATGCGGAGGACCTCGAACTCGCCGCGAAATTGTCGCGGCTTGCGCGTGAAGAGCTGCGCCATTATGAGCAGGTCGCGAAGCTGATCGCGAGACTCGGAATCACGCCGCGGCGTTTGGCTCCGGGGCGTTACGCCGCGCGGCTGCGCCGTCTCGTAGCGCCGGCCGAGCCGGGGCGCGAGATCGACTTGATGATCTGCGGCGCGTTCATCGAAGCGCGCTCTTGTGAACGGTTCGAGGTCTTGTCCCGGCGCATCGGTGCGCCGCTCGACGAATTTTTCGCTGATTTACACCAGGCGGAGGCGCGTCATTTCAAACTGTATCTCGATCTCGCGCAGCGTGCTGCACAGCGCAGCGGAGTTCGCCTCGATGCACGCATCGACGCGTTCGCGCGCGCCGAAGCCGAGTTGATCACGCTGCCGGATCCGGAGTTCCGCTTTCACTCGGGCCAACCGGCCTAGGCAACGCGCATAGTTCGTAGCCGCCCGGATCCCAGCGCAGCACGCTGCCCTGGCTGTACCAATCGCCGAGCACGATGCGCGTGCAATCTCGACCGTCCAGATTCAGCCGATGCACGGCGGGGCGGTGCGTGTGTCCGTGCAACAACAGGTCGATGCCGGCGGTGCGCAGCACCGCCTCGACGCTGTCCGGGTTGACGTCGGCGATCGCGTATTCGATCGCGGCCGCGTGCGCGCGGCTGCCGGCGCGCGCCGCGCCCGCGAGCGCTCGACGCTCGGCGATCGACAGCGCGAGAAATTGGCGCTGCCAGTGCGGATGCCGCACCGTCGCCCGCAGGCGCTGATAGGCCCGATCGTCGGTGCACAGGGCATCGCCGTGCATCAGCAAGACCCGGGCGCCGTACAGGGTCAGAAGCTGCGGATCGGACAGCAATTCGGCGCCGGCCAGCGCGCAAAACCGCTCGCCCAGCAAGAAATCGCGGTTGCCGTGCATCGCGAAACACGGCACGCCGCCCGCGGTCAGGGCACGCAAGCCGTCGATGACGGCGGTTTGCGCCGCATCCGCGGCATCGTCGCCGACCCAAGACTCGAACAGATCACCAAGTATGTACAACGCCTCGGCGCGGGCGGCGTCGGTCCGCAGGAAATCGAGAAATTGGCTGGTGATCGCCGGGTGGGCGGCGTCGATGTGCAAATCGGCAATGAACAGCGTCGTCACGCGTGCGGCAATGCGCGCGTCGGTCGGTGAACAGCGGGGCGCGAGGTCATGCGCGCGGGGCCGGCCTTAGGGCGTCTTCAGCCGCACGATGCGCTGGATGATGACGGGAGTCAGCGGCGAATCCGCCGGAAACGGACCTTTTGCGCCGGTCGCTTGATCGCCGATCAAGTCGACGACGTCCATGCCTTGCACGACCTTGCCGAAGATGGCGTATCCCCAGTGGGCAACGCTCGGATCCAGATCGCTGTTGTCGGCGAGATTCACGTAGAACTGGCAATCGCCGCTGTGCGGCGCCGCGCCGCGCGCGAGCCCGACGGTGCCGCGTTGGTTGGTCAGGCCGTTGCCGGACTCGTTGACCGTCGTGAACGGCGCGGTTTTCAAGCGGTCATGCGTGTCATAGCCGCCGCCCTGAATCACGAAATTCGCGATCGCGCGGTGGAACAGCGTGTTCGTGTACTGGCCTCGATCGACGTATTTCAAGAAATTCGCGACGGTGAGCGGCGCGCGTTCCGGATTCAGTTCGACCGTGAAATTCCCGAGCGACGTGACTACTTCGACCCGCGGCCGCGCCGGTGCGGCGGCGGCGGGTGCGGCGGCGGCGGCGAGCCGGGTCATGCCCGCGGCCACGAGGATAATGCCGAGGAGTCGTTGCTTCATACTCCGGGATTCTACTCGAATGGGTACAATCTTCAGCTATGACAGCACCTGCCGTGACGAGGTTCGCACCCAGTCCCACCGGATCCTTGCACTTGGGGAACGTGCGCACCGCTTTATTCAGCTATTTGTGGGCCCGCAACAGCGGCGGCCGATTCATCTTGCGCATCGAGGACACCGATGTCGAGAGAAGTCAACGGCGCTTCCGCGACGAGTTGATCGGCGAAATGCGCCGGTTGGGCTTCGATTGGGACGAGGGTCCCGACGTCGGCGGCCCTTCGGCCCCCTATTTGCAGTCGGAGCGCGGCGCAGTGTACTGCGAGCTGTTTGCGCGTCTCGTGGCGCAAGGCAACGTTTATCCATGCTACTGCACGGCCGAGGAGCTGGATCTGTCGCGCAAGCTGCTGCGCATGGCGGGCAAGCCGCCGCGCTACGCCGGCACCTGCCGCCGCTTGAGCGGCGCGGAACGCGCGGAGCGCGAAACGCGTGGTCTTCGACCGACGCTGCGCTTCGCGGTGCCGGAGGATGCAGTTGTCGAATTCGTCGATGCGGTGCACGGCGCGCAGCGTATCGATGGCGCCGCTATCGGCGATTTCATCATACGCCGCGAGGACGGTACGGCATCGTTTTTCTTCTGCAACGCCGTCGACGATGCGTTGATGGGCGTGACCCAGGTGCTGCGCGGCGATGACCACCTGACCAACACGCCGCGCCAATTGATGGTGCTCGATGCCTTGGGATTGCGTCGGCCGGGCTATGGCCACGTCGGCTTGCTGGTCGGCGCGGACGGCGCCCCCTTGTCGAAACGCCACGGCAGCACGAGCGCCCAGGATTTCCGCGAGCGCGGCTTTTTGAGCCAGGCGGTGCTCAATCACTTGTTCCGGCTGGGGCATACGGGCGACGCCGACGGCTGGCTCGCCGCGGCGGACATGCCGGCGCATTTTCGCCCGGAGCACTTGGGCCGCGCGGCGGCACGCTTCGACGAGACGCAGTTGATTCATTGGCAGAAGGAAACCTTGGCGCGGATGCCGGCCGCCGAGATCGGCGTTTGGCTAGACGCCGGCGACGACGCTGCATTCGCCGAGCTGGTTCGACACAACGTCATTCTGCCGGCCGATGCCGCACCGTGGCGCGCCGTCGTGCATGGCGAGCTGCCGCCGCTGCAGGAGCCCGAGCGGCGCATCATCGCGGCTGCAGGCACCGCATTTTTCGCCGCCGCCGCCGCGGCGCTCGCCGAGGCCGGCAGCGATTGGCAGCTGTTGACGAAAATTCTCAAGGAGCGCACCGGACGCAAGGGCGCCGATCTGTATCTGCCGCTCAGGCTCGCGTTGACCGGCCAGATGCACGGGCCGGAGCTCGCGCCGCTGCTGAAGGTGATTCCGGCGGCGGCGGCACGCATCCGCCTCGAATCCCATGCTCAAAATCCATAATTCGCTGACCGGCCTCAAAGAAGAGTTCAAACCCTTGCTTGCGGGCGGGATACGCATGTACGTGTGCGGCATCACCGTCTACGACTACATTCACTTGGGGCATGCGCGCATGCTCACCGTGTTCGACATGGTGCAGCGCTATTTACGCGCGCTCGGCTTCAAGCTCACCTACGTCCGCAACATCACCGACATCGACGACAAGATCATCGAACGGGCTGCCGCAAACGGCGAGGACTGGGCGGCGCTCGCACGGCGTTTCACGGCCGCGATGCACGAGGATTGCGCGGCGCTCGGACTCGATGCGCCGGACGCGGAGCCGCGCGCGACCGACTATATCGACGCGATCATCGCGATGATCCGGACATTGATCGACAAGCAGTATGCGTACGTCGCCGGCGGCGACGTACTGTACGCGGTGCGCCGGTTCGCCGACTACGGCCGTTTGTCGGGCAAGAAGCTCGACGATCTGCGCGCCGGCGCGCGCGTGCAGGTGGACGATGCGAAGCGCGATCCTCTGGATTTCGTGCTGTGGAAGGGCGCGAAGCCCGGCGAGCCGGCGTGGGATTCACCGTGGGGAGCGGGGCGACCGGGCTGGCACATCGAATGTTCGGCGATGTCGACGAGCTTGCTCGGCAGGCATTTCGATTTGCACGGCGGCGGTATGGACTTGAAGTTCCCGCACCATGAGAATGAAATCGCGCAATCCTGCGCCGCTTGCGGCCCGCCGTTCGTCAACGTCTGGATGCACAACGGCTTCGTGCGCATCAACGAGGAGAAGATGTCGAAGTCGCTCGGCAATTTTTTCACGGTGCGCGATTTGCTCAAGACGGTGCGCGATCCGGAGGTGCTGCGCTTTTTCCTGATCGGCAGCCATTACCGCGGACCGATCAATTATTCCGCCGAACAGTTGACGCAGGCGGACGAAACGCTGCTGGGACTGTACCGCGCGCTCAAGGATACGGGCCCGGATGGGCGCATCGACGAGGCGGCGGCGGCCAAATTGCACGCGGCGATGCAGGATGATTTCAACACGCCAGAAGCGCTCGCGGTCCTGCAGGGCGTCGCGCGCGAAATGAACACGGCGAAGGCGGCGGGCCAAGCGTCCGCGGCTGCCGATGCGGCGGCGACGCTGCGCGAGCTCGGGCGAACCCTCGGCCTTCTGCAACAGGATCC
>JAYTQR010000094.1:0-3272 GCA_043746615.1 Gammaproteobacteria bacterium | reverse complement strand
CGAAACTGCGCCGCCCAGAATCGGTGTTGATCGTGATTTACACGCTCGCCGGGGAATTTCTGCTGCTCGAGCGCCGCAAGCCGGCGGGCTTCTGGCAGTCCGTGACCGGCAGTCTCGAATGGGGTGAACTGCCGGACCATGCGGCGCGCCGCGAAGTCATCGAGGAAACCGGCATCACCGCCGGGGTGCTGACGGATCTGCATTGGCTGCAGGTCTACGCAATCCTGCCAGCGTTCGGCCGGGTCTACGCGCCGGAAATCACGCGTAACCGAGAGCATGCGTTCGCGCTGGCGCTGCCGGAGCGAGTCCCGGTCGCCTTGAGTGCCGCAGAGCATCTGCAATTCCGCTGGCTACCGGCCGACGAGGCGACCGCGACCGTATCCTCACATACGAACCGCGCCGTGATCCAGCATTTGCGCCGGTGAGCCCGGCGACTCCGCGAGTTCGATGCCGTGAGCACGATCATCGTCTATGTGCATGGGCTGTGGTTCACGGGTCTCGAGGCGACGTATCTGCGCCGCGAACTCGCGCGCGAACTGCTCGCCGAGGATCGTAATTTTCCATACCACTCGATGTCGGCGACGATCAGCGAGAGTGCCGCCGAGTTGGGCGAGTTCGTCGCGGCTTGCTGCGCGGGCGAGAATGGCGCCGCGGATACGCTGCACCTCGTCGGTCACAGTATGGGCGGGCTCGTGATCCTGAAGCTGTGCGAGAATCCGCCGCCGTTGCCGCCGGGGCGCATCTTGCTGCTGGGCCCTCCGGCTCAGGGGAGCCGCGCCGCGTTGGGTTTGGCGCGCCTGCCATTCGGCAGGAATCTGCTCGGCCGCGGTATCGAAGAGGCGGTGCTCGACGCCGCGGCACGCGGGTGCGCGACGCCGCGGCGCTGGCATGGGCCGCGTGAACTCGGCATCATCGCCGGTGATACAGCGTTCGGTCTTGGCGGCCTGGTGGCGCAGTTCGACGGCCCGAACGATGGTGTCGTGCTGGTCGAAGAGACGCGGCTTGCCGGCGCCAGCGATCATCTCGTGCTGCCGGTCAATCATGCCGGCATGTTGTTTTCGCTCGAGGTCGTACGGCAAGGCGCAGAATTCTTGCGTGCCGGGAAATTCGTCCGCTGACGCGGCGGTCGCGGCCGGTCGCACGCCGGCAGGATGCGTAGTGGCACAGGGTTGGTGCGCACAATGGCGGATCACAGCGGTAGCGCACCGCGCCGCAGAAGCAGCGCCCGGTCACGGACGATTCGGCCATCGGTAATTCCTCCAGTCGGTGTCATCGGTACAACGGACGGCTAGGAATTGCCCGCCAGGTGCTTGATCCGGTACAGCAGATCCAGCGCTTCGCGCGGACTCAGGGAATCCGGATCGATTGCGCGCAAGGCTTCGAGCGCCGCGCAAGATGCCGCGGATAGGGGCGCCGGTGCGGCCGGCGGCGTGGCGAACAACGGTAGCTCGCCTTGCTGCGATGCATGGCTGCGCAACGCATCGCGCTCGCGCTCCAATTCGGCAAGATAGCGGCGCGCCTGCTCGGTCACGGATCTCGGAATGCCGGCGAGCGCGGCGACCTGCAGGCCATAGCTCTGATTCGCGGGACCGTCGCGGACACTGTGCAGAAACACGAGCTTGTCGCCGTGCTCGACCGCCTCGACGTGCACGTTGGCGACCGTCGGCGCTTCCTCGGCAAGGCCGGTGAGTTCGAAATAATGCGTCGCGAACAGCGTGAACGCGCGGACCTCCGCGGCAATGAACGCCGCGCATGCCCAGGCCAAGGACAGGCCGTCGAACGTGCTCGTGCCGCGGCCTATTTCGTCCATCAGCACGAGGCTGCGGTCGGTCGCATGGTGCAGGATGTTTGCCGTTTCGGTCATCTCCAGCATGAACGTCGAGCGTCCGCCGGCGAGGTCGTCCGAGGCGCCGATGCGCGTGAAGATCCGGTCCAGCGGTCCGAGCACGGCGCGCTTCGCGGGAACGAATGCGCCGATGTGCGCGAGAATCGCGATCAGGGCGGTCTGCCGCATAAAGGTGCTCTTGCCGCCCATGTTCGGTCCGGTGATGATCAGCATGCGGCGCGAGTCGTCGAGGCGCAGATCGTTCGGCACGAATGCTTCGCAGCCGGCGCGTTCGACGACCGGATGACGGCCGCCATCGATCCGCAGCATCGGCGCCGCGACCAATTCCGGCCGCACGCAATCCAAAGCGCCGGCGCGGTCGGCGAACGAGGCCAGCACGTCGAGTTGCGCAAGCGCCGCAGCCGTGCACTGCAAGGCCGCGAGCGCGCCCGTCAAGGCATCGAGCACGCCGTCGTATAATTCGCGTTCGCGCGCGAACGCTCGATCCCGCGCACCGAGCACCTGGTCCTCGAACGCCTGCAGCTCCGCGGTGCTGAAACGTTCGGCCGATTTGACGGTTTGGCGGCGTACGTAGTCCGTCGGCACCTTGCCGGCTTGACTGCGGTTGACCTCGATGAAAAATCCTTGGACGCGGTTGAAGCCGAGTTTCAGGCTCGACAAGCCACTGCGCGCGCGCTCCTTGCGCTCCAGTTCCAACAGGAATTGTTCGGTATTGCCGCCGAGGCGCCGCAGTTCATCGAGGAGGGCATCGTAGCCGTCGGCGATCACGCCGCCGTCGCGCAGGAAATGCGGCGGCGACTCGACGAGCGCGCGCGCGAGCAGGGCGTACTCATCGGCATGTTCGCCGATGGCACCGGCGAGTTCCCGCAACAGGGCGGAGGCTGCCGGCAGCACGCCGCCCGGCGGCGCGAACGCCGCGCGTAACCCAGGTAGGACCGCGAGCGCGCCGCGCAATTGCGCCAGATCGCGCGGACGGGCCGAGCGCAGTGCGATGCGCGCGAGAATACGTTCCAGGTCGCCGATTGCGCGCAGCGGTCCCGCCAGCGCATCATGGCTCAGATCCGCGAGCAAGCACCCGACCGCGTCGTAACGCGCTTGCAGCGCCGCGTGGTCGCGCAGCGGTCGGTTGAGCCAACGCCGCAACAACCGGCCTCCCATTGCCGTTGCCGTGCGGTCGATCACACCCGCCAAGGTCATGTCGGGATTGCCGGCCAGGCTCTCGTCGAGTTCGAGGTTGCGCCGCGTCGCCGGGTCCATGCCTAGCGCCGCGTCGCGGTCCTCGGTCGTCATGCTGCGCAAATGCGGCAGCGCCGATTTCTGGGTTTCGCGCACATAGGCGAGCAGGGCCCCCGCGGCCGCGACCGCCAACGGTTTGTGCGCGCAGCCGAAGCCGGCCAGATCGCGTGTTTGAAACTGCTCGGCGAGC
>JAYTQR010000093.1:0-2504 GCA_043746615.1 Gammaproteobacteria bacterium | reverse complement strand
GCGGTCTGGTTGAAGCCGAATTCCGCGTGGCGGCGGGAATATCGCGGTTGGCCGGCGTTTGCGAAGCTCGCGTTCATCGATTCGCTGGCCGACGAGATCCGCAGCGCGCCGCCGCTCGTCACCGACCGCAGCCGGATCGAAGACGTCGCGGAGGACACGCGTACGCTGCGGGAACACTACGAACATAAATTTTCGCGCTACCGGTTGCCGCGGCGCAGCGGTGCCGACGAATTATTGATGAAGGTCTTCACGGCGGTGCCGCGGACGCGAACCGCGCCGAAGGCGGTCAGCGTCGTGCGCGAACTGCGCAATCCGCTGCTCAAGCAGATCGTGCGCTCCGGCGCGTTCAGCGAATACCTCGTTCATCAAGTTTTGCGCCTGGTCGTCGCGCGCTGCGAATCCCTCGATCTTTACGTGCGCGGACCGCGCCGCGAATTGCAGGGGCACTTGACGTGGTTGGTGGCGCGCCTGGCGGAGTCCTACGAGGAACGGCAACTGCCGCACGTGGCGCTGTGAGGAAGCTGCGCCTGCTCGTGCTCGTGCACTCGACGCTGGTGCCCCCCGCCTCGCTCGACGGGGCGACGCCGGAGGAAATCGAGGAGTGGCGCACCGAATACGACGTGATTTCACATCTGCGGGCCGCCGGCCATGAAGTGCGGCCGATCGGCATCAGCGACAGCTTGTCTGATCTGCGCGACGCGATCCGCGATTGGCAGCCGGAGATCGTGTTCAATCTACTCGAGGAATTCGACGGCATCGTGACCTACGATCAGCACGTGGTCGCCTTCCTGGAGCTGATGCATCAGCCGTATACCGGCTGCAATCCACGCGGCATGCTCTTGTCGCGCGACAAAGTTCTGTCGAAGCAGCTGCTGTCGTATCATCGTATCCCGACGCCGCAGTTCATGGTGTTCCCGCGCGGCAAGCAGGCGAGGCTGCCGCGCAAGCTGCGTTTTCCGATGTTCGTGAAATCCTCGACCGAGGACGCCTCCCTGGGTATAGCGCACGCATCGGTGGTCGCCGATCAGCGGCAGCTCGCCGAGCGCATCGTCTTCATCCACGAACAGACCCATTCGGACGCGCTCGTCGAGGAGTACATCGAGGGCCGGGAGCTGTATGTCGGCGTGATCGGCAACGACCGCTTGACGGTGCTGCCGGTCTGGGAAATGACCTTCGGCTCGCTGCCGGAGCACCTGCCTGCGATCGCGACGCGCAAGGTCAAGTGGGACAGGCGCTACCAGGAGAAATACGGCATCACGACCGCGGCGGCGAGGGAGCTGCCGGACGGTACCGTCGCGCGGCTCGAGCAGCTGTCGAAGCGCATTTTCCGCGCGCTGCATTTGACTGGTTATGCACGGATGGATTTCCGCCTGCGCGCCGACGGTGCGCTTTACGTGCTCGAGGCCAACGCCAATCCGAACCTGTCCGAG
Source organism: Gammaproteobacteria bacterium (assembly GCA_043746615.1). GTDB lineage: Bacteria > Pseudomonadota > Gammaproteobacteria > Steroidobacterales > Steroidobacteraceae > Bog-1198. The sequence goes on along the minus strand of JAYTQR010000093.1, from coordinate 1,074 downwards.
GCCGAGGATTTTGCGCAATCGGCGCTTACCCTGGGTTTGAACTACGATGAGCTGCTGCGGCGCATCCTGCAGCTCGGCGCGCGTTATCCGGCCGCCTGGCGCGCCGTGCACGCTTAGGCGTTTACCTTCGCGACGCGCGTGCCCGCATCAGCCGGCCGTCGTGCCGAGCCGGTCGGTGTCCGGCATTGGATGGCCCTCGTTCTCGGCGGCCACGCGCCACTCGCAGACCACGGGATCGGCGAGTACATGGGCCAGGTAGGCGCCGGCGGGCGCGCTCAGCGCGGCGCCGTAGGTCCGGAAGCGGAATGCGACCGGGGCGAACATCGCGTCGGCGATGCCGAACGCGCCGAATAGCCAATCGCCGCCCGCGCCGAAACGCGCGCGGCAATCGGCCCAGATGTGGTCGATGCGCGCGATGTCCGCGCTGAGCGCTTGCGTCTGCGGCACACGGCGGTCCAACGCGCGGATGTTCATGGGGCACTCGCTGCGCAGCACCTGAAACCCAGAGTGCATTTCAGCCGCGGCCGCGCGGGCGACCGCACGCGTCGCGCGGTCCCGCGGCCACCCGCCGCCGGTGCCCTCGGCCGCGTACTCGCAAATCGCGAGCGAATCCCAGATGGCGCAATCGCGGTCCAGCAACACCGGCACCCGCCCCGACGGCGAAGCGGCGGCGATGTGCTGCCGGTAATCCGGCGCGTCGAAATGGATCATCCGTTCTCGGAAATCGAAGCCGCATTTACGCAAGAATAGCCATGGGCGCAGCGACCAGCTTGAGTAATTCTTGCTGCCGAGTACGAGCGTCGGTATTTCGTTCATAGTGTCGTGAGATTCCCAAACCAGGCAAGCGATGATCATACCGCGAGTTTTGAGCTTTGATCTCGATGATACGCTTTGGCCGGTGGCGCCGGTCATCGCCGCCGCGGAGGATGCCTTGCTCGCCTGGCTGCGCGACCGCTATCCACGGACGGTTCGCGATCATAGCGTCGAGTCGATGCGTACGCTGCGTGAAGGGGTCGCCGCACGTCATCCCGAACAGAGCCACGATCTGACCTTCCTGCGCAAGAAGGCGTTGGC
>JAYTQR010000092.1:0-4033 GCA_043746615.1 Gammaproteobacteria bacterium | reverse complement strand
CGAATTACCCGAGGATCAGGCGGCGGAGGTCCTGGCGCTGATCGACAAGCTCGAACAGGACGACGACGTGCAAAAAGTCTTTCACATCCTGGCCTGATGACGCGCCGCAGCATGACGCCTCGCCGATTTCGCCTCGTCAACGTGTTCACGCGCCCTGGCGGTGGCGCGCTGACCGGCAGCCACGGTGCGGATCTTCACGCCGAGCTACGAATTACCGTTTGCGGGGCATCCGCCGCTCGGCACGGCGCACGTCTGCCGGGCTCTGGGCTTCGCCGGCGCCTTCGTCGAAATCGGTTCCGGCGCGGTCGCGCTCGTGTAGGCGTCGGCGCCGGACGTCCCGGTTATGCGTTGCGGCTGGGCGGCGCGGCCTCAACCGCCGGCGCGCAACCATGCATGGCGATCGCATAGGCCCAGCGGACGACCGGTTGCAAGCGGGACGTGACCATCGCCATTGCCCTGTCCAGGTCGACCCAAACCGCCTCCTGGTGTTCGGGTTTGCCGAGCTGCGGATTGACCGGCAGGCTGACGCGCAGCTGCTTGCTGCGCGCGATGTAGTAGCGCGCAATTTTACCCTTGCGGTAAGGCCCGGTTTCCTTGTAGACCATGCCCCAGTCGAAGGAGATGTCGTCGAGCGTCGTTTCCTCGCGGACTTCGCGCAGCGCCGCGTCGATCGGCTCCTCGCCGGGTTCGACCATGCCTTTCGGAAAATCCCAATTGCGATAGGCGCGCAGCAACAAGAACATCAATCGCCGCTCGATCAGACTGACGATCACGACGCCGGCGGATAATCGCGTGGGACTTGAGTCCGATTCCATGGCTGCCCTCCGACGCATGAACTCGGCGGCCATTGTAGCGGCAGCACGCAAACCGTGCCCGGCCCTCGCGCGCAATACTTCGGCAGGCTGCCGACTGCAGCTCGCAGACCAGATGAAAGACACGGTCTCGAAGCGGCGACGTTGAATCGGATTGGTGCCGTCACGGGCACGTACCGTAATTAATATAAACAATTAAATATATTATTCCCATAGATCATCGCTATGCGCGTAAGCGTCCGCTGTCTTGGCTGATTGATAATTCGTGTCGTTTTGATAGACTTTATCTATCGGCATTCACGATGAATCTCAAAGACCTCAAATATCTGGTGGCGCTTGCGGATACCGGCCACTTCGGCCGGGCGGCCGAGCGCAGTTTCGTCAGCCAGCCGACGTTGTCGGCGCAGCTGAAGAAGCTCGAGGAGTATCTCGGCGTCAAGCTCATCGAGCGACAGCCGAAGAACATGCAGCTCACCGAGGTCGGCAAACAAGTGGTCGTGCGCGCCCGGCGCATGCTCGACGAGAGCGAGGAAATCGTCGCTCTGGCGCGGCATAACAGCGATCCGTTCGCCGGCAAGCTGAAAGTCGCGTTGATACCGACGATCGGTCCATATCTGCTGCCGCGGGTCATGAAGAAGATCCGCAAGGCCCTGCCGCGCCTGGGACTGATGCTCTACGAACATCAAACGGAACCTCTGCTGAAGCGTCTGCGCGACGGCGAGATCGATCTCGGCATCCTGGCGCTGCCGGCGCCGTCCGACGGCTTGGAATCGCGCGAGCTGTACCACGAAGCGTTCACCGTGGCGCTACCGAATAACCATCCGCTGGCGGGCAAGACCACGATCAAGGTGCAGGACCTCAAAGGACATACCTTGCTGCTGCTGGAAGACGGCCATTGTTTGCGCGACCAGGCCTTGGAAGTCTGCAGCCGCGTGGACGTGCGCGAGGCCGAGGATTTTCGCGCAACCAGCTTGGAGACGCTGCGCCAGATGGTCGTGGCCGGCCTCGGGATCACGCTGCTGCCGGAGCTCGCCGTGGAATCGCCGTTCGGTTCGCAGCGCGGCCTGACGATACGCCATTTCGCGAGGCCCTCGCCGATGCGCCATGTCGGCGCCGTCTGGCGCCGGTCCAGCACGCGGTCGGCGGCGATCGCCGAATTTTGCAATGTCGTCGGTCAAGTGATGAGCGGCAAGAGCTGAGACGGCGGGGCATGACGATACGCATCCGACCCGCGGCGGACGCTGACTGGGCCTTTCATGCCGACGCTGCGGCCGTCCTCGAAGCGCTCGCGGCGCGCCGGCATGGCGCGGCGCTGCGCGAATACTTCGGCGCCGCGGTGCACGCGGAACTGACACGGCTCGCCGGCGTCGCCGCTAAAACCCGCGTGCGCCGCGGCACCCCGCGGATCTTGATCGTCCCGGGCATCATGGGCACGAAGCTGGCGGGCTCAGCCGGGGCGCGCCGCCCACCGCGGGTCCTGTGGCTCGATCCGGGGTGCATCGGCACGGGCGGCATGCAAGCACTGGCGCTGCCCGCGGGGCGGGCATTGCGGCCGGCCGGGATCGTGCCGTTATCGTACGCCAGACTGAAATTGGAACTGCAGATTCACGGCTTCGACGCCGAATTCCACGCCTACGACTGGCGGCTGGGGCTCGATGAGTCGGGCACGGCGCTCGCGGCGCGAATCGCCGCGGAAACGAAGCCGGTGATTTTGGTGGGCCACAGCATGGGCGGCTTGGTCGCACGCATGGCGGCCGCGATGCTGCCGCAGCAACGCGTGCGCTCGCTGATCCTGCTCGGCACGCCGAATTTCGGTTCCTACGCGCCGGTAATGGCGATACGCGGCACCTACCCGTTCGTGCGCCGGCTGGCGACGCTGGACCTCGCGCACTCGCCCGAATTCCTCGCCAAGAACGTATTCGCGACCTTTCCCGGGCTTTATCAATTGCTGCCCGAGCGGCGCTCGTCCGCCGAGATCGATCTGTATGATGCCGCCCGTTGGCCCGCGGCCGGTCCGGTGCCGAACCCGGAACTGCTCGGGAAGATCGCGGCGGTGCGCGCGCGGCTCGCGCCGGCCGATGCGCGCATGCTGCAAATCATCGGCGTCGATCGCCAGACGGTAGTCGGCGTAAGTCGTGCCGGCCGGCAATTCGTGTACACGATTTCGCGCAACGGCGACGGCACCGTGCCGCGCGCGCGGGCCTTGCTGCCGGGCTTGCGCACCTATTATGTCGATGAGTGGCACGGGCAGCTCGCGAACAACGGCCGCGTGATCCGCGCGATCATCGAGCTGCTACGGCGCGGACGCACGCGGGCGCTGCCGCAGCATTGGACCGTGCGGCGCGCGCGCCGCGAGCGGATCGACGACACCTCGCTGCGCGCCGGCGACGGTCCGAAAATCGATTGGCGGCGGCTAGACGCTGAGCAACGCGCGGCGACGATCGAGGAATTGCACCGTTAAGTGCGCCGCGCGCCGCTGCCGCCCATGCGTGCGGTCGGTTCTGCGGATCGTTTCACATATTGTAGACGCCCGTTCCGGCACACTGGATGCCTGTGAGGAATCCCCGTCCATGAATGGGCAAACAGCATCAAGACGCGACGTCGAGCCGACCGCGCCGCGCTTCGATCGCAAATACATCGAGGATCACCACCTAATCGACCGGTACCTGGACGGCAAGCTGCCGTTCAAGGGCGCCCGCGATCTCGAGCGCTGGTGCCGCGACCATCCGCAATTGCTCGAGGAACTGAACCTCTGCTCACGCACGCACGCGAGCCTCAAACTACTGGAGGCCAGCGGCCGCCCGCAAGACCTCGGCGAGCCGCGCACGCCCTGGTGGAAGACGCCGTATTTCATGGCCGGTCTCGGCGTGGTCACGTTCTTGAGTCTCGTGGGATTCTGGGCGGTGTTCGGCAAGTATGTGCTGCTCAGCGGCCATTTGGCGGATGCGCGCACGCAGTTGATGCGCGGCTCGATGATGCCCGCGGTATCCGAACGGGAAATCATCGTCGCTCCGGACCGCGCGCCGGGCATCGATCGAACGCACGTCGCCGTGAGCCGCAAGATTCCCGAACAGATCGACTTGCGGATCGACATGGGCTACGTGCGCGACAGGCAGTTTCGCGTGACCGTCGACAAGCGCGATCAGGGGCGGGCTCTCGTCATCACCCATTTGGCGAAAGATTCGAACGGCGAACTCAGCGTCTCGTTCAACACGTCGGCG
>JAYTQR010000091.1:0-27210 GCA_043746615.1 Gammaproteobacteria bacterium | reverse complement strand
CCGCGGCCCTGGCACAGAATGCCCTGCGAACGGGCGAAGCGCACAATATCGTGCACGGTCAAAAAGAACGGCTCATAACGCAGTGCGCCGATCAAGCGCAATTCATGTTCGATATTCTCGCGCACGGCCGCGGGCACGCCCGCCGGCCACCGTGCGGCGCAGCCTTGTTCGGTCAGCGCCCGCAGATGGCTCGTCGGCGTTTCTCCGGCGGGGACGATTTCCTCCGGGTATTCATAACGCAGCTCATCGAGCTGGAACGTGCAGCGCTCGGCGATCTCCAGTGTGGCGGACAACAGCGCGGCGGGATACAGCTCGCGCAGGCGGCTTAAGGAGCGCAAGCAGCGTTCGCCGTTCGCAAACACCGCGCGGCCCGCCGCGTGCAGCGGCACGTTCAAGCGGATCGCCGTCAGGACATCCTGCAACGCACGGCGGCTGCGCCGGTGCATGTGCACGTCGCCGGCGGCGAGCCGCGGCACGTCGAGCTGCTGACCGAGCGCCTCGAGCAGCGCCAGGCGGCGGGCGTCAAAGCCGCTCGTCAGCAGTTCGACGCCGATCCATAGCCGCCCGGCGAAGCGCTCGCGCAGCCAACGGCCTTGCGCCGCGCGTTCCCCGGCGTCGGTTTCGCGTGCGCCGCCGCCGGCGTGCGGCAGCCAGATCAGCAAGCATTCGGGCAGCGCCTCCTCGAGATCCGCGCGCGCGAGCGCGTAGCGGCCTTTGGCGGCGCCGCGCCGCGCCCGGCTGATCAGGCGGCTCAGAGCACCGTAACCCGTGCGCGTCGTCGCCAGCACGACGAGCTTGAGGCCGCAGCCGCAGCGCAGCTCGGCGCCGATGATCAGCGCCAGTTCCTCTTCCTTGGCGGCGATGTGGGCACGCACGGCGCCGGCAAGCGAGCATTCGTCGGTCAGCGCGAGCGCCCGGTAGCCGAGCCACTTGGCCTGCGCGACCAACTCCTCGGGCTGCGAGGCGCCGCGCAGAAAGGAGTAATTGCTCAGCGCATGCAGTTCGGCGTACATGGGAAAATTGCGGCCGGCTCAAGCGAACACGCCGTGCACATACCAACGCTTGCTGTGCCGCTCTTGAAAGACCCAGAGTCTTGCGCCGTGGATTTGACGCGCCACGTAGTAATCGCGCGCCACGCCCTTGCCGTCCCACCAGCCGCTCTCGATGCGTTCGGGACCCTGTTCGAGGACCATGGTCTGCCGCGGCGGCAGCGCCGTCCCTGCGGACAACGGCAGCGGTTCGCCGAGCAGCCAAACCGGCCGAGGCATCCGTTCCTCATCGGCGCTCCCGGCGCGATTGGCGGCCGCGGGCGCCGGCGGCAACTCGTGCACTTTGCGCCAGGCCGCCTCCGGCCGGTGTTCCGCAAGCGGGGCAACCCCATAGACCGCGTTTTCGCCGAGCCGCGCGCGCAAACGTTCGACCAATTGCAGCACGGTGTCGCGGCCGCCCGCCGTGCCGCAGCCGCCGAACGCATCGAGCGAAGCGGCGGCGAGGTTGCACAGCGGGCCGCAGATCAGCTCCACGGCACGCACCGGCGCGGCGAGGTCGAGCCGCCGCAGCCGCTGGGTGAGCACGTCCTGCAAGCGGCGCTGTGCGCCCGTGACGCTTGCGAGTCCCAAACGCACCCGCGTCGCGGCTGCGGCCCGATGCCGCAGCCGCAACTCCAGGCTCTGGACACCGGCTTGGCGTTCGCGCAGGAACTCTGCGCAGCGTCCGATCAGCGGCGCCAGCGTCCGGTCGAGCTCGGCGACGCTGTCGACCTCGCTGTCGAAATCGCAGCGCGCGCGAAAGCGCTCGCGCGGCACGAACGCACGGCGCGGCGCGGGCGCACGCGCGAGCGCCACGTCGAGATCGGACACCACGGCCTGACCCACGCGGCGCGCAAGACCGGCTCGCGGCAAGCGCAGCAGTTCGCCCAAACGCGTGACGCCCATCGCCCGCAAGGTTTGCAGGCAATCGGCATCCCAGTCCGTACACGCGATCGGCAGCTCCGCCAAGCGGCCGGCGAGCAGCGCCGGTTCTTCGATCAGCACTTGCCGGCCGCAGCGGGCGAACCACAGCGCCGCGAGCGTCGAGGGCGCGGCGGCGCTGCAGGCCCGCAGCGCGAGCGCTTGCCAGTGCGCATCGATGCGCGCATGCAAATCTTGCAGCGTGCCGAATAAGCGCAGGCTGCCTCGAAGCTCCAACAACAAGGCATTGGGCGACTCGAGGCTGACGAGCGAGGTGAATGTTTGGGCATGCCCGGCCAAGCGCTGCAAGGCCGCGGCCGGCTGCGCCGTGATGGGCAACTCCGCAAAGACCACGGCATACCAGAGTGGCCGGGGGCGCACGCGCGCGCCGGGGTGCGGCGGCGGCGCGGACGTGAGCGCCGGGTGCGCGGACAGGTCCACCGCGGCAAAAAGATCCGCCGTGCGCGCCTTCATGACTCGACGACACCGGGTCGGCCACCGGGTACCTTGAGCAGTTCTAGGCGGCTCTCATGTTCCCCTTGGGTCAGCAACAAGCGCAAGCTGGCCGGGGATGCCTCGAAACGATGCCGCTCGGGACGAAACAGCACGCCGAGCGCACCGCCGGCTTCGGCCGCGAGTTTCAAACGCCGCAACCAACGATCCTCGGTACCCTTCAGCCACAGCAAAACAGCGGCACAGGCGCCCGAGCTCAAGGCTTGTTCAGCCGCCCACAACGCTTCGACCGCACCGGCCGGACGCACGATCAGCAAGCGGCCCAAGTCGATACCCTGTTGCGCCAAGGCCGGTGCATACGGCTCATATGGCGGCGCAATCCAGACGAGCCACGGATCCACGGCACCCGCATGGCGTTGACAGGCGATGAGAGCCGGCAGAAACAATTGCACCTCGCCGCAGCCGGTACCATCGATCAAGACCTCGACCAGCGAGGCCGCCGGCCAGCCGCCGCCCAGCAAGCGGGCATCGAGTGCGCGCTTGCCGGTGGACCAAACCGGACGAGGCGGCGCGGCCGAGGCGTCTGTTAACTTCCAGACGCGCGCATCGGCCAAGATGTCCGCAAGAGAGGGTGTCTCACGCGGCATCCACGTCTTTACCGCGGCGAAGCACGCCCACGACCACGCCCTCGATGATCATCGGCTGTTCTTTCAGATCGACACGAATCGGTTCGAAATCGGCGTTTTCCGGCAATAGCCAGACGATCGTCCCGACTTGCCGGTAGCGTTTGACCGTGACCTCGTTTTCCAGACGCGCGACGACGATTTGGCGATTGCGGACTTCCGGGGTGCGATGCACGGCCACCAGATCGCCGTCCAGGATGCCGGCGTTTTTCATGCTCATGCCGTGCACTTTCAATAAGTAATGCGGCTGCGGCTGGAAGAGCCGCGGATCGATCTGATAGCGCGATTCGACGTGTTCCTCGGCCAGGATCGGCCGGCCGGCGGCAACACGGCCGATCAGCGGCAGCCCTATTTGTTCGCGCAAAATATCTTTCAATTGGATGCCGCGCGAAGTACCGGGAATCAGATCGATGACGCCCTTGCGCTGCAGCGCGCGCAGATGTTCCTCCGCGGCGTTCGGCGACTTGAAGCCGAGCGTGCGCGCGATTTCCGCACGCGTCGGCGGCATGCCGCTCTTCGCAATGGCGTCTTGAATGAGTCTGAGGATCTGGGTTTGACGAGGCGTCAGGTCCGACATGCATCACCTGTATATGTAGCCAGTAGCTGTTATTATATACAGTATTCGCTCGCTGGCAAGCGCCACCGCGCCGGCCGCACCGAATTGCTGGCGACGCCGCACGCAAAGTGCGCGACGTGCGCACGCCGCGGATCGGACGCACACAGCCACAGCGTCGCAAGAACCCGACATGTACCGCACATAAAGCGCTTTTAAGTTGCATTTTACGCGCGAAATTCGGTCTAATGGACGTCTGTGTTGCAGCGCAGGCTGGCCCGATCGGTCGATTGGGCCTCGGGCGCTGTGGCGCATCCGATTTTTGGTTACGAATGGACTAACTAGGGGAATACTTTATGAAACTTGCAGCAATTGTTAAGGTCTCGGCCGCGGCGGCCTGCTTGTTGGCGTTCACGGGATGCACCGATCTGAAGCCGATTCAATCGCAGATCGACGACCTGAAATCACAGGTCACCAAACTACAGGGCGACACGGCGAAGGCTGAAAGCGACGCGGCCGCTGCGAACTCCGCGGCCTCCAGCGCCGCCTCGGCGGCTTCCGGCGCACAGAGCACCGCGAACCAGGCTCTGTCGACTGCGCAAGCGAATTCGACCAAGATCGACGAGATCAACGAGAAGCTCAATCGCATGTTCAAGAAGTCGGTGTCGAAGTAACCGACCGATCATCAGACTTTGTCGGATGGGAAAACGCCGCGGTCATGCCGCGGCGTTTTTTTTTAACTGCCGCGGCGCCGCGCGCGCGCGGCCGGTTCGATCCAACGGTCGATCGATATGCGCGTCGGCACGCCGCGCGCCTGCTGGAACACCCGCCCTGCGGTATCCCAGTCGATGATGACCCGGCGCGTCGCCGTCGCGGCGACGATCACGCGCGTCAGCGCGGTCAAATCCTCGATGTCTTTAGGGTCGGTGCCGTCGAGCGGACCATGCACTTCGAGATACAGCGCGCCGTCGGCCCACCCGGTCATGATGCGTTGATTGACGATGCGCACCGACATACCGGCCGGCACCTCGTGAAACAGCAGGTCGATGTCCTCGGGATACAGGCGCATGCAGCCGTGCGTGATCTGCATGCCGACGCCGAGCGGATTATTGGTGCCGTGAATCAAGTATGCGCCGCCGGGAATGCCCAAGCGCAGCGCATAGTCGCCGAGCGGATTGTCCGGACCCGGCGGGATCGACGCGGGCAGCACGTCGCCGTCCTGCAAATGCACCTCGCGCACCGATTTCGGCGGATACCACGTCGGCGCCTTTTCCTTGCTGACGATGCGCGTGACGCCGAGCGGCGTCTTCCAGTCCATCTGCCCGACGCTGACCGGAAAGGTCTCGACGAGCGCATGGCCGGCGGCGGCGTAATGGAAATAAAACAGCCGGCCCTGCGGCAAATTCACGACGATGCCCTGGCGAGGCGCGTCTGGCAGCAAGTGCTGCATCGGCAGATGCACGAGCGTGCCGTCGCCCGGCAGCCAGGTATCGACGCCGGGATTGGCCGCGACGATCTCATCGAAGCCGAGGTGTTGGCGGCGCGCGATCTCCGGCAGCGTATCTTTGGCGACGGAGTTGGTTTGACCGGACTCACCGATCAGATCCTGGCCCGGCGCCAACGGATAGACCTCCGCGTGCGCGAGCGGCGCCGCCAACAGAACCAACGACCACCACCGCATTCGCATCGCGCCCCTCGCCGCCATCGATTAGTACCGGATCAACGCCGATCCCCAGGTGAATCCGCCGCCGAATGCCTCGAGCAACAACAGTTGGCCGCGCTGCACGCGCCCGTCGCGCACACCCGTATCGAGCGCCAAGGGCACGGACGCGGCCGACGTGTTGCCCTGTGTTTTGATCGTCACGATGACCCGCTCCATCGGCAATGCGAGACGCTTGGCGATCGCCTCGATGATGCGGATGTTCGCCTGATGCGGGATCAGCCAATCGATCTGCTCTTTGCGGATGCCGTTCGCGGCCAGCGTCTCGGTGACCAGATGCCCGAGGGTATTGACGGCGACCTTGTACACTTCGTTACCCTTCATCTGTACGCCCGCTTTGCCCGCGCGCACCAGCGCGAAGCCGCGCGATACGCCGTCCGGATACTGCAGCAGATCCTTGTAGCGGCCGTCGGCGTGTAGATGCGTGCTGATGATTCCGGGCGCGGCGGCGGGCTCCAGGATGACGGCGCCGGCGCCGTCGGCGAACAAGACGCAGGTTCCCCGGTCTTTCCAGTCGACGATTCTCGTCAGCGTCTCGGCGCCGACGACGAGCGCGCACTTTGATTCGCCCAAGCGGACGAATTTCTCGGCGACGCTCAACGCGTAGACGAACCCCGTGCACGCCGCTTCCAGGCTGAACGCGGCACAGCCGTGGATACCGAGCCGGTCCTGCAGCAGCGTGCCGACGTTCGGAAAGACGAGGTCGGGCGTCGTGGTGCCGACGCAGATCAAGTCGATGTCGCCGGGTCCGACGCCCGCGGCCTTCATCGCGTTGCGCGCGGCGTGCGCGGCGAGATCCGTCGTCGTCTCGCCGTCCGCGACGACATGCCGCTGTTCGATGCCGGTGCGCGTACGGATCCATTCGTCGCTGGTGTCGACGATTTTCTCCAGATCGGCGTTCGTCACGATTTTCTTGGGCAGGTAGCTGCCGGTGCCGGCGATGCGTGCGTACATTCTCATGATCCTTCAAGCGCCCGGCCGGCTGAGCCGTTCCGCGATTCGTGCCGGCACGCCGTTGCGCGCCTCGAGAATGGCCACTTCGATCGCGCGCAGGTAACCGAAGGCGTCCGCGTGGCCGTGACTCTTGATCACGATGCCGTTCAAACCGACCATGCTCGCGCCATTATAGCGTCGCGGGTCGAGCCGCGTACGCAGCGCGCCGAGCGCCGGGCTCGCAACCGCCGCGCCGAGCTTGCGCAAACCGTTGCGGGTGAACTCTTCGCGCATCGCATCGGTGATCAGCCGCGCGACGCCTTCCATCGTCTTCAGCGCGACGTTGCCGGTGAAGCCGTCGGTGACGACGACATCGACCTTGTCGGAGAAAATGTCGTGACCTTCGACGAAGCCGATGTAGTTGAGGCCGCTCGCCGCGATCAATAGATGGGCGGCCTGCACGATCTCATCGCCCTTGATCTCCTCCGCGCCGATGTTCAGCAGGCCGACCCGCGGTCGCGGCTGGCCGGCGGCGAAATCCGTCGCGAGAATCGTCCCCATGACCGCGAACTGACAGAGTTGGGCCGGCGTCGAGGTGGCGTTGGCGCCCAAATCGAGCAGGAACGTATGGCCGCCGCGCGATGGGATCGACGAGACGATCGCCGGCCGCTCGACGCCCGGCAACATCTTCAAGACGAAATGCGCGGTCGCCATCAGCGCGCCGGTGTTGCCGGCGCTGACGCAGGCATGCGCGTCGCGCGATTTGACCAGATCCAGGGCGCGGCGCATCGAGGAATCTTTCTTGCGGCGCAACGCATCGCGCGGATGATCGGACATCTCGACCACGTCCGCCGCATGCAGGCAATGCACATTCGCCGGCGGCGCACGCGCCAACTCGCGCTCGAGGTCGGCGCGGCGGCCGACCAGCGTGAATTGCACGTCCGGGAATTCGGCGGCGGCGGCCAGCGCCGCCGGAACGCATACGGACGGACCGCAGTCGCCGCTCATGGCGTCGACGGCGATGTGTAGCGGCGCAGCAATCACGGGGCGCGTGGTGAGTGGCCCGGGCCGCAAAGGGCATGCGGCCGCGCGGGCGCGCGCTGTCTATTCTTCGGTCGCCGCCGCGTCTGCCTTGGTCTCCAGAACCTTGCGGCCGCGATAATAGCCGTCCCGGGTGATCCGGTGGCGCAAGTGGGTCTCGCCGCTCTTCGCGTCGATCGAGACGGCCGGCTGCGCAAGCGCCGCGTGCGAACGGTGCATGCCGCGTTTCGACGGGGTTTTTCTGCTTTTTTGAACTGCCATGGTCGCTATGTCCTATCGGTTTTTTTCAACATGTCCTGCAATGCGCTGAACGGCCGCACCGTCTGCGGCCGCGGGCGCGGCTCGAGCGCCTCGTCGCGACCCGCCGGTGCATGGCGGCAGCGCTGCGCAGCGCCGCAGGCCGGCGCCAACGGCAACGCCAACAACAATTCTTCTTCGGCCAGCTCGCGCAGCGATGCCAAGCCCTCGTGCAAATCATAAGGCTCGCGCTGCGAGCCGCCTGCAGCCGCGCGAGTCTCGCTCGTAAACTCGATCTCGCTGCGCGCCGCGATCGGCAGTTCGAAGCCGCGCAAACAGCGCTGGCAAACGAGCGTCGCCTCGGTCTCGATCGTGACCGTCGCGCCGGCCGCGCCGCTGGCGGTCTTGGCGAAAACAAACGTCGCATGCAACACGCCGAGCGGCTGTGCCAACAGATCCTGCAGACGCGGCAGATCGCGGAGCGCGAAGGCGCGTGTCAGCGTCGCGCCGTCCTCGGCCAAGCGCACGCAATCGACGCGATCGGGCGAGTCCCGTGCCATGGGCCGCGTATGATAGAGTGGCCTATCGACTCTGTCAAAATCAAACGGTTGCAAGTCGTTGTTTTTGAAGTCTCAGCCTCTGCTCGTTTTGGCCACCACGTCGGTCTACCGGCGCCGACTGCTGGAGCGCTTGGGCCTGCGCTTTGCCGTCGCCGCACCACAGGTGGACGAGTGCGCCTACAGCGGCGAAAGCGCGCTCGCGCTGGTGACGCGCCTCGCCCGCGCCAAGGCCGCGAGCATCGCCGCGGCAAGCCCCGGATGCTGGGTGATCGGCTCGGATCAAATCGCGGTTCTCGGGGTGGGCGGCCCGACGGAACGCCTCCTCGGCAAGCCCGGCACCGCGGCCCGCTGCGTCGAACAACTGCTGTCGTGCTCCGGTCAAACGGTCGTCTATCTGACCGCGGTTGCGCTCCTTCGGCATGAGGATGCCGCATCGACCGGCTTCGTCGATACGACGCAGGTCCGGTTCCGCAGCCTCGATGAGGAGACGATCGGGCGCTACGTCGAGCGCGAATCGCCGCTCGATTGCGCCGGAGGGTTCAAGGTCGAAGGCCTCGGCATCGCGCTGTGCGAAACGATCGACAGCAGCGATCCGAGCGCCTTGATCGGCCTGCCGTTGATTCGCCTGGCCGCGGCGCTGCGCGGCGTCGGCTTCCAGATACCGTAGCGCCCTGCAACCGGTTCCCGCTCGGCTAGCGCTGCGCGCGTGTGGCTGGCTTGGCCGCCCCCGCGCGCTGCGCTCGTCCCTTGCGCACGGCCGGCGTGATTGCTTCGAGCACGCCGACGAGATCGGCCGGCAACGGTGCGCTCGCGTGAAACGGCACGCCCGAATGAGGCCAGTCGAAGGCGACGGCTTGCGCGTGCAGGAACGTGCGCTTGAGGCCGAAACCCTTGAGTTCGGCATTGCGTTGCCGATCGCCGTACTTGTCGTCGCCCAGCAGCGGATGGCCCGCATAAGATGCGTGCACGCGAATTTGATGCGTGCGGCCGGTCGGGATATCGACCTCCATCAGCGTCGCCAGACGGCCGAAGAATTGCACCGGTTTGAACAGGCTGACCGAGACCTTGCCGGCGGCGGCGACGCGCACGTGACGCTCGCCGTGCTCGCGGCTGTCGGTCGACAGCGGTACATCGATGCGCTTGCTGCCCAGTTGCCAACTGCCCGCGACCAGGGCGAGATACGTCTTGTGCAAACCGCCGCCGCGGATCAACGCGTGCAGCGCCGTCAGCGTGTCCCGGTCGCGGGCGACCAACAGGCAGCCGCTGGTGTCTCGATCGAGTCGGTGCACGAGTTCCAACGTCTCGCGCGGACGCGCTGCGCGCAGCGCCTCGATGACCCCGTAGCTCATGCCGCTGCCGCCGTGCACGGCGACGCCGCTCGGTTTGTCGATGACCAGCAGATGCCGATCATGGTAGATCACGGCCCGCTCGATCAACTCGAGCAGACTCGCCGACGGCCGGCCGGCCTGCTCGCGGGACTCGATCCGCACCGGCGGCAAGCGCACCGCATCGCCCTCGGCCAGGCGATACTCGGCGTCGACGCGCTTGCGGTTGACGCGCACCTCGCCTTTGCGCAGCAGTCGATAGACGCGGCTGCGCGGTACTGACTTGAAATGCCGCATCAGGAAATTGTCGATCCGCTGGCCGGCTTCGTCGCCCTTCACGATATGGAGCGTGATCGCACTCTTCGCGCCGCTTGCGGCTGCTTGCATCGAAGGCTCAGTGTTCATACGGCGGGCGTTCTTCTAAGGTATTGATTACATTGACCAAGGTGGACCGACGTGATAGTGTTCCTAGACCGTGCCAGGCATCGATGCATTTGTGCAGCGAGGCATGCAGGCACCGGTTTCGGTGGCGCCCCCATCCTACGGGAGCGCCGCATATTAGTTGGTTCTGGATTTCCAGACCATCGCTCGGCCGATGAGACCGGCGCAAGAAAGCCCAGCGAGGCTTGCGCGCCTTACAGCGGTTAACCGAGAACAAGGCCCCGGGCTTGCCGTATACGTTTTGGCAAAATTGGATGGTGCTGCTGCCGGTCGCGTGCTTCGCGCTCGGCGCCACCCTATTTTTCGTCGCGTCCGACGTCAGGCTTCCGGCTTCTATTCTCCTGCTCTCCTCGGCCCCTACCATTTTAGTTGGGGCACATGAAAAGAATGCTCGTCAACGCAATTCAAGAAGAAGAATTGCGAGTCGCACTCGTCGACGGTCAGAAACTCTACGACTTATCGATTGAGATCCCGTCACGGGAACAGAAAAAATCCAATATCTATAAGGGCCGCATCACGCGGGTAGAGCCCAGTCTCGAAGCCGCGTTCGTCGACTACGGCGCGCAGCGCCACGGCTTCCTGCCGTTGAAAGAGGTCTCCAAGGAGTACTTTCGCCAGCAGCCGGCGAACGGCGGCCGGCTGAACATCAAAGATCTGTTGCAGGAAGGCCAGGAACTGATCGTCCAGGTCGAGAAAGAGGAACGCGGCAACAAGGGCGCGGCGCTGACGACGTTCATCAGCCTGGCCGGGCGGTTCCTGGTGTTGATGCCGAATAATCCGCGCGCCGGCGGCGTTTCGCGCCGCATCGAGGGCGAGGACCGCGACCAAATGCGCGAGGCCATGAACGGCCTGCAGATCCCGGACGGCATGGGCGCGATCGTGCGCACGGCCGGCGTCGGCCGCTCGAGCGAAGAGCTGCAATGGGATCTGAACAATCTGCAAGCCGCATGGGATGCAATCGTGCAGGCCAACGACGGCCGTGCCGCGCCGTTCCTGATATTCCAGGAAAGCGATGCGGTGACGCGCGGCCTGCGCGATTATTTTTCGGACGACATCGGCGAATGCTTGATCGATCAGCCGGAGGCGTTCCAAAAGGCGCAGGAGTACATGCAGCGCTTCATGCCGCCGGACGCGCAGCGCAAACTCAAGCTGTACCAGGACCCGGTGCCCCTGTTCACGCGCTACCAGATCGAGAGCCAAATCGAGTCGGCGTACTCGCACAAAGTCACGCTGCCCTCGGGCGGCAGCCTGGTGATCGATCACACCGAAGCACTGGTGTCGATCGACATCAATTCGGCGCGCAGCACGCGCGGCGGCGACATCGAGGCCACCGCGCGCAACACCAATTTGGAAGCGGCCGAGGAAATCGCGCGGCAGCTGCGCTTGCGCGACATCGGCGGATTGATCGTCATCGATTTCATCGACATGGAATCGCAGGCCAATCAACGCGCGGTCGAGGACATGCTGCGCGACGCCGTCAAGATGGACCGCGCGCGGATCCAGCTCGGCAGACTGTCGCGCTTCGGACTGCTCGAGCTGTCGCGGCAGCGGCTGCGTCCGGCCCTGAGCGAAACCACGCACATCAACTGCCCGCGTTGCGGCGGCATGGGCACGATTCGCGGCGTCGAATCGATGTCGCTCGCGCTGTTGCGTCTGCTCGGCGAAGAGGCCCGCAAGGAGCGCACGGGCCGCGTGATCGCGCAAGTGCCGGTCGATGTCGCCACCTACCTGATCAATGAGAAGCGCGACTGGCTGAACCAGATCGAGGCCCGCGACAAAGTGTCGCTCGTCATCGTGCCGAATCCGCATATGCAGACCCCCGCCTATACGCTGCGCCGAATTCGCGACGATGAACGGGACCTGCCGGAGAACACGACGGCGAGCTACCAAATCGCCGAACAACCGGCGCTCGACGACTCGAGCATCGGCAGCCGCGACAAGAAACCGCAGGCCGATGCGCCGCTGGTGCCGAGCATATTGCCGGCCTCCGCGGCACCGCTCGCGCCGCCGCCGGCGGCGGCGCCGGCCGAGACCGCGGTGGCCGTGATCGCGGCCGCCCGGCTGGGTGTGGTGCAACGCTTCTGGACCTGGCTCATCGGCAGCAAGCCGGCCGAAGCCGATCGACCCGTAGCGCGCACGGCGGCAACAGCGCCACATCGCGATCGGCCCGCACATCGCGATGCGCGCCAAGACCGCTACCGCGGCCGCGAGCGCGACCGGAGTCGGGACCCGCGCCGCGATGGTCCGCGCGAGCCGCGCCGCGACGGCCGTCCCCGCCCAGACAATCGCAACGACAATCGCAACGAAGCCGCGCCCCGCCGCTACGAGAGCGGGCCAAGCCCGGCGCCAGAGCGAAACTCGACTGCAGCACCGCGCATCGACCAGCAAGCCCGCGGCAGCAACGAAGCCAGCCGCAACGCGGAGCGTGAACAGAGCGGCGAACGCGGTGGCCGCGGGCGCCGTCGCCGCGGCCGCGGCCGGCGCGATGGCGGCGAGCCGGCGGTAAACGGCACGCAGGGTGCATCTGGCGCCGGAGCGCCCAGCGCGCCCGCTGCCGCCGATGCCGGCGGTCAAAGCCCGGCACCCGAACCGGCGCCGACTCCGGCCGCACCGGCTCCGGCCGCACCGGCTCCGAGCGCGCCGGTTCCCGCCGCTGCGCCGTCGCACCCCGGCAACGAAGCCAAGTATGTCGTCTGGTCGTCCGCGCCGGACGCCGAGCCGCCGCGCGGCGGTCCGGATGACCGTTAAGCCCGGAGCGCGCGCCGGCGCACGCGCAGGCGCACGCCGATGCACACGCTGATCCCGAGCACCGAAACGGCCATGCCACGCAGCGCGGCGATCGCGAAATCGTCCGCGGCCGCCATGATGCTGCGGCCGCCCGCCCCCGAGCGCAGCAGAAGGGCCGCCGCGCCGGCGACGACGGCTGCCAGGACATAGGCCGCGAACCACGCGCGCCGTTCGGTCGCGCTGAGCAGGCGCCGTCCCACGGCAGCGGCTGCCGTGCGGCACAGCGCCCGCAACGCAAACCACGCGACCACGGTGAGCCCGGCCAGGGAGCTGAGTTGCTGCAGCAATTTGTAGCCTTGCACATGATGTCCGGCCACGCTGAACAGCAGGGCGTTGAGTTCCGGGACCATGCGTACGCCGCGCGCACCCTCGTGCGTAAAGGCATCCCATATCAGATGGGTGACCGCACCGGCGAGAATCGCGCCGGCCGCGAACAGCCACTGCCTCGCACTGCGGACATCCGCCGGCGCCGCGCAGGCGCGGGACCGGCTGTAGGCGTTGTCCGGCAGGATCTCCAGGACCGGCGTCTTGATCAGCCACTGGAACAGCCAATAGCTCGCCAAGCCGATCGGCAGACAAAAGCTCAGCAACGCGGCTGCGCTGTGCGTCTGGTCGCGTGCCAGCGGCCACGGTGAGAAAAAGCCGAAATCCGGCACCATGCTGCCGATGATCGCCGCGGATAACATATGAAAGCGCGCGAGGCGCCGGGAGAACGGCAGCACCGTGGCCGCGTGCGACAGCGTGAACGGCATCGCAACCTACCGGCGCTGGAGCAATTGCCCGTGCCGATGCGCAGTATTCTGCATGGCTCCAGTTCCAGTCATTGCGCAGGCCGCTCGTCGTTGCTGTCGTTGCTGTCGTTGCTGTCGTTGCATTGGATTTTAACACCGTGTTATAGCGGTCATATGACTTCGACTGACTCCATCGCCGACACAGTTTAGTGCAGAACCCGGATGTGCTTGATTCTCGTCGTCTGGCGCGCGCACCCCCAATATCCTTGCATCATTGCCGCCAATCGCGACGAGTTCTACGCGCGGGCCACGGCCCGCGCCGAGTGGTGGCCCGACAAACCGCAAATCCTCGGCGGCCGTGATCTCGCCGCCGGCGGCACCTGGCTCGGCGTGACGCGCAGCGGCCGATTCGCGGCGCTGACGAATTACCGCGGACCCGCCCCGCTGCGCGCGCAGGCGCCGAGCCGCGGTGCGCTCGTGACGGCCGTGTTGCAGTCGCGCGGCGCGGTGGCGGACGAATTGGCGCAGCTGCTGCGCGTGGGCGGCGAATACAACGGCTTCAATTTGATCTTCTCCGACGGTGAGCGCCTCGGCATCCATGAAAGCACGCGCGGCGCCGGCCGCGAACTCGGCCCCGGCATTTACGGGCTATCGAACGACGTGCTGGACACTCCGTGGCCAAAAGTGCAAAACGCGAAATCGAAAATGCGGGCGGCGCTCGCCGATCTCGCCGATCCGGCTGCCGTCATGGAGCTGTTGCGCGACGAGGCGCCTGCGCCCGACGCTGCGCTGCCGAGAACCGGCGTCAGCCTCGACTGGGAGCGGTTGCTGTCGAGCGCCTTCGTGCGTTCGGCCGATTACGGCACCCGCTGCTCCACGCTGGTGCGCATCGATCGGCAGCGAACGGCGTTCTTCGACGAGTGGTCGTGGGATGCGTCGGGCGCCGAAATCGGCAGAACGAGTTTGCGCTTCGCGCTGACGGATCAGGCTTGACCGGCTGCGCCGGGCTCCGCCGGCCGTGCCCCCGGCAACGGCTTTGCCGGATCCTCCGGCGCATCGACGGCGACGAGCACACAGCAGTTGGCCTGCTCCGACAACGACGCGCGCTGCCCACCGGACCACCAATAACCGCCCGCGGGCTGCGGGTAATGGCCGAGGACGATCAAATCGATCTGCAATTCCTTGGTGTGTGCGAGGATGACCTCGATCGTGTTGCCGCTCGCGAGGTACCCTTGCGCCGCGACGCCGCGCGCCTTGAGCCATTCGATCGATTCGTCCAATAACGTGCGATAGCCCTGCCTGTCGTCGACGAGGCAGGTCTGGCCGACCGCGCCGGCGGCGATCGCCGGACTGGCGACGCCGTCCGGAACGATCGACAACACGTGCACCTTCGACCCCAGGAGAATCGCCAGCTCGGCGCCCCGCCGCAGCGCGCGGCGGCCGACCGCGGTGCCGTCGTAGCAGAGCAGAACTCGCTTGAACATACCGTTTCGTTCCCCGTGCGCAATGCGCAGCGACGGTTCCGAGTATAGCCGCGGCGCGCGCGCAGGATCAGTGGGCACGCTGGGTGTCGGCGCGCCGCCGCGGCGCCGTGCTGCCGCCTAGTGCCGCTCCCCGATCGGTGCTATCGTGGCGCCGCAATTTGTCGATCCGCCGCGCATCGTCAAGGACATCGCCGTCGTGTTGAAACGGATTTTTGTCGGTCTCGCCGCTCTGATCGTCATTGGTGTCGTCGGCATCGGCGTACTCGCCTTAAGCGCGACGATCGCGCCGATCCAGCCGCCCGCCGCCGCGGATTTTGCGCCGACGCTGGTCGCCGAAGGCGCAGTGCTCGCCGCCGCCGGCAACTGCATCTCTTGCCATACCGCGGCCGGCGGTGCGCCATTGGCCGGCGGCGTCGCGATCCACACGGGCTTCGGCGCGATCTATACCCCGAACATCACGCCGGACGCCGCCACCGGCATCGGCACGTGGTCGGAGGCGGCGTTTCGCCGCGCGCTGCATCGAGGCATCGCCCGCGACGGTTCGCAGCTCTTTCCGGCGTTCCCGTACGAGTACTTCACGCAGCTGTCGGACGCCGACCTACAGGCCCTCTACGCGTATCTGATGACGCGGCCTCCGGTACATGCTCCGGCCAAGTCGAATGACTTGCCGTTCCCGCTGAATGTGCGCGCCTTGCAGGCGGGCTGGAAGCTGCTGTTCTTTCGCCGCGGCCGGTTCCAGGCCTCGGCGCAGCACGACGCCGAGTGGAACCGCGGCGCCTATCTGTCCGAGGCGCTGGCCCATTGCGGCGCCTGTCACACGCCGCGCAATGCGCTCGGCGCCGAAAAACACGCACAGGCATACACCGGCGCCGTGGTCGACGGTTGGATCGCCCCCGCGCTGACGAGCGCGAATCCGTCGCCGTCGCCGTGGACGACGCCCGAGCTGTCCGCCTACCTCGGCGCGGGAATCAGCTCGCTGCATGGCGACGCTGCCGGACCGATGGGCCCGGTCGTGCATCAGGGACTCGCCAATCTGTCCGAGGCGGATCGCCGGGCGATCGTCGACTACATCGAGACGCTCGGCGGCGGCGATTCCCGCGCCGCCGCCGCCGCGCCCGCCGTGGCGCGCGCACTCGCCGCGGATCGGGCCGATGTCGGCGCCGCCCGCGGCGATGCCGACGCGCGCCTCTACACCGCCGCCTGCGCCTCCTGTCACTACAACGCCGGCGCGGCGCCGAATCCATATCGACCGGACTTGGCGCTCAGCAGCGCCGTCAGCCTGCCGGATCCGGCGAACTTGATCCGGGTCATCCTCTATGGCGTCGGTGCGAACGAAGGCGCGCAGGGCATCGTCATGCCGGGCTACGCCACGGGCTTCAGCGATGCCGATGTCGCCCGCATCGCCGCGTACTTGCGCCGCACGCGCACGAGCCTCGGCCCGTGGCCGGATTTACAGAAACAAGTTGCTGCGACGCGGGCCCAGGGCCGCGGGGAGTCATGAAGCGATGATCAATTTTCGGGTGAACGGCCGTGCGGTCACGGCCGATGCGGACGCCGAGACGCCGTTATTGTGGGTGCTGCGCGATGAGATCGGCCTGACCGGCACCAAGTTCGGCTGCGGTATCGGCCTGTGCGGTGCGTGCACCGTGCATGTCGGCGGGCGCGCAACCCGCTCGTGCATCACGCCGCTCGGTGCGGTCGCCGGCGCCGACGTCACGACCATCGAGGGACTGGATCCCGCGGGCCGGCATCCCGTGCAACAGGCCTGGATAGAGCTGCAGGTGCCGCAATGCGGCTATTGCCAGCCCGGCCAGATCATGCAGGCTGCGGCCTTGCTCAGAGACTTTCCCAATCCGAGCGACGGCGACATCGATGCGGTCATGAGCGGCAACCTCTGCCGCTGCATGACGTACTTGCGCATACGCGCAGCGATCAAACAAGCCGCGGCATCGATCAACGGGGCCGGCAGCCATGTTTAAGTTACCGGCACGTGACACGGCGATCCACCCGCTGTCACGGCGCGATTTTCTCATCGTCGCCGCGGGCGGCGGCGCCGCCTTTGGCTTCGCTTCCTTGGCTCTGGCCGCCGTCGATCCCGCGCTGCCCGCGAGCGCGCCGGCCGCCGCCCCCGGACCCGAGTTCGAACCGACTCTGTGGTTCGGCATCGACGCGACGGGTGCCGTAACGGTCAACATCATCCGCGCCGAGATGGGCCAGCACGTCGGCACGGCACTCGCGCGCATTTTGGCGGACGAGTTGGAGGCCGACTGGAACCAGGTGCGCATCGTCCACGTCGACAGCGACCCGAAATGGGGTCTGATGATCACCGGCGGCAGCTGGTCGGTTTGGCAAACCTTTCCGCTCTTCAGCCGTGCCGGCGCGGCCGGGCGCATCGCGCTGATCGAGGCCGGCGCCAAATTGCTCGGCGTCGCGCCGTCGCGCTGCACGGCGCGCAACGGCAAAATCATCGCCGGCGGCCGTTCCATTGCGTTTGCCGAGATCATCCGCCGCGGTGATCTGAGCCGCCGCTATACACCGGCCGAACTCGACCAGATGCCGATCAAACCGGTCGCCGAGCGCCGTCTGATCGGCCGCCCGACGCCGGCGATCGACATCCCCGCGAAGACCAACGGCACGGCGATCTTCGGCATCGACGCCAAAGTTCCCGGCATGGTGTACGCCCGGCCGAAATTGCCGCCGACCCGCTACGGCGCGAAGGTCGTCTCCATCGACGACAGCGCGGCCAAGGCCGTCAGGGGCTATTTGCGCAGCATCGCGCTCGACGACCCATCCGGATCCGTGCCCGGCTGGGTCATGGTCATCGCCGCGACCTACCCGGCCGCGGTCCGCGCCGCCGATCTCGTCCGGGTCGCATGGCAGGGCGGCGACGGCGCCGCCGTGTCGGAAAAGGACATCCAAGATCATGGCGCCAGCCTGATCGCCGACCCGCACAGCGGCAGTTTGCTCGACACCGGCGGCGGCGACGTCGATGCCGCCTTTCACTCGGCCAAGTCGACCATCGAGGCGACCTATACCACCTCCAGTGTCTTGCATTTCCAGCTCGAGCCGGTGAATGCCCTGGCCTACGAAAAGGACGGCGTGTTCGAAATCCACACCGGCAATCAGTGGCAGAGCCTGATCCTGCCGACGCTCGCGCAGGCGCTCGACCGGCCGGTCACCAGCATCGTCATGCGCACCTACGTGATCGGCGGTGGTTTCGGCCGCCGGCTGAACGGCGATTACGCGGTGCCCGCGGCGCTCGCGGCCAAAGCCCTCGGCCGGCCGGTCAAAATGATCCTGACGCGCGCCGATGATGCACGCTTCGATTCGTTTCGCTCGCCGTCGGTGCAGAAGTTGCGCATGGCATTCGCCGACGACGGCAAGGTCATCGCGATGGACCATGCCGCCACGGCCGGCTGGCCGACGCAGATCCTCGCGCCGGGTTTCATGCCGAAGGGCACCAACGGCCGGCCCTACGATCCGTTCTCGATCGCCGGCGCCGATCATTGGTACGACGTCGGCGCCCAGCGCGTACGTGCGATCTCCAATGATCTCGCCAACAGCAGCTTCCGTCCCGGGTGGCTGCGCTCGGTCGGTCCCGGCTGGACGAACTGGGCGGTCGAGAGTTTCATCGATGAGGCGGCGCACGCCACGCAGGCCGATCCGGTGGCTTTTCGCGTCGCGCATCTGACCGGCACGGGCCGCAACGCCGGCGGACCGCCGACGGCGGTCGGCGGCGCCCACCGCCAGGCCGCGGTCGTGCAACGCGCCGCGGCACTCGCCGGCTGGGGTCAGCCGCTGCCGCGGGACAGCGGCCGCGGCATCGCCACGACCTTCGGCCAAGAGCGCGACATGCCGACGTGGAACGCCTGTGTCGCACAAGTGCGCGTCGATCGGCGCAGCGGCGTGGTCACCGTCGAGAAGCTGACGATCGTCGTCGACGCCGGCACGATCGTCGATCCCGGCAGCGCCCGTGCCCAGGTCGAAGGGGCGGCGCTGTGGGGCCTGAGCCTCGCCCTGCACGAGGGGACGGAATTCTTCAACGGCCAGGTCCGCGATACGAACCTCGACACCTACACGCCCCTGCGGATCGCCGCTACGCCGGCCATCGACATCGAATTCGTCGCGAGCGCCGAGCCGCCGGTCGGCCTCGGCGAGCCGGTGACGACCGTCGTCGGTCCTGCGATCGGCAACGCGATCTTCGCCGCCGCGAACGTGCGGCTGCGCCACCTGCCGATCCGCGCCGACGCCCTGCGCCGCGCGCTGACGGCCAGTTGACGACCGGCACAGCGCCTCATTGCTTGGCCAGGATTGCGCGTACCCGCGCCAGGTCCGCGGGCGTATCGACGCCGGCCGGCGGCGGTTGCGCCAGAGTCAGCAGGTAAATCCGCATGCCCACTTCCAGCGCGCGCAGCTGTTCGAGCTTCTCGATCTGCTCGAGCGGCGTCGGCGCCGAGTCGGCAAATCGCCGCAGAGCCTGCACGCGGTACGCATAAATGCCGACATGGCGCCAAGCGCCCGCGAAATCGGCGGGCTGTCCATCGCGCAGCGCGTCGCGCGGCCACGGCACCGGCGCACGGCTGAAATACAGCGCGTAGCCGTCGGCGGCGCGCAAGGCCTTGACGCAATTCGGATCGAGAAACTCCGCCAGGCGCAGTACCGGCGCGACCGCCGTCGCCATATCGGCCGCCGCGCGCCCGTGCAGCGCCGCCGCCAATTCGGCGACGGTGCGCGGCTCGATCAGCGGCTCATCGCCTTGGACGTTGACGACGATGTCCGCGGCGGCAAAGCCGCGCGCGCGCACCACTTCGGCGACGCGGTCGGTCCCCGATGCATGTGCGGGCGAGGTCAAGCAGCTATCGGCGCCGAAACCGCGCGCGGCTTGCAGCACACGCGCATCGTCGCTGGCGACGGTCACGCTCGCCGCACCGCTCGCGCGAGCCCGTTCCCAGACCCATTGAATCAGCGGGCGACCGTCGATGTCCGCGAGCGGTTTGCCGGGCAGCCGCTTAGCGCCATAGCGGGCCGGAATGACGACGTGAAACATGACCAGCGTGTCAGGGGGGCTGGCGCAGGAGCAAGGGATCGTCGGCGTTCAGCGCGCGCGCCTCGTCCGGCAGCATCATCGGAATGCCGTCGCGCACCGCGTACGCCAGCCGATCGGCGCGGCACACCAATACCGGGTTCGCAGCGCCGGCGGCGAGCAGCAACGGCCCCTTGCAAATCGGACAAACCAGCAGATCGAGCAAGCGTTTATCCACGTTGAACCTCGCCATCGCGGCGTTGATGGGCGGCAATCCGCCGCAGAATGATACCGACCAGCGCGTGCGCATCGTCCGCAGCGAACTGCACGTCGACCGGGACGCACCAATGCCGGTCATCGGCCCAGTCCCGGCATTTTACGGCATCTTTCTCGGTCATCAGCACCGGTTTTTGATCGGCGAAGCGGATATCGCCGGCGCCGAGGCGGGCATGATCGTCGAGCGCGTGCGCAATAACCTCGATATGCAGCGCGCGCAGCATCGCAAAGAAGCGCTCCGGGTGCGCAATGCCCGCGAGCGCATGCACGGCAGTGCCTGCGAAAGCCCGCAACGGTTTGACCGCCCCGCCGCGCAGGCTGACGGCGCTCGCCGCCGTCAGCCGCATCGCGAATTCGCCGCCCGCGGGCGTCCCGCCGTTGACGACGACGGCATCGACGCTCGCGAGCCTGCGGACCGGTTCACGCAGAGGCCCCGCGGGCAGCAAGCGGCGATTGCCGAAGCGCCGCACACCGTCGATGACGGCGATTTCACAGTCGCGCGCCAAGGCATAATGCTGCAGACCGTCATCGCTCAGAATCACGTCGCAGCCCGCGCCGATCAACAGACGCGCCGCCGCCGGGCGCGCGCGGCCGATCGCGACCGGCACGCCGGTGCGGCGCGCGAGCAGCAGCGGCTCGTCGCCGACGACCGCCGGATCATCGCCAGGTCCGATCAAGCGCGCACCGCGGGCCGAGCCGCGATAGCCACGCGTGACGATGCCGGGATGGCGGCCGTTTGCTGCGAGGCGCGCCGCGATCCAGCCGACCAGCGGCGTCTTGCCGGTGCCGCCGGCGCTGAGGTTGCCGACGACGACGACCGGCCTCGACAGGCGCGCCGCAACCCGCCAGCCGCGCCGATAGGCGGCGCGGCGCAACGCGGCCGCCGCCGCATACACGCCGGACAGCGGGACCAGCCACGGCGGCGGCCGCGGCCGCTCGTACCAGAGGCGATTGAACCACGCTTGCAAGGACATGCGGGCGCGCGGCGCGGCACTACACGTTGAACTGCATCCCGTGCAGCGCCGCATACAGGCCGCCCTGCGCGAGCAGTTGTCGGTGAGTGCCGGTCTCGGCGATGCGCCCCTTATCGAGCACGATGATTCGGTCCGCGCCTTCGACAGTCGACAGCCGGTGCGCAATGACCAGGGTCGTCCTGCCGCGCATCAGCACAGCGAGTTCCTGCTGCACGCGCCGCTCGGACTCGTTGTCGAGCGCCGCAGTCGCCTCGTCCAGTATCAGCACCGGCGAGTCCTTCAGCAACGCGCGCGCGATCGAGATCCGCTGCCGCTGGCCGCCGGAAAGATTTTGGCCGCGGTCGGCGAGCGGCGTCGCCAGACCTTGAGGCTGCTGCGCGACGAATTCCATGACGTTCGCGGCGCGTGCCGCCGCCTCGACCTCGGCATCGGACTTGTCCAGCGCATTGAAGGCAATGTTGTTGCGGATCGTGTCGTTGAACAGCACGACTTCCTGGCTGACGAGGCTGACCTGAACACGCAGGTCCTTGAGCCGATACTCGCGCACGTCGACGCCGTCGAGCAGCACGGCGCCCTGGCCAACGTCGTAGAAGCGCGGCACCAGACTGACCAGCGTCGTCTTGCCGCTGCCGGATCGGCCGACGATCGCCACCGTTTCGCCCGGGCTGACGTGAAAACTGACCTCGCGCAGCACGCCGCCGTCGCCGGCGGCGTAGTCGAACGTCACGTTGCGGAACTCGATCTCGCCGCGCGCGCGCGCGATGCGCTGCGCGCCGCCGGCGCCTTCGGTCGGCTGGTCCATCAGCGCAAAGACGCTTTCACCGGCCGCTATCCCCTGTTGCAGCGGACCGCTGATGTTGACGAGGCGGCGCAGCGGCGCCGGAATCAGCATCGCCGCCGTCAGGAAGCCGAGGAACTCGTCGACCCGCATGCTGTGCGCGAACACCTGGCGTATCGCCACGTACAGCACGCTCGCGAGCGCGAGCGCGGCGATGATCTGCACCACCGGGTTGCTGATCGCCTGCGCGCGCACCAATTTCATGTTCGACGCGCGGTTCATCTCGTTGACGCGTGCGAAGCGCTCGGTCTGATGGTCCTCGGCGTTGAAGATCTTGATCAGCCGATGCGCATCGATCGCCTCTTTGGCGACCCGCGTGATGTCGCCCATTGAATTCTGGATGCGCGTGCTGTAGCGCCGGAAGCTGCGGTTGGCGATTTGCATCAGTGCGGCGATCACCGGAGCCGCGGCGATGCAGAATACGGCGAGCCGCCAGTTCATGTAGAACAAGGTCCCGACCAGGCCGAGAATCGTCAAGCTGTCGCGTATCAGCGAGATCGCGGCCATCGTCGCCGCATTCGCGACGAGTTCGATGTTGTAAGTGAGCTTCGACAACAGATGCCCCGACTGCTGGCGGTCGAGATAGGCGGTCGGCAGGCGCAAGTAATGCGCAAACACGTCGCCGCGCAGGCCCTTGATGACTTGCCGGCCGACGTAGCCCGGAAAATAATTCGAGACGTAGTCGCCGATGCCGCGCAGCGCGAACAAGACGACGACGCCGATCGGTATCGACCAGAGAATGCCGGGATTTTTTTCGACGAAGGCGCCGTTGAGGAAAATTTTGACCAGGTAGGCGAGCGCCGAGTCGGTCGCCGCGAACAAGATCATGCCGAGCACGCCGATCGAGAAGACCCCGAGATAGGGTCTGGCGTAGGCCAGCAGCCGCTGGTAGATCGGCCAGAACTTGTCGCGTTGCGCGGCAATCGGGGCGGCGGCGGTCGAAGTCGCGCTCAAGGCGCCGGTTCCTCGTGCATCGTCGCGATGTCGAGTTCGCGAAAGCCCAGCCGGCCCGCCACATCCATCGCGGTGACGACGGATTGATGCGTCGTGCGCGCGTCGGCCTTGATCGTGATCGGGCCGCGATCGCTGCCCGCCGCCTTCAACAGCGCGGCGCGCAAGGTTTGCGCACTGTTGTTGATCAGCGTGCGATGGCCGACGCGGTAGGTCCCATCGGCGGTGATGGTGATCACCAGCGATTCACGCGCGGCGCGCGGCAGCGGCATGCCGCTCGCGTGCGGCAAGCGCACGCGAATCCGCGCTTCTTGCTGGAAAGTCGTCGAGATCATGAAAAAGATCAGCAGCACGAGCAACACGTCGATCATCGAGATCAGATTGATTTCGGGATCCTCGCGGCGGCTGGGTCGCAAATTCATGTCTAGCGCATTCCGGCTGCCTGCGCGCGCTCATCCAGCGCGTCGACCAGTTTCATTGCTTCCTTTTCCATTTGCACGACCAGCCGTTCGACCTTGCCGCGCAAGTAGCGGTAGGCGATCAGCGATGGAATCGCGACGCTCAAGCCCGCCGCCGTCGTGATCAGCGCCTCGCCGATGCCGCCGGACAACAGCCGCGGGTCGCCGAGGCCGCCCGCCGTGATCGCATTGAACGCATGGATGATTCCGGCGACGGTGCCGAGCAGGCCGAGCAGCGGCGCGACCGCGGCAATCGTGCCGAGCGTGTTCAAGAACCGTTCGAGTTCGTGGATGACGTGCCGTCCGCCGTCCTCCAACCGATCGACCATCAGCGCACGCGGCTTGTTGCGATTGGCGAGTCCGATCGCGAGCAGTTTGCCGAGCGGCGAGTTTTGCTCGAGCGCCGCGATGAATTTATTGTTCAGCTGATCCGCCTCGATCAAGTTCCAGACTTTTTGGCCCAGATCGCGCGGAATCACCCGGCTGCTTTGCAACGCCCACAGGCGCTCCAGAATGATGGCGGCGGCCGTGATCGAGCACAGCACGATAGGCCACATGAAACCGCCGCCGGCGCGGATAATCTCCCACATCATGCCCTCTTGCGTTGCGCTCGAATGAGCCGGCATGATACTGGAGCGCACCCGGCAGAGACAGCGCCCTTCTTAGCCTTCATTGCGCCGGCGCCGCCGCGCTCTCGACCAGGACACCGTCGACTAGCCGCAGGACCCGGTCGAGCCGCGCCGCGAGCCGTTCATCGTGCGTGACGATGACGAGGCTCGTGCCGAGTTCGCGGTTCAGTTCCAGCATCAGCTCGAAGACGTGCGCCGCGTTCACGCCGTCGAGATTGCCGGTGGGCTCGTCCGCCAATACCAGCTTCGGCCGAGTGACCAGCGCGCGCGCGACGGCGGCGCGCTGCCGCTCGCCCCCGGAGAGCTGCGAGGGCCGATGCTCGAGCCGCTCTGCGAGTCCCACGCGCGACAACAACGCCGCCGCCGCCGCCCGCGCCGCGCGCGGCTGCATGCGCCGCACCAGCAGCGGCATCGCGACATTCTCCAGCGCCGTGAATTCCGGCAGCAAGTGGTGGAATTGATAAACGAAGCCCACCGCTCGATTGCGCAACCTGCCGCGCTCGGCGTCGCTCAACTCG
Source organism: Gammaproteobacteria bacterium (assembly GCA_043746615.1). Lineage (GTDB taxonomy): Bacteria > Pseudomonadota > Gammaproteobacteria > Steroidobacterales > Steroidobacteraceae > Bog-1198. The sequence goes on along the minus strand of JAYTQR010000091.1, from coordinate 2,646 downwards.
TTCATCGCGGCGCCGGCGATTCGCACCTTGCCCTGGGTCGGCAAATCGAGGCCGCCGAGCAGCTGCAGCAGCGTGGTCTTGCCGGAGCCGGACGCCCCGACGATCGCGATCCGCTCGCCGCCGCGCACCGCGACGCACGCCCCGCGCAGCACCCTCAGCGTAGTCGCGCCCTGGATGAACTCCTTGATCAGATCCGTGCCCTCGAGCACCAAATCATTCGCGTTGTACATGCCGCCGTATATCCTCAGTCGTTGCGCAGCGACTCGGCGGGCGCCAATCGCGCCGCGCGCCAAGCCGGATACAGTGTGGAAACGCATGCCAGCACGAACGCGACACCGCAGACGCGCAGCACGTCGGCGTGCTGGACGCGCGCCGGCAGATCGCTCATGAAATAAACCCGCGCGTCCAGGAACTTGAAGCCGACCAGACTCTCCAGGCCGTGCACCAGATCCTGCAAATTCACGGCGATCAGCACGCCGAGGCTCACGCCGCAGGCGATGCCCAACAGTCCGATCAGGCTGCCCTGCACGAAGAACACGGACAGGATGCTGCGCGGCGACGCGCCTAAGGTGCGCAAGATGGCGATGTCGCGGCGTTTGTCCTTGACGACCATGACCATGGTCGAGACGATGTTGAATGCCGCCACCGCGACGACCAGCGAAAGGATCACGAACAGGATGCGCTTGGTGATCTCGATCGAGCGGAAGAAGTTCACGTGCTGGCCGGTCCAATCCTCGACGTAAAAGCCGCCTCCCAGAGCCAGCGCGGCAGCGCGCACCAGCCGCGGCGCCGCGTACAGGTCGAACATTTTCAGGCGGATGCCGGTGACGTCATTGCCCATCTGCAGAACCTTGGCCGCATCGCCCATCGCCACCAAGGCGACGCGCCGATCGTAGTCGTACATACCGACGGACAGGATGCCGGCGACCGTGAAGGAGCGCATGCGCGGAATGATGCCGACCGGCGTGACGTTGCCTTGCGCGACCACCAGCACGATCCGGTCGCCGACGGTTGCGCCGATCGCTTTGGCGAGCGCTTTGCCGAGGATGATGCGATAGGCGCCGGGCACGAGATCGCGCAGATGGCCGCTGCGCAGATGGCTGCTCAATTCCGCCACTTGCCGCTGATCGTCCGGGACGATGCCCTCCAGCAGAATACCGGCGGCCTTGCCGCGGTGTATGACCATGCCCTGTTCCTCGATGTACGGCGCGGCTCCGGCGATGCCCGGCAAGACGCGCAGCTTGCGCAGATCAGGACGCCAATCCGGAATGCGGCCCTGCAAGCCGGAAATCGTCGCGTGCGCGGTCAAATTCAAGATCCGCGTGCGCAGCACTTGCTCGAAGCCGTTCATGACCGACAGCACGATGATCAGCACCGCGACGCCGAGGGCGAGTCCGGCGATCGCAATGCCGGCGATCATCGAGACGAAGCCGCGGCGCGGCGCGGCCCGCAGGTACCGTAGTCCCAGGAACCCCTCGTACCAATAGCCCATCATTCGTACCGCAACGCTTCGGCCGGCTGCGTACGCGCGGCGCGCAGCGCCGGATAGATCGTGGCCGCGAACGTCAACAGCAGCGCAACCGCGGCGATCAGCACGACGTCCTTTGCATGCGGCTCGCTCGGAATCGTCGAAATATAATAAACGTTGGGATCCATGATGTGAAAGCCGAACGTCTGCTCCAGAAACGGTACGATCACCCCGACATTGAGCGCCAGAGCGAGACCGAGCGCGACGCCGAGCGCCGTGCCGACCCAACCGATCAGCAAGCCTTGCGTCATGAACACGCCGAGAACGCCGCGCGGACTCATGCCGAGCGTGCGTAGAATCGCGATGTCGGTGCGCTTGTCGTTGACCACCATGACCAGGGTCGCGACGATGTTGAACACCGCGACCGCGACGATCAGCATCAGGATCAAGCCCATCATCGTTTTCTCGATGCGGATCGCGCGAAAATAAGCCGCGTTCTCCTCGGTCCAATCGCGTACTTGCAGACCCGGGGTGAGGCGCCGGGCGGCGGCCCGCGCCAACGCCGGCGCCCGCAATACATCATCGAACTTCAAGCTGATGCCGGTGGGTCCGGCCAGATCGCGCAGGTGCTCGGCGTCCTGCAAGTCGATCAACGCGAGCACGCTGTCGTGCTCCTGCAGCCCGACCTCGAAAATGCCGACGACCTCGAACTGCTCGAGCCGCGGGACGAGTTCGGTGTCGCGCGCGCTGCTGTCCGGGTCGCCGCTCGGAATCATCATGGTCAGCGTATCGCCGACGCCCACCTGCAGCTTGTACGCGAGCATCCGCCCCAAAACGATCCCGTGCAGTCCGGGTTTCAGGTTGCTGAGTTCGCCCTCGCGCATCGCGCCGGCGATGGCGGACACGTTGGCCTCGAGCTTCGGATCGATGCCGCGCACGATCGCACCGCTCATGTTCGCCGCCCTGCTGAGCATCGCATCGGTGTCGAGGAATGGGGCCGCGCCGACCAGTTCCTGGGCGCCGTGCAATTGCGCGATGACTCGCTGCCAATCCGCAATCGCGGCGCCGCCCGCGCTCAAGGTCGCATCCGCCGAAACGCTCAGCAGCCGCGTGCGCAATTCGGTCTCGAAGCCGTTCATGACCGACAGCACCGTGATCAGCGCGGCGACGCCCACGGC
>JAYTQR010000090.1:0-5989 GCA_043746615.1 Gammaproteobacteria bacterium | reverse complement strand
CTTGGCCGCTGCGGATAATCAAATCGACACGAACACCGGTACGGTGAAGTTACGGGCCGTATTCAACAACGAAAAATCCCAGTTGTTTCCGAATGAGTTCGTCAACGCGCGCGTATTGATCGATCGCGAACATGACGCGACGATAATCCCAGCCGCGGCGGTACAAGCCGGCACGATAGGCCCGTTCGTCTACCTCGTGCAGCCGAACCAAACGGTCGCGGTCCAGCCGGTGAGCCTGGGTCCGGCCGAAGGCGCCAGCGTCGCCATCGACAAAGGCATCGCGCCCGGCGACATCGTCGTGGTCGACGGCACCGACAGCCTGCGCAGCGGCACCGCGGTTCAGCCGGTCATGCACGCAGCGCCGCCTGCACGGCGGCCGGAGAGCGGGAACGAACAGCCGAGCGGCGAATGAATCCGTCGCGCCCGTTCATTGCGCGACCGGTTGCGACCTCGCTGCTGATGGTGGCGTTGTTCGTCAGCGGCGCGATCGCGTTTCATCTGCTGCCCCTGTCCGCGCTGCCCGAGGTGTCGTACCCAACGATAAGGATATTGACACTCTATCCCGGGGCGAGTCCCGACGTGATGACCTCGTCGATCACGGCACCGCTCGAGCGGCAACTGGGCGAGATCCCCGGCCTGAACCAAATGTTGTCGACGAGTTCGGGCGGCGCTTCGGTGATCACGCTGCAATTCGATCTCGCACTGAACATCGACGTCGCCGAACAGGAAGTGCAAGCAGCCTTGAACGCGGCCGCCAATTTGCTGCCGGCGGACCTGCCGGCGCCGCCGATCTACAGTAAGGTCAACCCCGCCGACGCACCGGTCATGACGCTCGCGGTGACCTCGCCGACGATGCCGCTGCCGCAAGTTCAGGATCTGATCGACACGCGGGTCGCGCAAAAACTGTCGCAGGTTCCCGGCGTCGGTTTGGTGACGATCTCCGGCGGGGAGCGGCCTGCGGTGCGGATCCGGGCGAATATGGCGGCACTGACGGCGCTCGGCCTGAGCATGGACGATCTGCGTGCGGCGATCGGCAGCGCCAACGTCAATGCGCCGAAAGGCAGTTTTAGTGGCCCGACACAAGCAGCATCGATCGACGCGAACGACCAGATCCGCTCTGCGGCCGAATACGCGCATATCGTCATTGCCTATAAGAACGGCGCGCCGATCCGCCTCACCGACGTCGCCACCGTGATCGAGGGCGCGGAGAACGTGGATCTGGCCGCTTGGGCCAACGACAAGGCGGCGCTCATCGTCAACATCCAGCGCCAGCCGAGCGCAAACGTCATTTCGGTCGTCGACAGCATCAATCGCCTGCTGCCGCAGCTGCGGGCCGGACTGCCGCGGGCCGTCGCCGTCGCGGTGCTTACCGACCGCACCGTGACGATCCGCGCATCCATCGCCGACGTCGAGTTCGAACTGCTGCTGGCGATCGCTCTAGTCGTGATCGTGATCTTCTTCTTTTTGCAAAGTCCGCGCGCAACGATCATTCCGGCGGTGGCCGTACCGCTGTCGTTGATCGGCACGTTCGGCGTGGTATATCTGGCCGGGTTTTCGATCAACAACCTGACGTTGATGGCACTGACGATCGCGAGCGGCTTCGTCGTCGACGATGCGATCGTGATGATCGAGAACATCTCGCGCTTCATCGAGCAAGGATACTCGCCGCTCGACGCGGCACTCGCCGGGGCTGAACAAATCGGCTTCACGATCATCAGTCTGACCGTCTCCTTGATCGCCGTGCTGATACCGTTGCTGTTCATGGGAGATGTCGTCGGCAGGCTATTTTGGCAGTTTGCGATCACGCTGACGGTCGCGATCCTGATCTCCGCGGCGATTTCCTTGACGCTGACCCCAATGATGTGCGGACGGCTGTTGCTGCCGGCCGCCGAGGTCCGCAAGAGCCGCTTCGCATCGTTGTGCGAGAAAACGATTGCCGCGCTGATTGCGCGCTACATGCGCATGCTCGATTGGGTGCTCGCGCGCGAGCGCCTCACTCTTTGGGTGGCCACGGCGACCGTCGCTCTGACCGTGTTGCTCTACCTGTGGATTCCGAAGGGTTTCTTTCCGATCCAGGACACCGGGCTGATTCAGGGCGTTACCGACGCCCCGCAATCGATTTCGTTCCGCGCGATGGCGGCGCGCCAGCGGGCGCTTGCGCGGGTGCTGCTCGCCGACCCGGCGGTCGCCAGTCTGACTTCGTTCATCGGTGTCGACGGTACCAACACGACGCTGAACAGCGGTCGATTGCTGATCAACCTCAAACCGCTCGCGGACCGCGACGACGGCGAGACCGTGCTGCGGCGCTTGCGAACCGCGAGCACGGCGGTACCCGGCATCACCCTGTATCTGCAGCCGGTTCAGGATTTGACGATCGAGGATCTGGTCAGCCGCACGCAATTTCAATTGACGCTGGATACCGTCGATCAAGCCACCCTGTCTCTGTGGACCAGTAAATTGGTCGCACGACTGAGGAAGCTGCCGCAACTCGCCGACGTCGCCAGCGATCTGCAGGATCGAGGACAACAGGCCTACATCTCCATCGATCGCGACGCGGCGTCGCGCCTCGGCGTGACGCCGGCAGCGATCGACAACGCGCTGTACGATGCGTACGGTCAGCGCCTGGTGTCGACGATTTTCACGCAGTCCAATCAATACCGGGTGATTCTGCAAGCCGATCCGAGTGAGCAGACGGGCCCGGTGCTGCTAGCCAATCTGTACGTGCCGTCCGCGACCGGCGCACAAGTGCCGCTGGCATCGCTCGCCAGCGTGAGCGAACTGCCGTCCGCGCTCGTGATCAATCACCTCGGGCAATTTCCCGCCGCGACGATCTCGTTCAATCTCGCGGCCGGCACCGCGCTCGGGCAAGCCGTCGAATCCATCGATGCCGCCGAACAGGGATTGCATCTTCCGCTCAGCGTGCAGGCGAGCTACCAGGGCGCCGCGCGCGTTTTTCAATCGTCGCTGACGAATACGTTGTTGCTGATTCTCGCCGCGATCGCCACGGTGTACATCGTTCTCGGCGTACTGTACGAGAGCTACATCCATCCGCTGACGATCTTGTCGACGCTGCCGTCCGCGGGTATCGGCGCCCTGCTCGCGCTGATGCTCGCGCGCGATGACCTGAACATCATCGCGATCATCGGCATGGTCCTGTTGATCGGCATTGTTAAAAAGAACGCCATCATGATGATCGACTTTGCGTTGCATGCCGAACGCAACGCGGGAAAAACGCCGCGCGAAGCGATCCGTCAAGCCTGTCAATTGCGCTTCCGCCCGATCATCATGACGACGCTCGCTGCGCTGTTCGGGGCGATGCCGTTGATGCTCGCGTACGGCGTCGGCGGCGAATTGCGCCGGCCGCTCGGCATCACCATGATCGGCGGCCTGATCATGAGCCAACTACTGACGCTGTTCACGACACCGGTCGTCTATCTGATGTTCGACCGGTTCGCGAAGCGCTTCGGCTTCGGTCCGACGTCGCAGACGGTCAGCGCCGCATGAACCCGTCGCGTCTGTTCATCGAACGCCCCGTCGCGACGACGCTGCTGACGCTCGGCGTCGCGCTGGCCGGCGCCATCGCCTTCCGCCTGTTGCCGGTTTCGCCGCTGCCGCCGGTCGATTTTCCCACGATATCGGTCAGCGCCTCATTGCCCGGCGCCAGCCCGGAAACGATGGCGGCGACCGTCGCGACGCCGCTCGAACGCTCGCTCGGCCAAATCTCCGGGATCACCGAGATGACCTCGTCGAGTTCCTCCGGATCGACCAATGTCACGCTGCAATTCGCATTGCATCGAGATATCAACGGCGCCGCGCGCGACGTGCAGGCGGCAATCAACAATGCGCGCAATCTGTTGCCGGCCAATTTGCCGAGCAATCCGCACTATCGCAAGATCAATCCGGCCGACGCGCCGGTGCTAATTCTGGCGCTGACCTCGAATACGATGACGCTCGGTCGAATGTACGATGCGGCCGATACGATTCTCGCGCAAAAGCTCAGTCAGGTAGCCGGGGTCGGCCAAGCGGAGGTCGCCGGCAGTTCGCAACCGGCCGTGCGTGTCGAAATCAACCCGGCAGTGCTGAACGGCTACGGCCTCAACCCCGAGCAAGTGCGCTCGGCGATCGTCGACACGAACGCGCACCGCCCCAAGGGTGCGATCGAATCAGGCGACCGGCGTTGGCAGATCGGCGCGAACGATCAGGCCCTGACCGCCGCCGATTATCGCCCGATCATCATCAGCTATCGCGACGGCGCCCCGGTGCGGCTCGATAATGTGGCGCAAGTGGCGGACTCGGTGCAGGACTTGCATCACGCCGGCCTGTGGAACGGCCAGCCCGCGGTGGTCGTAATGATCTTTCGCGAACCGGACGCAAACATCATTTCGACGGTCGATCGGGTCAAAGCACTTCTGCCCGTGCTCGAGGCGCAGATGCCGCGCGCGATTGAGGTATCGATCGTCAACGACCGGACTCCGACGATCCGCGCCTCGTTGCACGAGGTCGAGGAGACGCTCGGCATCTCCGTCGTTCTGGTCGTGCTCGCCGTGTTTTTGTTTCTGCGCCGCGCCTCCGCAGCGTTGATTCCAGCCGTCGCGGTACCCGTCTCGTTGATCGGCACGTTCGGCCTCATGTACCTCGCCGGCTTCAGCCTCGACAACCTGTCGCTGATGGCCCTGACCGTCGCCACCGGTTTCGTCGTCGACGACGCTGTCGTCGTGCTGGAGAACGTATCGCGGCACGTCGAGGCCGGCATGCAGCCGCACGCCGCGGCCCTGCAGGGCGCCCGCGAAGTCGGCTTCACGGTGCTGTCGATGAGCCTGTCGCTGGTCGCCGTGTTCATGCCCATTCTGCTGATGGGGGGCATCGTCGGACGGATGTTTCGCGAATTTTCACTGACGCTGTCGGCAGCGATCGCAATTTCCTTGCTGTTGTCATTATCGACCACGCCGATGATGTGCGCATATCTGCTGCACTCGCGGCGGACTGCCGGGCCGGGCCGCCCATTTTGGCGCCGCGCCGCGGCGTCCGCCGAACGCGCCTTCGACAAGCTGCGGGGCGGCTACCGCCGCACGCTCGGCTGGGCGTTCGCGCACGGCCGTTTCATGATGCTGTTGCTGCTGGTCACGATCTGCCTGAATTTTTATTTGTACTGGATCATACCGAAGACGTTTTTTCCGGAGCAGGACATCGGCCGCTTGACCGGATTCATTCAGGGAGATCAACGCATTTCTTTCGACGCGATGAGCGCGAAGCTGCGCGAATTCATGACAATCGTGCGGCGCGACCCGGCCGTCGAGAACGTCATCGGCTTTACCGGCGGGGGACAACTGAACAGCGGTCGGATGTTCATCGGTTTGAAACCCCTGTCGGAGCGCAACATTTCGGCCGCCGGCGTCATCGCGCGGCTGCGCAAAGAACTCGCGCGCGTGCCGGGAGCGAAGTTGTACCTGCAGGCCCAGCAGGACATTCATATCGGCGGACGCCTCAGCAACGCGCAATACCAATACACGCTGCAGGCGGACGATCTTTCCGTGCTGCGGAAATGGGAGGGCAGGATTCGCGCGGCGCTCGCGCGCCTGCCGCAATTGACGCAGGTCAACTCCGATGCCCAAGACAAGGGCATCGAGTCGTATATCGTCATCGACCGTGACGCTGCCGCACGGCTTGGCGTCAATCCGACATCGATTGACACGACGTTGAACGATCTGTTTGGTCAGCGCCTGGTGTCGACGATCTACAACCCGATGAATCAATACCGCGTCGTCATGGAGGCAGCGCCGGTAAACTCCGCGAGTCCGCAGGCACTGCAGAAGGTGTTCGTGGCGGGGCGAGCGCCGAACGGCACGGTTTATCTGGTGCCGCTCGCGGCGATCGCGCACTGGGAGGAGCGGCGTACCTCGCTGAGCGTCAATCATCAAAACCTCGCCGCCGCGACGACGATTTCGTTCGACCTGCCGCAGAACGTTTCGCTGTCGCAGGCAACGGCGAC
>JAYTQR010000089.1:0-15383 GCA_043746615.1 Gammaproteobacteria bacterium | reverse complement strand
GCCCGGCCGTTCGCCGGCCCGTTGGCCTGGGCGGCGTTTATGGCTTTCTTTCTGGATCCGCTGAACCGGCGGCTGCGGCGGCGCTTTCGGGGCAACAGTGGGCTCGCAGCCGGGGTATTGACGATCCTCGCGCCGATCGTCGTGCTGTTGCCGCTCAGCGCGCTGTCGATCGAATTTGTCGCGCAGATTTCCGCATTGCTGCATACCCTGCAGGACGCGGCCACGAAATTCGACATCAAATCCCTGGCCGATCTGCAGCAATTTCCATGGATCGCCCGCGCGAACCTGTGGCTGCAGGCGCATTCCTTTTTTTCGGCTGCGCAAATTCATGGCTGGCTTTTCTCCGGTACCCGCGAAATATTGCAGCGGGCGGCCCATCTCGGCGGCACGCTCTTCCTCGGGGCCGTCAGTTCGCTCGTCGGCATCGTATTGATGCTGGCATTGCTGTTCTACTTCTTGCGCGACGGCGACATCATGATCGCGCGCGCGCGCGGGCTGATTCCGCTCGATGAGATACGCAAGGACCACCTGTTCACGCATTTGAGCCACATCGCGCGTGCGATCGTGTTCGGCACGACGCTGACCGCTCTGCTGCAAGGCCTCGTCCTCGGCGTCGGGTTTGCGATCGCCGGCCTGCCTTCACCGGTCGTTTTCGGCGTCGTCGGCGCCCTGCTCGCGATGCTGCCGCTCGGCGGCACGGCGCTCGTGTGGGTGCCAGCCACGCTGTGGCTGTTTATCGACGGCCACTGGGGTTTCGGCATTTTCATGGGAGTTTGGGGCCTGTTGCTGTCGGGGCTGGACAACTTCCTGAAGCCGATGCTGATTTCCGGACGGGCGCCGGTTTCCACGTTGATCGTGTTTGTCGGCGTGCTCGGCGGTATTGCCGCGTTCGGCGTCATCGGCATCATCGCCGGCCCGCTGATTTTGTCGCTGGCGCTGGCACTGGTGGTCTTCGCCGAAGAAGTGCGTGCCGACGCCGTCGATTGACGGTGCGCCGCCAATCGCCTGACTTAAGTACGATCCGCGCCCTGATGGACGTCTCTCACCTGCTCGGCGCACTCAATGATGCACAGCGTCAGGCGGTCGCTGCGCCGCTCGCGCCGGCCCTCGTGCTGGCTGGAGCCGGCAGCGGGAAAACCCGCGTGCTGGTGCACCGTGTCGCGTGGCTGATCGAGGTCGAGGGGGTGCCCCCGCAGGGCATCTTGGCGGTGACTTTCACGAACAAGGCGGCCGGCGAAATGCGCGGCCGCATCGAGACTTTGCTCGGCGTGCCGGGCGTCTCCATGTGGATCGGCACATTTCACGGTTTGGCGCATCGTCTGCTGCGGCTGCATTGGCGCGAAGCCGGTCTCGCGCAGAGCTTTCAGATCCTGGACTCGGAGGATCAGGCGCGGCTGCTGCGCAAAGTCCTCAAGACACTCGATCTTGACGAGGCGCGCTGGGTACCGCGCGAGATCCAGTGGTTCATCAACGCGCAAAAGGACGAGGGCTTGCGGCCGCAGCACCTGCGGGATGACGGCGACTCGACGCGCCGGCAATTGCTGCGCGTATATCAAGCCTACGAGGAGGCCTGCCGGCGGGCCGGCGTCGTCGATTTCGCCGAACTGCTGCTGCGCGCCTACGAACTTTGGCGTGATCAGCCGGCGCTGCTCGCGCATTACCGCGAGCGGTTCCGCCACGTGTTGGTCGACGAATTCCAGGACACGAATGCGATCCAGTACAAGTGGTTCACGCTGCTCGCCGGCCCCGCCGGCCTGCCGTTTGCTGTCGGCGACGACGACCAATCGATTTATCGCTGGCGCGGCGCCCGCGTGGAAAACTTGAGCCGCTTCCGCCGCGATTTCCCCGCTGCCGTGCTCTTCAAACTGGAACAGAACTACCGCTCGACCGGCACGATCCTGAAGGCGGCGAACGCCTTGATCGCGAACAACTCCGGCCGCATGGGCAAGACGCTTTGGACCAACGGCGATGACGGTGAACGCATCAAATTGTATGCCGCGTTCAATGAGCGCGACGAGGCGGATTTCGTCGTCAACCGCATCCGCGAATGGGTGGATCAGGGTGGGGCGCGGCGCGACGCTGCGGTGCTGTACCGCTCCAACGCACAATCGCGGGTATTCGAAGAGGCGTTCTTGAATGCCCGGCTGCCGTATTGCGTCTACGGCGGCCAGCGCTTCTTCGAGCGCGCGGAAATCAAGGACGCGCTGGCGTACTTGCGCTTGATCGCGGCCCGGGCCGACGACACGTCGTTCGAACGGATCGTCAATCTGCCGGTGCGCGGCATAGGAGCCAAGACGCTCGATGTGCTGCGCGATCATGCGCGCACGCACGGCGTATCGTTGTGGCGCGCAGCGGCGGCCTGCGTTGCGAATGCGCTGCCGCAACGCGCCGCGCCGGCGCTGGCGGCGTTCTTGACGCTGATCGACAAGCTGGGTGCCGAGATAAACGGATTGGAACTCCACGAGCAGGTGGACCACGTCATCCAAATGAGCGGCTTGATAGAGCATTTCAAAAAGGAAAAGGGCGAGCGGGGCGAGGGACGCATCGACAATCTATTGGAACTGGTCAGCGCGGCGCGAGGATTCACCCCGGAAGGCGAGACCGAGCTGGCGCCGCTGGAGTCGTTTCTCGCCCATGCCGTGCTGGAATCCGGCGAGGGCCAAGCGGATGCCTGGGACGACTGCGTGCAGATGATGACGCTGCATTCGGCCAAGGGCTTGGAGTTTGCCGTGGTCTTTCTGACCGGCATGGAGGACGGCTTGTTTCCTCACCAACGCTCGACCGCTGATTTAGCCGGCCTCGAGGAGGAGCGGCGGCTATGCTACGTCGGTGCGACGCGGGCGATGCGGCGCTTGTATGTTACCTACGCCGAACAACGGCGCCTCTATGGAGTGGATACCTACGGACAGCCGTCGCGGTTCATCGGCGAGTTGCCGGCCGAGCTGATCGAAGAAATTCGGCCGCGTCTGCGGGTGTCGAGGCCGGCATTCGCCGTTTCCAAATCGCTGGACGACGCTCTGCGGCCGGGGATGCGCATGGGCAGCCGCGTCCGACATGCGAAATTCGGCGAAGGCGTCGTCCTGAATTTCGAGGGGACTGGGCCGCAAGGCAGGGTCCAAGTGAATTTCGAGAGACAAGGCACGAAGTGGCTGATGCTTTCTTACGCGAATCTCGAGCTCGTGTAGAGTAGTGATCCTGTGAAAATCATCATTCTCGGCGCTGGGCAAGTCGGACGCACCGCGGCGTACCATCTGTCGCGCGAGGAAGCGAACGATGTCACGGTCATCGACGTCAACGAGGAAATCCTGCGGGACCTGCAGGATCGCCTCGACATCCGCACCGTCAGCGGCACCGCCGCGAGCCCGCGGATCCTCGAGGCTGCGGGTATCGCCACGACCGACATTCTCGTCGCACTGACGAACAGCGACGAAGTGAACATGCTCGCCTGCCACATCGCATGGACGCTGTACCGCACGCCGAAGAAGATCGCGCGCGTCCGTTCGGCCGACTTCACCGAGCGCGACCGGTTGTTCGGCGAACAAGGCGTAGCCGTCGACGTTTGGATCAGTCCGGAACAATTGGTCACCGAATACACCGCGAGGCTGATTCGCTACCCCGGCGCGCTGCAGGTTCTGGACTTCGCCGACGGCCGCGTGCGCCTCGTCGGCATGCGCGCACTGCAGGGCGGACCGTTGGTCGGTCAAGCGTTGCGCACGCTGCGCGAACACATCCCGGCCGTGGATGCGCGCGTCGCGGCTATCTACCGCGCCGGCAAGAGCGTGAAACCCGAAGGCACGACCGTTATCGAAGACGGCGATGAAGTGTTCTTTCTGGCGGCCCGCAAAGACATCCGCACCGTCATGCGGGAAATGCGCCGCGAGGAAAAGCCGCTGCGGCGCGTCGTCATCGCCGGCGGCGGCAACATCGGCTTTCGTCTGGCGAGCGAACTCGAGGATACGAACCAGGTCAAGCTGATCGAACGCGATCACAAGCGCGCGCGGCGCGTCTCGGAACAGTTGAAGAGCACGACCGTGCTGCACGGCGACGCAGCGGACGAGGAATTGTTGCTGGAAGAAAATATCGACAGCGCGGACGTGTTCGCGGCGCTGACGAATTCGGAAGAAGCCAATATTCTCTCGGCGATGTTGGCCAAAAGACTCGGCGCCCACAAGGTAATGGCGTTGATCAACAAGCCGTCGTATGTGGAGCTCATCGAAAGCGGCTCGATCGACGTCGCGATCTCGCCGCAAACGGTCACGATCGGCTCGCTGCTGGCGCACGTGCGGCATGGCGACGTCGTGCGCGTACACGCGCTGCGGCGCGGCGCCGCCGAAGCTCTGGAAGTCGTCGTCCACGGCGACGCGGACAGCTCGAAGGTCATCGGCAGACGTATCGAAGACATCGTGCTGCCGGAAGGCACGACTTTGGGAGCCGTCGTGCGCGGCGAGGACGTGATCATCGCGCATCACGACACGACTGTGCAGCCGGACGATCACTTGATTTTGTTTCTGACGGATCGGCGCCACATGGAAGCCGTCGAAAAGCTTTTTCAAGGCTCCGCCTCGTTCCTGTGAAAGAGACGATACTGCCGGTCGCCCACGTGTTCGCCATGGTCATCATGGTGTTCGCGGCGGCGATGCTCGCGCCGTTGATTCTGGCGGTCTGGGGGATGGACCGCGGCCTGTGGTCGTTCGTAATTTCGGCCGGCACGACCTTCGTGATCGGCGCCGCGTTGTGGCTGCTGACGAGGCGCTACAAGCGGGAACTGAAGACCCGCGATGGCTTGTTGCTGGTCGCGCTCACTTGGGTCGCGCTACCCGCCGTCGCCGGATTTCCCCTGTGGCACTACCTGCCGATCGACTTCACGCGCGCTTATTTCGAGGCGGCCTCGGGACTGACGACGACCGGGGGCACCGTGCTTTCCGGGCTCGAGTATTTGCCGCGGTCGATCAATCTGTGGCGTCACCTGCTCAGTTGGATCGGTGGCATGGGAATCATCGTTCTCGCCGTCGCGATCTTGCCGATGCTAGGCGTCGGCGGCATGCAGATCTATCGTGCCGAAATGCCGGGTCCGATGAAGGACAGGAAATTGACGCCGCGCATCGGTCAGACGGCGAAATTGCTGTGGACCGTTTACGCCGGACTAACCGTGACCTGCATCGTTTGCCTCAAGTTCGCCGGCATGAATTGGTTCGACGCCGTCTGTCACGGCTTCTCGGCGCTGTCGCTCGGCGGCTTCTCCACGTACGACGCGAACGTCGGACACTTCAATTCTCTGCCGATCGAGCTGGTGCTGACGGCATTCGAAATTTTAGCGGCGCTCAACTTTGCGACGCACTATCTGGCGTGGAGCCAGCGCGGCGTGCGCGCGTATTTCGCCGATTCCGAGGCCAAGGCGATTCTCGGCGTGCTGACGGCAAGCTGCGTCGGCATCGCGATGTTCTTGTTGCTCAAGGGCACTTATCCGACGTTTCCGACGGCACTGCGCGAGTCGACCTTCAACGTTGTATCGATCGCCGTAGACAGCGGATTGCACACGCAGAACTATGCGCACTGGCCGATTTTCGCGCCTATGTGGATGATTTTTTTGAGCTGCATCGTCGCCAGTTCCGGCTCGACCGGCGGCGGCATCAAAATGATCCGCACGCTGATTCTCGCCAAGCAGGCGAATCGCGAACTCAACCAGCTGGTGCATCCGAATCTCGTGCGTCCGCTGAAGGTTGGCGGCATCGTGATCGCCAACCGCATCGTATTCGCGGTTCTGGCGTTCGTTTTCCTTTACTTCATGAGCATCGTCACGCTGATTTTCATCGAACTGGCGAGCGGTTTGGATTTCATGACCGCCTTGACGGCGATCATCGCTTGCATCAACAACACCGGTCCCGGTCTCGGGCTCGTCGGTCCCGCGGGCAACTACAGCGCGCTCAGCGACTTTCAGACTTGGGTTTGCTCGGTCGCGATGCTGCTCGGGCGCTTGGAGGTATTTACCATCTTGGTGCTGTTCACGCCGACGTTATGGCGTAAATAGTCGCCGTAGAAACTGGTCGATCGCCTGCAAGCACTCCGGCTCATCGAGCAGCGGCACGTGGCCGCGGTTCGGCACGGTAAGTTGCCATAAATCGGGTTTTTCGTCCTTCATCCGCGCGAATGTCGCCGCGCTCAAGATATCGGAAGCGGCGCCGCGTATCGCAAGCGCCGGCAGGTCGCCGATGGCCGCCCATAGCGGCCAGAGGTCCGCGGCGGCGGCCGGCGCGCTGCGCAGCACCTCGCCGACCATCGGGTCGGCGTCGGCCTCGGGTACGCCGGCGGCATTCTCGCGATAGCCGCGCCGCGCGAGCGCCGGCCAACGTTCCGGCGCGACGTCCGGCCAGGCGCTGGCGTAAATTGCCCGCGTTTGCTGCGCAGCGTCTTCCCAGGAAACTGCGGCCGGCATGCGTCCCGCATACTGCTTGATGCGCTCGATACCCGCGGGATCCATTTCCGGTCCGACATCGTTCAAGACGATGCCGGCGACGAATGGAGGCCGGGCGGCGGCGAGCATCATCGCGACGAGACCGCCCAACGAGGTACCGATGATCGCGAGCGAGGAGATGTCGGCGGTGCCGATCAACTTGAGGACGTCGCGCACGTAGATCGCTAGCCGGTAGTTTTCGGGGTGCGGGTCGCGTGCCGAACGGCCGCGGCCGCGCAGATCCGGGACGATCACGCGGTAATGCGCCCGCAGATGCGGTGCGAGGTCCTCGAAGTCGCGGCTGTTGCGTGTTAAGCCATGCAGGCACAGGACCGCCGGCGCCGCGGGCAGGGGACAATCGTAGAAGCGCGCGTACAGGCGCAGGCCGTCTTCGCTCTGGTAATAGCGTTCTCGGTAGGGTTCCGGCAATGATTGCTCCTCGGTAGGCGATACTTGCTCAGTAAACCAGATCGGCCAATTCCTGGCGCAATTCGCGCTTCAGTATTTTGCCGTTGGCGTTGCGCGGCAGGCTCGCCCGGCAGAGTACGTCGCTGATCCGCTGCTGCTTGCCGACCCGCGCGTTGGTCCAATCGACGAGTGCGCGCGGTTCGGGCCACGCTTGCGACACCGGCACGATCACCGCGACCGGGGTCTCGCCCCACTTGCGGCTGCGCACGCCGACGACCGCCGCCTCGGCTATTTCCGGATGCCTCAGCAGCACCGCTTCGATGTCGGCTGGATAGATGTTCTGGCCGCCGGAGAGAATCATGTCCTTCTTGCGATCGACGATATAAAGAAAGCCCTCCTGGTCGAGCCGCCCGAGATCCCCGGTCCGCAGCCAGCGCCGGCCGCGGTCGTCGGTCCACGTCGCGTCGCTGCTGGCCTCGTCGCGGTTCAAATAACCGGCCATCAGCAAGGGACTGAGGCCGACCACTTCGCCGGTATGGCCTGCCGGCAACTCGCGGTCATCGTCGCCGATGATGCGCAGGTCCGTGCCGAGGAACGGCTTGCCGACAGAAGCGGTTTTGCGCTCGAAATCCTCGGGCGCGAGTATCGTGCACACGCCTTCGGTGAGTCCGTAGAGTTCGATCAGTCGACAGCCGAAGCGCTCCGGGAACGCGCGCTTGACGGCTTCGGCCAGCGGCGATCCGCAGCACATCAGGGTGTCGAGACTGGCAACGTCGTGGCGCTCGATGTGCGGCACCGCGAGCAGCCTCTCGATCTGTACTGGCACGAACGTGCCGTGCGTGATGCGCTCGCGCGCGATCAGCCCGATCGCGCCGATTGCATCGAAGCTTCTCATCACGACGATCGTCCCGCCGACCAGTACCGTGCACAGCATCGCGACCCAAGATATGTTTGAAAACAAGCCGAGCGAACAGAGGGTCACGCAATCGCTGCGGTAGCGCAAGGCGAGCGCCAGGTCCGCAGCCCAATTCGTGCGGCAACGGTGCGTGTGCAGGATGCCCTTGGGGACGCCGGTGGTGCCGGAACTGTAGATGATGTTGCATTCTTGATCGGCGCCGACGGCCATCGTCAGAACCTCGCACTGCGCATCGAGCCACGCCGTGAACGGCGTCCAGCCCGGCCGCGGTGCGCCGACGGCGACGCGCGCGGCGCCGAAGAGCGCTGCGGACTCGCCTCGCAGTGCATCGATGCGCGCGCAGTGCGTTTCGGCAGCAAAGACGGCGCGCGCCTGGGAATCCTCACACATCGTGCGGACGGCTGCGTCGTTGATCGAGACATTCAGCGGCACGGCCACGCAGCCGCTGCGCATGATCCCAAACAGCAGAACGGCCATCTCCAAGCCGTTGTCCATCAACACGGCGACGCGATCACCGCTATGCAGACCCAGCGCATAGAGTCCATTGGCGACTCGTGCCGTGGCTTGCTCGAACTCGCGCCACGTGAGGCGCCGGCCGCCTTCGATCAGCGCCCAGCGCGCACCCCGCCATCTGCCGTGCAGAGCGATCAAGTCCGGCAGCAGCGGCACAGGGGCCGCAAACCAACTCATCGCGCGCCGCTGTGCCGAGCTAGAAGTGATACTGCGCCGTCACTTGAATCGTGCGCGGCGGACCATAGAAGCCGATCTGGCTGACGTTGCCGAGTATGCCGGTGCTGCCGAAGTCGTAGCCGGCGACGCGGTACCGGCGATCGAGCAGATTCTTACCGTCGAGCGCGAGGCGCCACGACCCGCCGGTGGTGGTGAAAGCGAGTCCGGCGTCGATGATTCCGTAGGCCGGCTGGTCTGTCACGCTCGGCGTGGTGTTCGCGACCTTCATGAAGCTGCGCCAATCCCAGCCGGCGCGTGCAATCAACGCACCGGCCGGCAGCACCCAGCGGTAGTTCGCGTCCGTCGAGATCGTCCAGGTCGGCGCATTGACCGGCCGATTTTGGTCAGCGACATTTTGCGGCGGCGAGTTTGCCGTGCAGCCGGGCGTCAGCGCCGTGCAGCCGATTAAAAAGTCCTGATAATACGAATCCAGATACCCGACGTTAACACCGAGCGTGAGCGGCGCGACCGGCCGCCATTCCGATTCGATCTCGACGCCTTGATTGATCTGCTTGCCGGCATTCAGAACCGCCGTGACGTTCTGCGGCACGCCGCCGGTGTCGACGAATTGTTGGACGCCGATCTGGGCGTTCTTGTACGGATCGTAGAACAGCGTGAGGTTCAATTTCAGCGTGTCCTGGAGCAGCGTCGACTTCAGGCCGACCTCATAATTGTCGGCCGTTTCAGAATTGTAGCCACTCTTCGTCTGCGGGTAGACCGTGGCGTTGCCGCGCATGTCGAAGCCGCCGCTCTTGAAGCCCTTGCTATAGGTGAAATAGGCCATAACTTGCGGCGTCAAGTGGTAGTCGAAGCCCAGCCGCGGTGAGACATTGGGGAATGTCCGGCTGTTTGCATAGTTCGTGACTATGCCCGCGGCCGCGCTCGGAAACAAAAAGAATCCGGCCGGCGGGTTCGAAGCGTCGAAGAAAGTCTGGTTCGGCAGCAACTGTGCCGGGGCGACGCTCGCATATTGGGCCTGGTACACCGTCGCGGTCTTTCGATCCTGGTTCCAGCGAACGCCGACATCGAAGTTCAAGCGGTCGGTCAACTTCCACGAGGTATCGGCGTAGACGGCCGTGCTCTTGGTCTGCACGCAACCATCGACGAGCGACGTCAGGTAAATATCGTAGAACGGCACCAGCACACCGAGCGACGCGTTGTACGCGCCGCAAGCGCTGCTGTTCATGTAGAAGACGCCGCCGACGGCCTTGACGATGGCGTTCGTGTAAGTCAATTGCCCCTCGCCGGAGGCTTGATGCTCACTGTATTTCGCCGGCACCTGGAACAAATTGGTGTTCAGTTCTTCGAAATCGATGAACTGATGGCCGTGACCGTCGCGATAGGCGCCGACAACCTTGAGTGCCAGCGCGTCGCTCAAAGACTGTGTGTAGGTTGCGGCGATGCCGTTGCGAATATAGCGGTCTTGGTCGACCGGCATGTCGGTGCGCGTGTCGTAGCGACTGTCGATCGAGGGCGCGAGGACGTTGTTCAGACGCTCGCCGCCGGAGGCATTCGAATGCTCCTGCGTGGTGTCGGCGGCTACCCTGAGCTTCGAGCTTGCGCCCCACAGCAGCGTCAAGTTCGCCCTGCCGGCGAGTACGTCCCGGTTCGACACGTCCTGACCGATGTGATTATATTGACTCGGCGCTGTCCCGGGTTGCGCGACGACGTGGCCGTAGCCGTCGTGATGCAGATCGGCGACGGCGATGCCGAGGTAGACGTGGTCGTCGACGATCGGCGCCGATGCGCTCAACTTGCCGTCGCGCTCGCCGTAGTTGCCGCCGGTCGCCGACGCCGTCAGGCTCGGCGGACCGACGATGTCGCGGGTCACGTATTTGATCGCCCCGGCAATGGTGTTCTTGCCGTAGAGTGTGCCTTGCGGCCCGCGCAAAACTTCGATGCGATCCACGTCGTAGACGTCAAGTAGCGCCGCCTGCGGGCGCGCGAGGTATACATCGTCGATGTAGACGCCGACGCCGGGTTCGAAGCCCCACAGCGGATCGCTTTGCCCGACGCCGCGTATATACACGTTGATGGTGTCGCTGGTAGCGCGGTCTGCGGAGATTTTTAGATTCGGAACGAAATTGTTCAAATCCTCGAGCGAGGTGACGTCGCGCAGCTGCAACTCCTTGGCGCCGATCGCCGTGACCGCGATGGGCACGTTCTGCAGGTTTTCCTTGCGACGCCGCGCCGTAACGACGACTTCCGCCAAGCCCCCGGAACCGGCCTTCGCCTGATCGGCAAGCCCTGCGGTCTGATCGGCCGCCGCCGCGCGCGGCAACGCCAGCAATAGCAGCAGCGCCGCGGCCGACACGGCGGAGCATAGAACGGAGACGATCCTGTACATGTGCATTCTCCCCAAAGCCCAGGCGGCCCCCGACGAGCGCCGCCCTGTTGATCGCTGCGGTGCCGGCAGTGGCCGGCGCGCAGGCCAAATTATTCTTCGTTCGTCGAACTATCCCGCGAACTCCTCGACGGCGGGCACGCTACTCAACGATCGTTGATTGAAACTCAACGATCGTTGATTAATTTTCAACGATTGTTTAGATGACGTCAAGAGGGCCCCATTACCGCGTTGCGGTGCCCGGAAAGACGCGGGACAATACCGCCATGGGAGTTGTGCGACGCAAAACAGCCGCGGTCAAAGCCGCCGGCAAGCCGGCGAAAGAGCGGCTGCTCGATGCGGCTGAGCATTTGTTCGCGCGCCACGGGTTCTACGGGGTGTCGGTGCGCGACATCACTGCAGCCGCCGGCGTCGACGTCGCCCTCGTCAGCTATCATTTCGGCGGCAAGCGCGACCTGTTCACGGCGGTGTTCCGGCGGCGCGCCGAGATATTGAACTTCGAACGGATCGCCATGCTGGAGCAGGTGCGGCGGGCTGCGCTGCCCGGCAGTCCGGCTCTCGAGGTTATAGTCAACGCGTTCACTTACCCGATGCTCGAGCGTTCCGCGCGGGGCGGACCGGGCTGGAAGAGCTATTTCGCGCTCGTCGCCCAGGTGAACAACTCGCCGGAATGGGGTCCGGTCCTGATGACCGAGCATTTCGATCCGCTCGTCGCGAAATTTATCGCCGTGTTGCGCGAGGCATTGCCGGGCTGTCCCGCACGCGAGATTTACTGGGGTTATCAGTTCCTGACGGGAGCGCTGACGTTGACGTTCGCCGAAACCGGACGTATCGACAAATTATCGGGCGGACTGTGCCGCTCGTCCGACTTGGACAGCGTGCACCAGCGTTTGGCGGGTTATGTGGCAGCCGGGTTTCGGGCGCTGTGCGCGGCGGCCGGCGGCGGCGCAACGGCGCCGCGCGCGAAATCGCGCCGGAGCCCCGCCCGCGCCAAGCGCGCACGGCGGCGCTCCGTCAAGACCGACGGCGTCCCTTGATCGGCCTGCTGCAGCGCGTTTCGCAGGCCCGGGTTGAAATCGCCGGCACGCCCACAGCGGCGATCGGCCCCGGACTGCTGGTGCTGGCCGCGGTACGGCCTGCGGATACCGCCTTGCAAGCACGGCGCCTGATCGATCGGATTTTGAAGTACCGGGTCTTCGCCGACGCGGACCAGCGAATGAACCGAAGTTTGACCCAGGTCGGCGGCGCTCTCCTGCTGGTGCCGCAATTCACGCTGGCGGCCGATACTCGCAAAGGTTTGCGGCCGAGTTTCGGGCCGGCGGCGGCGCCCGAGCACGGCCGCCGGCTGTTCGAATTGCTAGTGCAGCTGGCCGCCGACCGCCATGCGCCGGTCGCGGCCGGCGTATTCGGCGCCGACATGCAGGTGTCGCTGACGAACGACGGACCGGTGACGATCTGGCTGGAAAGCTGAACCGAACCCTCAGTGGCGCGCCGCGGTCAAACGGCGTAGTCGCTTTGGCGTATCATTGCTCGCTTATTCACTGAAGGAATCGGAGAACGGACATGTTCGATTCAAAGATGCTTCTGGTCATTCTGGCGATTGCGCTGGTGGTGTTCGGCACGAAGCGCCTGCGCTCGATCGGCTCGGACCTCGGCGCGGCGGTCAAGGGCTTCAAGCAGGCGATGAGTGAGGGCGAGAGCGAGGTTGACGTCAAACAGCTGAAACAGGACAAGGATGCGGATTTCGACGCCGGCGCGGCGAAGGCGCAATCCGACGGCAAGGCGCCCCCGAAGACGAGCGCGTAAATTCGATGCTGGATTTTGGGTTCTCCGAGGTCCTGCTCACGTCCGTCATCGCACTCGTGGTGCTCGGGCCGGAGCGCTTGCCGAAAGTGGCGCGTCAGGTCGGCAATTGGCTGGGCCGCGCGCGCGCGATGGCACGCCAGCTCAGCGAACAGCTGGATCGCGAAATCAGCGCCGATGAGTTGATCAAACAACGGACGCGGGCCGACGCGCCCGCCAGTACGGCCGCGGACGCACCGGTACCGGCCGCGGAGCCGCCGGACGGCGCGCCCACGCAACCCGCGGCCGACCCGGTGAACACGATCAAGCCTCCGCAATGAGCGCAGCGGGCGGGCAACCCGAACCCCTCGCCGAGGGCAGCTTGGTTTCGCACTTGTTGGAGCTGCGGGACCGCTTGCTGAAAGCGTTGACGGCGGTCGGAATTTGCTTCGTCCCCTGCGCGATGTACATGAACCAATTGTTCAGCTTTGTCGCGCAGCCGCTCATCCATAAATTGCCGGCCGGCTCGACGCTGATCGCGACCAGCGTCGTGGCGCCGTTCACGGTGCCGTTCAAGCTGGCGCTCGCAGCCGCGTTGGCGCTCGCAATGCCCTATGTGCTCTATCAAGCATGGGCGTTCGTCGCGCCCGGCCTGTACCGCCACGAACGGAAGCTGGCGGTGCCGCTGCTGCTGACGAGCATCTTGCTGTTCTATCTCGGCGCCGCGTTCGCCTATTTCATCGTGTTTCCGGTGATGTTGAGCTTCTTCGTCGCATCGACGCCGGCCGGCGTCATGATGATGACGGACATCGGCAGCTACCTGAATTTCGTGATGATCCTGCTGCTGGCGTTCGGGGCGGCCTTCGAGGTGCCGGTTGCGACCGTGCTGCTGGTTTGGACCGGCGCCGTTAAATTGGCCAAGCTGCAAAAGAACCGGGGTTTCGTGCTGCTCGGCATCTTCATCGTCGCGGCATTTCTGACGCCGCCCGACGCGGTCTCGCAAAGCTTCATGGCCGTGCCGATGTACATTCTGTACGAGATCGGTATCCTGATGTCGAAGGTACTGCTCAAAGACAAGCTCGCGGAGCGCGAAAAAGAAGACACGGAACGCGAAGCCGGGACGTAGTGGAACTCATCGTAAACCGACCGAAGCGCCGGCGCCGCGGCGTTTGAAGCCACAGCGCGTTGCGCAAGCGTCACGCCCATTCCATGCAGGTCGATCCGCGCCGCTCCATCAAGCTCACCTTCGCTTTGGGCGCGATCTATTTGATTTGGGGGTCGAGTTTTCTGTTTTCGAAGATCGCCGTCACGCACTTGCCGTTCGCGATGTTCGCCGGCATACGCTTCTTGACGGCGGGCGTCTCGCTCGCGCTGATCGCGCGCTATTGGAACGGTGATCCCTGGCCGTCCGACGGCGCCGAACTGCGCCACGTGACGATCGCCGGATTCAGCATGGTGTTCGCGAGCAATGGCTTGAACGCCTGGGCGCTGCAATACATTCCGACGCATGAGTCGGCGTTGCTGAATAGCACATCGGCGTTTTGGATCGCCGGGCTGGGCGTATACGGCAAGCGCGGCCATCCATTGAGCCGGCGCGCGTTCCTCGGGCTGATCATCGGCTTCATCGGCACGATCCTGATGCTGCTGCCGCACAGCCACGTCAGTCCGACGCTAATGTTAGCCAAGTTCGGCGTGCTCGCGGCCTGCCTCGCGTGGTCTCTGGGCACGCTGTATTACCGCAGTATCGATACCCAATTGAGTTCGCTGATGTTCGTTGGGCTGCAGATGCTGATCGGAGGAGCGATGCTGCTCGGCATCGGCCTTGCGGGCGGCGAACCGGCTCACTTCACGTTCAACTTGCCCGGGCTGATCGCCCTGCTGTACCTGACTTTTTTTAGTTCTTGCCTGGCCTACTCGGCCTATGCCTGGCTCGCGCTGAATGCGGCGCCGGCGGTGATCGGCACCTACGGCTACGTCAATCCGGCGATTGCCGCATTCCTCGGCTGGCAGTTTCTCGATGAAACATTGGCGCGAAGACAGATCGCCGGAATGTTGATCATCATCCTAGCCGTCGCCTTGTTGACGCTACCCGGCGGCAGTTTGATCGACCGCAAAATCCTCGCCGAACCGAAATCGCAGTGATCAGCGGCGTTTGATGAACACTTGAATCCGGCCCTGCGGACCGATGAACCACGAGCCGACCATACTGACCAGGCTGACGATGACCGAGGTCCAAAACGCTGCCCCGAAGCCCGCCACGTGCATGCCGGGCAGCATCCACGCGACCAAGGCCACCATTCCCGCGTTGATGACCAGCAGGAAAAGGCCGAGCGTCAACAGGGTCATCGGCAGGGTCAACAGAATCGCGATCGGCCGCACGACGGCGTTGACGATGCCGAGCAGGATGCCCGCAAAGATCAAGGTCGACGGACCGTCGATGTATACGCCGGATACCCAAGCAGTCGACAACCACAAGCCCAATGCGACGAGCGCCGTACGAACGAAAAAGCCGAGCATGTTGTCTCCTCGGCGACCAGGATACTCAGTAATCTATTCCCGGCAAGGGCGGTTCCGGGGGTTTTACGCGCGCCGCCGCCGGTCGCATCGGGATTTCAAGGGCGGCTTTGATGCGTGCCATGTGCCGCTCCCAGCCAAGGCGGATATTCTTATACAGTGGATCCCACGCCTGCGCCTCCGGGATTCCGGAACCCAGCAGCCGCAACGAGGTTTTGCCGGCACCCTTGCGTATATCC
>JAYTQR010000088.1:0-4710 GCA_043746615.1 Gammaproteobacteria bacterium | reverse complement strand
ACTATACGCGTAACGGTGTTAGTGCAGAGTGAAATTGGATGCACGGTCTGATTCTCCCTGTGTCGCGTTCCTTGTCATTGTCGGCTCACCTCTCCCGCTTGCGGGAGAGGTCGGCGCGCGTAGCGCGCCGGGTGAGGGTAGCGCAACATGAAGCAACGCGCGCTTCCACGGCACCACCCTCATCCGCCTTCGGCCCCTTCTCCCGCCAGCGGGAGAAGGGAATAGAACCTGAGCCTTATATGTGAAGTTATTTGCAGCGCGCTTGCAAACGAGGGGATCGCCCCACAACTTCTGACCACTGATTACTTCCTCCAAGGAATCTTTCATGCCATCGACCGAAGCTGCGATTCAATCGGAAATCTCCAGCCATCAATACGCGCAGGCGGAGACCGATCTGCGCGCCGTGATCGGCGCCAAACCTGACAGCGCCAAGGCGCACTACTGGCTGGGCCAGGTGCTCGCATATGAAGGGCGGGCGCAGGACGGCCTGGCCGAACTTGCGCGCGCGAAGTCGATCGATCCAAGCTTGAGTTTTGCCAATCCCGATGCGTTCCATCGCGTGGAATCCGCGCTGCAGGCGAGCGCGTCGCACGCCGTGCCGGCGCATGATGGAAATGGACTCGGAGGAAATCTCGGGCCTTCGGTTGCGGGTGCTGCGACGGCTCACACCGCGACGGTCGCCACGCCCGAGTCCGCGCAAGCGAAGCACGACACGAACGCGGGCTATGGCGGGTTCTCAGGCATGCAGCTCTTGATCGGCGCCGCAATCGTCATCGCGCTGGTCATCCTTTTCCGCCGACGCCAGGCCGGATCCACTTCGCCGTATACGGCTAGCGGTGCGCCGGGTTCGGTTCCGCCCGGTTACGGCTATCCACCCGCCGCACCGCCGGCATCGGGCGGCATCGGCTCGGTCGTCGCGGGCGCGGCGGGCGGCTTTCTGCTGGGCGAGATGCTCGGCCACAGTCGAGAAGCCGGGGCCGCGACGATTGTCCATGACGTACCGAACGCACCGGATTTTGAGCCGAATTACGGCGGCGATTTCGATGCTGGCAGCAACGACGGCGGTTCGTTCGGCGGCGACAGCGGTGGTTTCGATGGGGGTGGCGGCGGCGATTTTTGATCGCGCGCACGCACGAGTTCATGACGGCGCAGTTCGGACGCGTTCGTCGTGCAGCACCGTATCGATCCATTCGATCCAGTGCCGCACTGGCACCGCGGCCGCGCTTTCGAGCTGCGACAGGCAGCCGATATTCGCCGACAGAATCATCGCCGGCCGTTCGCGCTGCAGGCTGTCGAGCTTGCGTTCGCGCAGGCGCAGGGAAAGCTCGGATTGCAGGATTGAGTAGGTGCCGGCCGAGCCGCAGCACAGATGCGATTCCTGCACCGGCACCAGTTCCGCGCCGAACGCGGTAAGCAGCGCTTCAACGGTGCCGCGGATCTTCAGCGCGTGCTGCAAGGTGCACGGCGGATGGAAGGCGACGCGGCGAAGATTCTCTGGTAACGCCACCGGTTTGCGCACGGCCAGCGGTTGCAGCAAGGCGGGCAGATACTCCGCCAGATCGCGGGTCAAGGCGACGATGCGCTGAGCCTTTTGCGCGTACGCCGGATCGTCGCGCAGCAGATGTGCATAGTCCCTGACCATCGCGCCGCAGCCCGAGGCGTTGATCACGATCGCCTCGACGCCCGGCTCCCCGACACGGTGTTCGAGATGCGGCCACCACGCATCGATATTGCGCCGCGCGCGCATCTGCGCTTGCGCCTGCGCGCTCAGATGAAAATCGATCGCTCCGCAACAGCCCGAGCGCGGCTCGACGATCGCTTCGACGCCGACTGCGTCGAGTACGCGCGCGGTCGCGGCATCGATCGCTGGCATCAGCGCCGGCTGCACGCAGCCGTTGAGTAGCAATACTTTGCGCGCCTGCGTTTGCCTCGGCCACGCGCCAGCGGCGCGCAGCGGCGGCAGCTTGCTGCGCAAGGTTGCCGGCACCAGCGGTCGCAGCGCACGGCCCATGCGTGTCAGCGGATCGAAAATCCAGCGTCGCGTGAGCGCACCGCGCAGCAACGCGCGCTGCACGCGCTCGCGCAACGGGCGGCGCACGCGCTCGTCGACGGCGGCACGGCCGATGTCGACCAGGCGCCCGTATGCGACGCCGGACGGGCAGGTCGTTTCGCAATTGCGGCAGGTCAGGCAGCGATCCAGATGCAGCTGAGTCGAGCGGCTCGGCGCCTCGCCTTCGAGCATGCGCTTGATCTGATAGATGCGTCCGCGCGGCCCGTCGAGTTCGTCGCCGAGCAATTGATAGGTCGGGCAGGTCGCATTGCAAAATCCACAATGCACACAAGTGCGCAAAATGGATTCCGCCTCGGCGCCGGTCGGCGTGCCCTTGATCCAGTCGGCGAGATGCGTTTCCATCCTCAGAACTCCGCAACCAGGCGGCCGCGATTGAAGATGCCGTGCGGATCGAACTGCGTCTTCAGTCGCTTGTGCAGTTCGAGATTGAGCGGCGCGAGCGAGTGGAACATCGACGCGTCGCGTGTGCCGCGCCAGATCGTCGCCGTACCGCCGAGCTTTTCCGAGATGCCACGGATAGCGCTGGCCGGTGCGTCGCTCCACAGCCAGCGCAAGGCGCCGGACCATTCGATCAATTCGCCGCCGGAAATATCCAAAGCCGCCGTAGCCGGTACCGACAAACGCCACAGGCGAGCGCCGCGTGCGTCGTGAAAAAACGTGTGCGTCTGATCGCGCAGGCCCTGCCACCATGGTTGCGCCAGCGCCGCGTCCAGCGTTTCCCCGCCGAGCGTGGCGCACGCGGCGCGCAGCGCGCTGGCCGATCCCGACAGCCGCACGCACAGGCTCTCCGCGTACCAGGACGTCGCCGAAATCGGCAGCGCCTGCGCACGCCAGCGATTGCAGTGCTCGAATGCCTGCGCGGCACTGCATTCGAAGCGCAAGGTCGTTTCCGCGCGCGGTCGCGGCAACACCTTGAGCGAGACGTCGGCGATCAGGCCGAGCACGCCAAGCGATCCGCACAGCAGACGCGAGACATCGAAGCCGGCGACGTTCTTCATCACTTGGCCGCCGAAATGCAGCAACTCGCCTTGTGCATCGAGCAGTGCCGCGCCGAGCACGAAATCGCGCAGCGCACCCGCACTCGCGCGGCGCGGGCCGGACAGTCCAGCGGCGACCACGCCGCCGATAGTCGGATCGCCGTCGAACGCCGGCGGCTCGAATGGCAGAAACTGTCCCTGTGCGGCCAGCGCGCGTTCGATGTCGGACAAGCGGGTGCCGCAGCGCGCGCTGATCACCAGTTCGGACGGCTCATAGTTGACGATGCCGGCATGCTCGCGCGTATCGAGGATTTCGCCGGCCAGCGCTTCGCCGTAGAAATCCTTGGTGCCGGCGCCGCGCAGGCGCAGTGGCGTCCGCGTCTGATTGGCAGCGACGATGCGTTCGCACAGATTGGCGAGTGCCGCTTCCACGTCAGAAACGCGGCAAGTCGGCAAACGGCAACGCGCCGCGATGCACGTGCATGCGCCCATATTCCGCGCAGCGCGCCAGTGTCGGAATCGCCTTGCCCGGATTGAGCAGGTCGTGCGCATCGAAGGCGTGCTTGACGCCGAAGAACGCCGCGCGCTCGGCCGCGGAAAACTGCACGCACATCGAATTGATTTTCTCGATGCCGACACCGTGTTCGCCAGTGATAGTGCCACCGAGCTTGACGCAGAGTTCGAGGATGTCGGCGCCGAAGCGGTCCGCGCGCTCCCATTCGCCCGCCTGATTCGCATCGAACAGGATCAGCGGATGCAGATTGCCGTCGCCGGCATGGAACACGTTCATGCAGCGCAGAGTATACTTTTCCTCCATCTCTTCGATCGCGCGCAGCACGTGGCCCAGATGCTTGCGCGGAATCGTGCCGTCCATGCAGTAATAGTCGGGCGAGACGCGGCCGGCGGCGGGAAACGCGTTCTTGCGCCCCGACCAGAAGCGCTGGCGCTCGCTTTCCGATTGCGAGACCGTGCAGGCGATCGAGCCGGCCGCCTTGAGCACGCGTTCCATTTCGCCGATTTCGTCGGCGACTTCCTCGGGCGTGCCATCGGATTCGGCGAGCAGGATGGCCGCGGCATGCAAATCGTAGCCGGCCTTGACGAACGGCTCGACCGCATTGGTCGCCTTGCGGTCCATCATCTCGAGACCCGCTGGAATGATGCCCGCCGCAACGATTGCGGCCACCGCGTCGCCGGCCTTGACCACGTCGTCGAACGAGGCCATCACGACTTGAGCGAGCTGCGGTTTCGGCACCAGCTTGAGGGTGACCTCGGTGACCACGATCAGCATGCCTTCCGAGCCGATCGCGAGCGCAAGCAGATCGAGGCCCGGCGCATCCAGTGCCGCGCCGCCCAGATCGATCGCTTCGCCGTCGACGGTGTAGCCGCGCAGGCCGAGCACATTGTGGATCGTCAGCCCGTATTTGAGGCAATGCACGCCGCCGGAATTTTCCGCAACGTTGCCGCCGATCGTGCAGGCGATTTGCGAGGACGGATCCGGCGCGTAGTACAAGCCGTGCGGTGCGGCGGCTTCCGATACGGCGAGATTGCGCACACCCGGTTGCACGCGCGCGATGCAGGCGACCGGGTCGAGTTCGAGGATGCGGTTCAATTTCGCCAGCGAAAGGACAATGCCGTCCGCGCAAGGCATCGCGCCGCCGGACA
>JAYTQR010000087.1:0-1775 GCA_043746615.1 Gammaproteobacteria bacterium | reverse complement strand
GGCGACGCGCGACGTTGCCGAGCTGGGCGTACAAGTTCCGCAGAGCGGCGCTGTCGCCAATGCGCACTCCATACGGCGGGTTCGATGCGATCAACCCAGGCGGCGCCGCATCCGGCATCGCCGAGATTGGTTGCGTTGCGAATTCCACGTCGGCGGTAACCCCGGCGCGCGCTGCGTTCGCGTGCGCCGAACGAATTGCGCCGTCGTCTCGATCTGTCCCGGCGATTCGGACGGGCGCCCGCGCCAGCTCGGCGCTCCGTGCCTCATCGAGCAACCCGGTCCACGCCCCTGCCGTCATTTCCGGCCAACGCAGAAAGGCAAACGTGCGGGTGCGCCCGGGCGCGATGCGCCGGGCGATCAACGCGGCTTCGATTGGAATCGTGCCAGAACCGCACATGGGATCGATCAGCGGCACATCGCCCGTCCACCCGCTTCCCAGGAGGACGGCGGCCGCCAATGTTTCGCGCAGCGGCGCCTTGGCGTGTTGCTGGCGGTAGCCGCGGCGATGCAGCAACGCCCCCGACGAATCGACGCTCACGGTGCAGACGTCGTGCATGAACCGAACGATGAACTGCTGGCGATCCGGCGCGCCCAGCGAATTCTCGTCGTCCGCGACACCTATCTGTTCAGCGCGGCTGCCCGCGACCCTTCGCCGAACGGCCTCGACGAACCGTTCACCCACCGCGTCGCTATGATACAGCTTCGATTTTCGACATGTGATTCTGAACCCCACGTGCGACTCGTCGGCCACGAACCGTTGCCACGGAATCTGCTTCGCTTGCAGCTCCAGCTCAAAGAACGCCGTCGCTCGAAACTCCGCCACGCGAACGATCACCCGGCTTGCGGTTCGCAGCCACAGGTTTGCGCGGGCAACCGACTCGAGCGGCCCCTCCCACGCGACCCCGCCATCCTCGACTCTGCCTGATACGCCGAGCGAGGCGAGTTCCGCGGCGCAGAGGGGCGCGAGCCCGGGCGCCGTGACGGCGAATGCGGCGAGCGTGCCGGAGGGCCGGATCGATTTCACGACGACAATGTAAACGTCATGCGTTCGTGAGCCTGCGGCGCGCGCTCAACAGCCGGTAGCCCAACAGCACGGCGAAAATGGCCACGTAGACGAGGGGAAAGAATGTGTCTTTCTTCACGGACCACAGGTAGTGGATCGTTCCGGTGACGGCCGCAACATACACGAGGCGATGCAGACGCGCCCATCGTTTACCGAGCCGCCGCACCCAGGCTCGCGTCGACGTAATCGCCAATGGCAGCAGCATGATCCACGTGAGCATTCCAATGAGGATGTACTTGTGCTTCACGATCTCGTGCCACATGTCGTCCCACGCGAAAAACCAATCCACACCCGCCCACATGCTGAGGTGCACACAGGCGTAGAAGAACGTGAACAGCCCCAGCATGCGGCGGTATTTGGAAAGGACGTTCCAGCCCAGGGTGCGCCGAGCGGGCGACAGCGCGAGCGTCACGGCGAGAAACCGGAGGGTCCACAAGCCCGTCTGAATCTCGGCTTCGCGAATGGGGTTTGCGCCGAGGCCGTCGTGAAAAAACCTCCATGCGAGGACCGCCAGCGGAACAAGCGCGACGATGAACACCAACGGTTTTTGATCACGCGTCATCCCGGTGACGAGCGCGGTCGTCAGAAGTTCTTCCTCAGGTCCATCCCGGCATACAGATGCCCGACCTGGTCAGCGTAACCGTTGAACATCAACGTTCGCTGCCGGCGAAACTGCCCAATTCTTCGTTCGCTCGACTGCGTCCACCGCGGA
>JAYTQR010000086.1:0-2081 GCA_043746615.1 Gammaproteobacteria bacterium | reverse complement strand
GTACGCGAGAACGCTCCCAAGGAGGAAGTGCTCGCGCTCCTGCACAAACACCGTATCGAGAAGGTTCTCGTCGTCGACGGCGACCATGAACTCAAGGGCATGATCACGGTCAAGGATTTCCAAAAGGCGACCGAGTTCCCTCATGCATGCAAGGACGGCGTCGGCAGCCTGCGTGTCGGCGCAGCGGTCGGCACGACGCCTGACACGCTGGACCGCGTCGCCGCGCTGCGCGAGGCGGGAGTCGACGTGATCGTCGTCGACACATCGCACGGCCACTCGCGCGGCGTGCTGGAGATGGTCGCGAAGATCAAGGCGCAGTTCGGCGATTTGCAGGTCATCGGCGGCAATATCGTTACTGCCGAGGCTGCGCTCGATCTGGTCAAGAACGGCGCCGATGCGGTCAAGGTCGGCATCGGCCCCGGGTCGATCTGCACGACGCGCGTCGTCGCCGGCGTCGGCGTGCCGCAAATCAGCGCGATCGCACAGGTCGCGATGGCGCTGGAGGGTTCCGGCGTGCCGGTGATTGGCGATGGCGGCATACGCTATTCGGGCGATATCGCCAAGGCGCTGGCTGCGGGCGCGCATACCGTCATGATCGGCGGCCTGTTCGCCGGGACCGAAGAATCACCGGGCGAGGTCGAACTGTACCAAGGTGGTTCCTACAAGGCCTATCGCGGCATGGGCTCGATCGGCGCGATGGCGCAGGCGTATGGATCGAGCGACCGTTATTTCCAGGACACGGCGTCGGAACTCGAAAAGCTCGTGCCCGAGGGCATCGAGGGCCGCGTCGCTTACAAAGGCAGTCTGGTCGCGATATTGCACCAGCTCGCCGGCGGGCTGCGCGCCGCGATGGGCTACACCGGCAGCGCCAGCATCGAACAGATGCGTACCCGCCCGCAGTTCGTGCGCATCACCAATGCCGGAGTGCGCGAAAGCCACGTCCACGATGTGACGATCACCAAAGAAGCGCCCAACTACCGGATCGGTTGATGCCCGACATTCATGCCGACCGCATTCTGATCCTCGATTTCGGTTCCCAATACACACAGCTGATCGCGCGCCGCGTGCGCGAGATCGGCGTTTACTCGGAAATTTTCGCTTGGGACGCCGATCCAGCGGATATCCGCCGCTTCGCGCCGAAAGCAGTGATTCTCTCCGGCGGGCCCGAGTCCGTCTACGACGCCGGGGGTCCGGCGGCGCCGGCCGACGTGTTCGCCTTGGGCGTGCCGGTACTCGGCATCTGTTACGGCATGCAGACGATGGCCGCGCAACTCGGCGGCGAGGTCGAATCTTCGCCGCACCGCGAGTTCGGCTTCGCACAGGTGCGGCCGGAAGGGGCCTCGCGCCTGCTCGACGGCCTCGAAGACAATCGAGATGCGGCGGGCCGGCGCGTGCTCGACGTGTGGATGAGCCACGTCGACCGCGTCGTCGCGGCGCCGCCGGGGTTTCAGGCGATCGCCGCAACCGATCACACGCCCCTCGCGGCGATCGCCGACGAGTCCCGTGGTCTGTACGCGCTGCAGTTTCATCCGGAGGTCACTCACACGCTGCAGGGCGGCGAGATTCTGCGGCGTTTCGTCCGCGAGATCGCCGGCTGCGGTGCGCATTGGTCGACGCGGCAGATCATCGAGGACAGTCTCGCGCGGATTCGCGCTCGAGTCGGCGGCGACGGCGTGCTCCTCGGCCTTTCGGGCGGCGTCGACTCCTCCGTGCTCGCGGCGCTACTGCATCGCGCGATCGGCGAGCAGCTCACCTGCGTGTTCGTCGATCACGGGCTGCTGCGCCTCGGCGAGGCCGATCAGGTCATGGCGACGTTTGCCGAACACATGGGCGTGCGTGTCATCCGCGTTGCGGCCGAACAGCGTTTCCTGGCTGCGCTCGCCGGCGAGACGGACCCCGAAAAGAAACGCAAGATCATCGGCCGCGTGTTCGTCGAGGTATTCGACGAGGAGGCCGCCAAGCTGCACGGCGTCAAGTGGCTCGCGCAAGGCACCATCTATCCTGACGTCATCGAGTCTGCCGGCGCCAAGACCGGCAAGGCGCACGTCATCAAATCCCATCACAACGTCGGCGGCTTGCCG
>JAYTQR010000085.1:0-6980 GCA_043746615.1 Gammaproteobacteria bacterium | reverse complement strand
TGGCTATTTTCCGCGACTCGGCGGCGCGGTTCATCGAGGCTGAGATGGTGCCGAACGATGCGGCCTGGCGTAAACAGCAGCACGTCGGGGCGGAGATTTGGCGCAAGACGGGTGCCGCCGGACTATTGTGCACCGACATCGCGGTCGAATATGGCGGTGGCGGCGGGGACTTCCGCCATGAAGTGATCATGTATGAGGAACAGGCGCGGCGCGGCTTGAGCGGCTTCGGCCAGGGCGTACACAGCATCTGCGCGCATTATCTCCTCAACCACGGCACGGACGAACAACGGCGGCGTTTCTTGCCGCGCATGGCGCGCGGCGAACTGATCGGCGCGATCGGCATGACCGAACCCGCGGCCGGCTCGGATCTACAGGGGATCCGCACGCGCGCGATTCGCGACGGCGATCATTACGTGATCGACGGCTCGAAAATATTCATCACCAACGGGTATCTGGCCGGATTGATCGCTCTGGTCGTCAAAACGACGCCGGGCGCGGCCGCCAAGGGGACCTCGATCGTCCTCGTCGAGACCGCACAACTCGCCGGGTTTCGTGTCGGCCGCATACTCGACAAAATGGGCCTGAAAGCCCAGGACACGGCCGAATTGTTCTTCGAAAATGTGCGCGTGCCGGCGGCGAACCTGCTCGGCGGTATCGAGGGCCAGGGATTTTATCAGCTGATGAGCGATCTGCCCTACGAGCGTGCGTTGATCGCCGTCGTCGGCGTCGCCGCGATGGAGGGCGCGCTCGCCGAAACGCTGAAATACGTCAAGGAGCGCAAGGCGTTCGGCAAGAATATCGCGGAATTTCAACACACGAAATTCAAGCTGGCGGAGCTTGCGACCAAGGCCAGAATCGCCCGCGTGTTCGTCGACGACTGCATCGCGAAGATCGTTGCCGGGACGCTCGATACGGTGACCGCGTCGATGGCGAAATACTGGGTGACGGACATGCAGCAAGAGGTGCTCGACGAGTGCGTGCAATTGCACGGCGGCTACGGCTACATGAACGAGTATCTCGTCTGCCGCATGTTCACCGACTCGCGTGTGCAACGCATCTACGGCGGTACCAACGAAATCATGAAGGAATTGATTTCACGCTCGTTGTAAGGCGCAGCGCCGCGCCCCCGGGAGGTCTTATGCGCTGGGTTACTCGCAAGCGCGTGTCGATCACGCTGGTTGCTATCGCGCTGTCGGCGCTCGGTGGCTGCGACAAGGGCACGGCGGTCGTCACGCTGACGGCGTCGCAGCTCGCGACTGGATTGGACTCGGGCGCCGCGACGCCGCGGAACTTTCTGGCATATCGGGTCAAGCTCGACTCCATAGCGATGACGACGGCCGACGGCAAGACGGCCGTCCAGTTCTTGCCGGCGAGCACGACCGTGGATCTCGCGCAGCTCGTCGATGTCAGCGAAGTGCTCGGCGCCGCGTCGGCCGCCATGGACAGCTATGCGCGCGTTGCGGTCACCTTCGATTACAGCGGCGCACAGATTGTCGTCGACGACGGCAGTTTGAACGGCGCCGCGCTGACGCCTGTCGACGCGAGTGGCGCGCCGCTCGGCCAGGTCGCGCTGAGTTCGCAGCTCGATCCGCACGAGGCGCTCCGCATCGCCAGGAGCGGCACGTCGCGCCTCGCGCTGGATATCGCATTGGCGGCATCGAACACGGTCGATCTGGCGCAAAAGACCGTTACCGTGACGCCGATGCTCGTCGCGAGCGCGCTGCCGATCGACGCGAAGACGGTGCGCATTATTGGGCCGCTCGCGCGCGTCGATACGGCGCAAAGCAGTTACGACGCGCGAATCCAGCCGTTCGACGGGCAGAGGATCGGCGGCGGTCAATTATCGGTCGCGGCGGGCGGCGCGACGGTGTATGAGGTCAACGGCGTGCCGGCGACCGGCGCGCTGGGGTTGGCGCGGCTGTCGGCGTTGAGCGCCGGCTCCTCTACGGCCGCGTACGGCAGCCTAAATTCCGCGGACGGCAGCGCGAGTGCGAGCGACGTCGTTTTTGCGGCGGCGCAAGTGCTGGCGGGCAGCAGCGTGCAAAGCACGCAATTCGACCGCATCTGCGGGGTGGTCGCCGCGCGCGCCGGCGACACGGTGATCGTGCCCGCGGCGACGCTGACGACGAGCGCGGGCGTCAATTCGTACCTGACCCGCGCCGCGTCCGTGCAACTCGGCGCGGGTACGGCGCTGACGTTGCCGGCGCAGGGCTCGGCCACCGTCGGCAATACGATCGCGCAAGTCTCGGTCGGCTCGCGCATCACGGCATTCGGCGTCGCGAGCACCGACGGCGCCGGCAACGCCGCGCTCGATGCGACCGCCGGCCGGGTGCGGCTCGCCGCTAGCGGCGCATCCGGACTCGTCGGCTTGCAGGGCAACGGCACGCTGATGCTCGCGCTGGCTACGCTCGGCGAGCGCGCGGTTGCGCCGTTGAATTTTTTGGGCACCGGCGCCGCGGCGAGCGGCGATTCGAACCCAAATCAATACGTCGTGACCGCCGGCGGCCTCGCACTCGCGAACGCGACCGCGGGTTCGCCGGTCGAAGCGTCCGGCCTGGTCGCCCCGTTCGGCGCGACGCCGCCGGACTTCGCGGCGAGCACGCTGCTCGATCAGACGACGATACCGGCGCTGTTCGCCATCGACTGGGGGGCGGCCGGCGCCGTGTCGCCGTTCGCATCGACCGGCAGCAGCGCGATCGACCTGAACATTCACGACGCCGCCATCGGCACGCGGCATCGGATCATGGTGGGCGCGCAGACGATCGACGTCACGACCTTGCCGTCCGACGTGCTGATCGTGCCGAACGGCGCATCCGCGGCCCTGGTGTTCGCCATCGGACACGCAACGACGACGACGATCGACGACTTCGATACGTTCGCGGCGTTCGTCAGCGCCCTGCAAACGGACCTCAACGGCGCGACCGCGGCGACCGCACTCACGGCCGACGGCCAATACACGGCGGCGACCCGGACACTGGCGGCGAACAGCATCACCGTGTACTTGAACGACTAGTGGTGCGCGGCGCGCGGGCCGCCGTATACTTCGCGCTGCGGCGCAAACCTCGCGCGCGACTTCGGGTGTAGCCATGGATATCGCCATGATCGGACTGGGGCGTATGGGCGCCAACATGGCGCAGCGGCTGATGCGCGGTGGACACCGTGTCGTCGGCTTCGATCCCGTCGAGGCGTCGCGCCGGCTCCTCGAACACAACGGTGCGGAATCCGCCGCCTCGCTCGAAGAACTCGTCGCGAAACTCCCCGCGCCGCGCGTGCTGTGGATGATGGTGCCCGCCGGCGAGATCACCGATGCGACGGTGACGCACCTCGCACCGCTGCTCGCCGCCGGCGACACGCTGATCGACGGCGGCAATTCCAATTACAAGGACACGCTGCGCCGCGCCGCCGCGCTCGCCGCGAAGAAAATTCATTACGTCGATTCCGGCACGAGCGGCGGCATCTGGGGCCTCGCCGAGGGCTACAGTCTGATGATCGGCGGCGATGCGGCCGTCGTCGAACGGCTGCGGCCGATTATCGCGACACTCGCGCCCGCGGCGGACCGCGGCTGGGGCCGGGTCGGGCCGGTTGGATCCGGCCATTACACGAAAATGATTCACAACGGCATCGAATATGGGCTAATGCAGGCCTACGCGGAGGGCTTTTCGATTTTGCAGCACAAGCGCGATTTCAATCTGGACTTGCATCAGATCGCCGAAATCTGGCGCTACGGCAGCGTGGTGCGCTCGTGGCTGCTGGATCTGACGGCGGATGCGCTGCAAAAGAATCCGACCTTGCAAGGCATCGCGCCCTATGTCGCGGATTCCGGCGAGGGCCGCTGGACCGTGGCCGAGGCGATCGAGCTCGGCGTGCCGGCGGTCGTCATCACGCAGTCCCTGCTGGAGCGCTTGCGTTCGCGCGACACCGACTCATTCTCGGACAAACTGCTCGCCGCAATGCGTAACCAGTTCGGCGGCCACGAGATAAAAAAGGAATGAGGCCCCCCCGCCGCTAAGCGCCGGCGAGCGTTGCATCGACGATGCGCTGCGCGTCGCTGAAGATGCACAGCAGATGCGCACGATCGCGGAAGCTCTCCGCGTAGATCTTGTAAATATCCTCGGTGCCGGACGGCCGCGCCGCGAACCAACCCGCCGCGGTCACGACTTTGATGCCGCCGAAACGCGCGCCGTTGCCCGGCGCGCGGTCCAGCACCGCGGTGACCGGCGCACCGGCGATTTCCGCGGCAGTGACTTGCGCGGCGGATAGTTGCGCGAGTTTCTGCTTCTGCGCCGCCGCCGCCGCCGCTTCGACGCGATCGGCGAACACTTCGCCGAGCTCGGCCGCAAGCGCGTGATAACGCTCGCCCGGGTCGCGGCCGGTGCGCGCCGTCATCTCCGCCGACAGCAAGGCGGGCGCGATGCCGTCCTTGTCCGTCGTCCAGACGCCGCCGTCGATCCGCGAGAATGACGCACCGGCGCTCTCCTCGCCGCCGAATGCGAGGCCGCCGTCCAACAAGCCGGCGACGAACCATTTGAAGCCGACCGGCGCTTCGAACAACGGCCGCCCCAGCCGCGCGCAAACCCGATCGATCATCACGGAGCTGACGATGGTTTTGCCGACGCCGGCGCCGGTCCGCCACAGCGGCCGGTGCCGAAACAAGTAGTCGATCGCGGCCGCGAGGTAATGATTCGCCGGCAGCAGGCCGCTGCTAGCTGTGACGATGCCGTGGCGGTCATGATCGGTGTCGCAGGCAAAGGCGACGTCGTAGCGGCTGCGCAGGCCGATCAGACGCTGCATCGCGTAGACCGAGGAGGGATCCATGCGGATCCGGCCGTCCCAATCGACGCTCATGAATCGAAAGGTCGGATCCACGACATCGCTGACGATGTCCAGTGCGAGCCCATGGCGTTCGGCGATCCGCGGCCAGTAATGCACGCCGGCGCCGCCGAGCGGATCGACGCCGATGCGGAGCCGCGACCCGCGGATCACATCCATGTCAATGACGTTGCCGAGGTCGCCGACGTAGGCGGCGATATAATCATGGCGATGCGTCGTCGGCGCGCGGCGCGCCTGCGCGTACTCGGTGCGCCGGACGCCCGCGACACGCGATTGCAGCAGTTGGTTGGCGTGCGCCTCGATCCAGCCGGTGATCTCGGTGTCCGCCGGGCCGCCATTCGGCGGGTTGTACTTGAATCCGCCGCTTTCCGGCGGATTGTGCGACGGCGTGATCACGATGCCGTCGGCGAGGCCGCTCGTGCGCGCGCGATTGTACGCGAGGATCGCATGCGAGATCGCCGGAGTCGGCGTGTACTCATCGTTCGCGGCGATCATGACGTCGACGCCGTTCGCGGCCAGGACCTCGAGTGCGCTCGCGAATGCCGGCGCCGATAGCGCGTGCGTGTCCACGCCGAGATACAACGGACCACCGATCGCCGCATGCCGCCGGTACGCGCAGATGGCCTGAGTGATCGCGAGCACATGCCATTCGTTGAACGTGCCGTCGAGCGATGTGCCGCGATGACCCGACGTGCCGAATGCGACGCGCTGCGCGGGCAGCGCCGCATCCGGGCGTTCGCTGAAGTACGCGGTGATCAAGCGCGGGATGTCGACGAGCAGAGCGGCGGGCGCCGTCTTGCCCGC
Source organism: Gammaproteobacteria bacterium (assembly GCA_043746615.1). Classification (GTDB taxonomy): domain Bacteria; phylum Pseudomonadota; class Gammaproteobacteria; order Steroidobacterales; family Steroidobacteraceae; genus Bog-1198. The sequence goes on along the minus strand of JAYTQR010000085.1, from coordinate 1,346 downwards.
AAGGGGGCTGACCGTCGCCGTCATGCGCGGGCGAGCGCCTGGCTTTTCGCCGCGATGCGCTCCAATAGTTCCTGCCAGGACTTGACGAAGGCTTGCGCGCCGTCCTTCTGCAACCGTGCGGCGAGCGCGGCGACGTCGATACCGGACGCGGAGAAGCATGCGAGAACCGCCTCGGCATCGCCGCCGTCCGGCGGCATCACGCCGTGCAGCGTGCCGGTGGACGCAAATGCGGCCAACGTCTTTTCCGGCATCGTATTGATCGTATCCGGTGCAGCCAGGGCCTCGACGTACAAATTCGGCGATGCGTCCGGATCCTTGACCCCGGTGCTCGCCCACAGCAGGCGCTGTGCGGAGGCGCCCGCCGCCGCGAGGCGGCGCCAACGCGGGCTCGCGAGCAGTTCACGATAGGCCCGGTAGGCGCGCGCCGCGATCGCAACGCCCAACCGATTGCGCAACTCCGCCGGCGCCTTGGCGGCGACGGCGCGGTCCCATCGGCTCACGAACAACGAGGCAACCGAGGCGACGCGCGGATCGAGTCCGGCGGCAATGCGCCGTTCGATGCCGCGCAGGTAGGCTTCGGCCGCGGCGAGGTAGTGCTCGCGCGAGAACAGCAGCGTGACATTGACCGGCACGCCGGCGTAGATCGACTCTTCGATGGCAAGCGCACCGGCCGGTGTGCCGGGTATCTTGACGAACAGGTTCGGCCGGCCGGCTAGGCGCGCGATCCGCTGCGCCGCTGCGATCGTCGCCGCGGCGTCGTCGGCGAGCAGGGGCGATACCTCCATCGAGACCCAGCCGTCGACGCCCCGAGTCGCCGCAAACGCCGGCCGGAACAGATCGGCGGCGCGGCGCAAATCCTCGAGCGCGATTTCCACGAACAAGTCTTCACCGGCGAGTCCGGCGGCCGCCTTGCCGCGAATCGCGTCATCGTAGGCGCGCGTGTTGGCGATCGCTTCGTCGAAGATCGTCGGATTGGACGTCAACCCGGTCACCGACAGATCTTCGACGTAGCGGCGCAGCGTGCCGTTGTCGAGAATCTCGCGGGTGATATTGTCGAGCCACAAACTTTGGCCGAGCTCGTGCAGCTGCTTGGTGACGTTCATCGAGTCTCCTTAAAAGTCGCTCAAAGCGGTATCGCGAAGCGCGCCGATCCCCGCGATCGACCGGTCCGGCGGCGGCCGGATCGCAGCTGCGCCGGCCGCGGCTGCATAGTGTCCCTGACGCACGTACACGGTCGTGAGCCTCGCGCCGAGCAGCGGCTTCATTGCCGCGAGCAACGCGGCCTTGTCGTCGATCATGACGTAATGCGCGGCAGGGTAGCGGCTCTCGACTTGTGCCAGCGAACG
>JAYTQR010000084.1:0-14393 GCA_043746615.1 Gammaproteobacteria bacterium | reverse complement strand
ATACAGAGAAGCGCGGGATCTCGGCAAGACAGGGTCCGCACCAGCTTGCCCAAAAATTCAGCAGTACGACTTGGCCGCGATAGGCGCGCAGATGCACGGGCCGGCCGGCGAGGTCGGTGCGCGTGAAGTCCGGTGCGAGCCGATGTAAGCCCGGGCCCGCGGCATCGGCGCCGGCGTATCCCGGAGCCGCGGCCGCTGCGGTCATGATCAGCCCTAAAAGTAATCGTTTGCCGGGTCGCATAACCCTGCCGATGCCTCCGCGCAATGCTTGCCGCACAGTTTAACCGGTTTCGGCGCCGCAGCCGAATCGCCCTGAAGCATGCGAATTCCGTACAATCGGCGTTTTCGGCCAGCTGCACGGAGAGACCCGATGCCCGATCATGTTCGCCACGGCGCTGCGCGGCGCCCGCACGCGGCGCTCGCCGCCGGTTCGATGGCGCTGCTGGTCGCGGCGGCGCCGGTCGGCGCGGGCGAAGCGAAATTCGGGCCTGGCAATCCTTTTTATCTGCCGAGCAAGCTGCCATTCCAGGCGCCGCCGTTCGACCGCATCAAGGATCAGGACTATCAGCCGGCGATCGAGGCCGGAATGGCGCGGCAGCTGCGGGAAATACGCACGATCGCGGACAACCCGGCTGCCGCGACCTTGCGCAACACCTGCGTCGCGATGGAGCGCAGCGGGCGGCTTTTGGCGCGTGCTTTGGCGGCTTTCACGGCGGTCAGCGGCGCGAACACCGACCTTGAACTGCAGAGCGCGAAGTCCGCGTTGGCGCCGCAGCTTGCCCGGCAAGAAGACGCGATTTACCTGAACGCGAAATTGTTCGCGCGCGTCGCCGCGGTCTACCGGCAGCGCGCGTCGTTGCGCCTGGATCCCGAATCGCTGCGTCTCGTCGAGGTCACCTACGATCGATTCGTGCACTTGGGCGCGAACCTGTCGGCTCCGCAAAAAGTGCAGCTGGAACGGCTGAACGAGGCAGCCTCGAAGCTGTCCGATGCGTTCTCGACCAAATTGCTGGCGGCGACCCGCAACGCGGCCTACGCCACACAGTCGAAGAGCGCGCTGGCGGGACTCAGCGAGGCGCAATTGGCCGCCGCCGCCGCCGCGGCGCGCGCGCGGCATCTCGCCGGCTACCTGCTGCCGCTGCAGAACACGACCCAGCAGCCGGTGTTGGCCTCGCTCGGCGATCGCGCCACGCGCCACGCGGTATTCGAGAACTCGTGGAACCGCGCCGAGCGCGGCGATGCCGACGACACGCGCGATACGATCGCGCGCCTCGCACAGGTCCGTGCGCAGCGTGCGCAACTGCTCGGCTTTCCGAACTATGCGGCATGGAAACTCGAGGACCAGATGGCGAAGACCCCGCAGGCCGCCCTGCAATTCATGACGGCGTTGGTGCCGGTGGCGACGGCAAAAGCCGCGCGCGAACAGGCGGCGATCCAGGCGCGCATCGATGCCCAGAGCGGCCCTTTCAAGCTCGAACCGTGGGACTGGAAGTTCTACGACGAACAAGTGCGCAAGGCGCAATACGATCTCGACGAAGCGCAGATCAAGCCGTACTTCGAAGTGAACAATGTGCTGGTTAACGGCGTGTTCTACGCGGCGCATGAGCTGTACGGCATCAGTTTCAAGGAACGCAAGGACCTGCCGGTCTACCAGCCGGACGTGCGCGTCTTCGAGGTCGACGATGCCGGCGGCAAGCCGCTCGCGCTTTTTTACTGCGACTATTTCAAGCGCGACAACAAGAACGGCGGCGCCTGGATGGACCAGCTGGTCGATCAATCGACACTGCTCGGCACGCTCCCCGTCGTCTACAACGTCGCGAACTTCACCAAGCCCGCGCCCGGCCAGCCGGCGCTGATCAGCTTCAACGACGTGACGATGATGTTTCACGAGTTCGGACATGCGCTGCACGGCATGTTCTCCGCGGTGCGCTATCCGAGTTTGTCCGGCACGCACACCGCGCGCGATTTCGTCGAGTTTCCATCGCAGTTCAATGAACACTGGGCGAACTTTCCGGCGGTATTCCGCCATTACGCGACGCACTACGGGACCGGTGCACCGATGCCCGCGGATCTCGTCGAGAAGCTGCGCAAGGCGGTCAATTTCAACGAGGGCTATGCGCTGACCGAACTGCTGGCGGCGGCCGAACTCGACATGCAGTGGCATTTACTGCCGGCGAGCGCGCCGTTGCAGAATCCGGACGTCTTCGAACGCGCGGCGCTCGTGAAGACTCATCTGGATTTGCCCGCGGTGCCGCCGCGCTATCGATCCAGTTATTTCAGCCACATTTGGAGCAACGGCTATTCGGCCGGCTATTACGCGTATTTGTGGACCGAAATGCTCGCCGACGACGGCTTTCAATGGTTCGACGAGCACGGCGGCCTGACGCGCGCCAACGGCGAGCGCTTTCGGCGCATGATACTGTCGCGAGGCAACAGCGAGGATCTGGCCAGCCTGTATCAGGCCTGGCGCGGCAAGCCGCCGAGCATCGATGCGATGATGAAATATCGCGGGCTCGACGCCCGCAGCACCGCCGGCGGGGGCGCACCTTAAGTCTTTCGGCCGGCAGCGCAGAGGATCGCCCGGGTGAAACGAGCATTGCAACGTGTACTGATCGCCTGGCTAGCCTTAGCGGCATTTCCCGCGCTCGGCGCGGCTGCCCAGAAACCGCCGATCACCGTGTTTGCGGCCGCCTCGCTGCGGGACGCCTTGCACGAATTGACCGGCGCTTTTACCAAATCCTCGGGTATCGCGGTCAAGACTTCGTTCGCGGCGAGCTCGGCGCTTGCGCGGCAGATCAACAGCGGCGCGCCGGCCGATGTGTTCGTCTCGGCGGATCTCGAATGGATGGATTATCTGCAGAAACGCGGGCTGATTCGCCCCGGCACGCGGCGCAACCTCGTCGGCAACAGTCTCGTGCTGATCGCCCCGGCCGGCAGCCGCATTCGCCTGACCATCGCGCCGCACTTTCCCATCGCGGCGGCGCTCGGCACAGGCCGCCTCGTCACGGGCGATCCGGATTCCGTGCCGGTCGGCAAGTACGCCCGCGCCGCGCTGACCTCGCTCGGTATTTGGGCGCCGCTCGCCGGCCGCTTGGTGCGCGCCGACAACGTGCGCGTCGCGCTCGCGCTGGTCGCCCGCGGTGAGGCCAAGCTCGGTATCGTGTACAAGACCGACGCGATGATCGAAAACAAAGTGCGCATCGTCGGCGTGTTCCCGGCCGCCACGCATGCGCCGATCGTCTATCCGATCGCGCTGACGCAAACCGCCAAGCCCGATGCCGCGGCATTGCTGGCGTATTTATGCAGTCCGGCGGGCGCTGCCGTGTTCGCGAAGTACGGCTTCACGCCGCTGTCTTGAGCGTGCAGAATTTTTGCGTGCGTACCGCGATCGATCTACGCAGCGACACCGTGACGCGGCCGACGCCGGGCATGCGCCGGGCGATGGCCGATGCCGAGGTCGGCGACGACGTCTACGGCGACGATCCCACGGTCAATCGCCTGCAGGCGGTTGCGGCCGAGCGGTTCGGGTACGAGCAGGCGCTGTTTTTCGCGACCGGCACGCAAAGCAATCTTGCGGCGTTGATGGCTCACTGCGGCCGCGGCGACGAATATTTGGTCGGTCAGGAAGCGCACACCTACAAATATGAGCAGGGCGGCGCGGCAGTTCTCGGCAGCATTCAGCCGCAGCCGCTGGAGAACGAAGCGGACGGTACGATCTCGATCGAACGCATCGCGGGGGCGATCAAACCGCCGGATTTGCACTTCGCGCGCAGCCGCTTGCTCGCGCTGGAAAATACCATCGGCGGCCGCGTGTTGCCGAGCGAATATCTCGGCCGCGCCGCGGCTTTCGCGCACTCCAAGGGGCTGGGGACGCATCTGGACGGTGCGCGCCTGTATAACGCCATCATCAAACTCGGTCTCGATGAGCGCAGCGCGGTGCACGGCTACGATACCGTGTCGCTGTGTCTATCGAAGGGACTCGGCGCGCCGGCCGGCACGCTGCTGCTCGGCTCGGTCGACCTGATCAGCGCGGCGCGCCGCTGGCGCAAGGCGCTCGGCGGCGCCATGCGGCAAGCGGGTATCCTCGCGGCCGCCGGCATCTACGCACTCGAGCATCACGTGGCGCGGCTCGCCGAGGATCATGCGCACGCCGCGCGGCTCGCCGCCGGCCTGAAGTCGCTCGGTCTCGCGGCGACGCCGCCGCAAACCAATATTCTGTACGTGACGATCCCGCCCGCGCACATCGCCGGCCTCAAGGCGCATCTCGCCGCGAACGGCGTACTCGTCTCGGTCGCCGAGCAGACGCGGCTGGTCACGCACCTGGATGTCACCGGCGCCGACGTCGAGGCGACGCTGCGCGCCTTTGCCGTTTATTTCGGCCGTGCGGGGCAACCGCCGGCGGCTTGAGGACATCGCGCGGTGCGCCGCGCGCGCGCGAGATCCTTAGGCGTGTCGATGTCCAGCGCCGCCGACGGCATCTCGACGAGCCGGCATTGCGCGCCGGACAGAGTCCGCAGCCAATCCCGCAGGCCCGTGTCGCCGTCGATCAGCTGCGCGCGCGCGAAAAACCGCCGTGGCAGGATCAACGGCACGCCGCCGTGCGCGCCACCCTGAGCATTGCCCGGCAGGCCAATGCGCCGCGCCGCGACGCGACGGCGCGCCGCACGCCAATGGGCGATCAGGCGGGCGATGTCGCGGCGTTCCAGCAGCGCCAGGTCCACCGGCAGGAGCAGCGCGGCGGACGCGAAGCGTCCGCGGGCGAGGCCGAGACGTACCGAACTCGACAGACCGCGCAACCGGTGCCGGTTCGGCTCCAGCACCACGTCGATGCCGCGCAGTTCGAGCCGATAGCGCGCGCAGCGAGGCGGCACGACGATCAGCGGCGGCGTGCTCAGCAGCGGGGCGATGAGGCGCACCAACTGGCGCAACAAGCTGAGGCCTTTGATGCGCGCGAGCGCTTTTGGCTGGCCGAGACGGCGGGAGGAGCCGGCCGCGAGGATGACGGCGCGCAGTACGGGCATCGCATGGCTATTCATTGCTATGATAGTGCCATGAAAAAGGACTACGTCAGCTTGAGGCGCCGGCCCTTTTTGACGCCGCTGTGGCTCGCCGCGCTTGCCGCCATGATGGTCGTGGCGTTGGCCACATGGCTGTGGATCACGGCGGATTCGACCGTGGTGATCGTGATCCGCCATGCCGAACCGCGGTCCGGCGGCAGTGCTGCGGACCTCAGTGCGGCGGGCCTGGCGCGTGCGGCGTTGCTCGTGCGGATGTTCGGGGACGCGGCTCCGCAGGGCCGTCTCGACGCGCTATTCGTCTCCTCGGCAGTGCTCGGTCCGCCGACGGCGGCGCCGTTGGCCGCGCGCCTCGGTTTGACGCCGATCGTCGTGCCGGCCGACGCTCCGTCGGCGCTCGCGCACCGGGCGGTGCATGACTTCAGCGGCGGCAGTGTGCTGATCATCGCCGACCGTGCCAACCTGGCGCAGATCGTCGGCGCGTTGAGCGGCGGTGATTCCATAACCCCGATCGACGCGTCGGACTACGGCACGATGTACATCGTCACGGTGCCGCATATCGGTCACGCCAATCTGTTGCGTTTGACCTATTGACCCAGAGGTCGCCCGCGCCGCGCCGCGCGGCGAAGATCCGTGGAGAGCCGCCGCTGCAGTTTTCGTTTGCACCGGTTTGCTGCTAGTATGCGTCGCCCTTTCCGGGGGCAATAAGCCTTTGCCGGGGGAGTAGCTCAGTTGGGAGAGCGTCGCGTTCGCAATGCGAAGGTCGAGGGTTCGATCCCCTTCTCCTCCACCAGGTTAGAGGCCGGAGTGGCCACTCCGGCCTGATCCTGCGCCGGGCCCCGGTAGCTCAGTGGATAGAGCGAATGCCTCCTAAGCGTTAGGTCGCAGGTTCGATTCCTGCCCGGGGCACTTTCTTGGTTGCCGCAATTAAGCAAGCGCGCTGACGCGAGTATTCTAAGGTCTCGCCAACGCACGAGGTACTTGAAGCATGTGGCTGCAACAGACGACTCCGATGCAGCGCCGCGCGCTGCTGGCCGCGTTTGCCGGCTATGGCGTAGACGGCTTCGATCTGATGATTTACACGTTCCTGATCCCGACGCTGCTCACGGTTTGGGGAATGACGAAAGCGCAAGCCGGCTACATCGCGACCGGCGCGCTGATCACCTCCGCGATCGGCGGCTGGTTGGCCGGCGTGCTCGCCGACCGCTATGGACGCGTACGCGTGCTGCAGCTGACTGTGCTGTGGTTCGCGTTCTTCACATTCTTGAGCGGCTTTACCGGCTCCTTTTGGCAGCTGTTGGTGACGCGTTCGATGCAGGGTTTCGGCTTCGGCGGTGAATGGGCGGTCGGTTCAGTCCTCGTCGCCGAAACGATCGCGCCCCGCCATCGCGGCAAAGCGGCCGGTCTAGTGCAAAGCAGTTGGTCGTTCGGCTGGGCCGGCGCGGCCTTGGCGTTTTGGATCGTCGCTGCCCTGTTGCCGGCCGCGTTCGCTTGGCGGGTCGCGTTCTGGATCGGCATTTTGCCGGCGCTGTTGGTCGTTTATATCCGCCGCAAGGTCGACGAACCGGCGCTCGCCGTGGCCGCGCGGCGCCGGGCGGCAGCGCGTCCCTCTTCGGCACAAATGCTGGATATATTCCGCGCGCCGGTGCGTACGACGACGCTGCGGGCGAGCTTGCTGTCGACCGGCATGCTCGCTGCCTACTATTCGGTGACAACTTGGCTGCCGACGTTTCTGAAAAGCGAAAGGCACTTGTCGGTGACCGACACGACCGGTTATCTGTTGGTGCTGATTCTCGGCTCGTTCGTCGGCTATTTGACCAACGCGTGGCTGTCCGACTGGATCGGACGCCGGCGCGCGATCATGCTGTTCGCGGCCGGCGGCGCGCCACTCGTGCTGCTGTACACACGCCTGGCGCTCGGCGAACGGCAGATGCTCGCGCTCGGCTTTTTGCTGGGTTTTTTCTTACTCGGCATCTTCGCGGCGATGGGTGCCTTTTTGGCGGAGTTGTTCCCGAGCGCGGTGCGCTGCGCGGGACAAGGTTTTTGCTATAGCGTTGGCCGCGCGATCGGCGCCGTCTGCCCGGCGCTGATCGGCGTGTGGAGCAGTCGCATCTCGCTCGGCCAATCGATCGGTGCGATGACCGCCGCGGCGTTCGCTCTGGTCATCATCGCCGCGTGGACGTTGCCGGAAACCCGCGGCCGCGTATTGAGCGTCGAGGCCGGTGTTGCCGCCTGAGCCATGACGGGCAGCGGATCATGGCAGTTTTGGGTCGATCGCGGCGGCACCTTCACCGACCTCATCGGCCGCGCCCCCGACGGGGCGCTGCATACGCTTAAACTGTTATCGGACAGTCCGGAACGCTACCGCGACGCGACGGTCGAGGGGATACGGCGGCTGCTCGGCCTCGCCGCCGGCGAATCGGTCGACCCGGCGCGCGTCGCCTGCGTGAAGATGGGCACGACGGTCGCGACCAACGCCTTACTGGAACGTAAGGGCGCGCGCACGGTGCTGGTGATCACGCGAGGTTTTCGCGACGCCTTGCGGATCGGCACTCAGGCCCGGCCGCGGCTGTTCGATCGGCACATCCGCGTGCCGGCAATGCTGTACGAACGCGTCATCGAAGCCGCCGAGCGGATCGGCGCGCGCGGCGAGCGCGTGCTGGCGCTCGATGCGCCGGCGCTGCGGGCCGAACTCATGGCGGCGTACGCGGCCGGACTGCGTGCCTGCGCGATCGTCTTCATGCACGGCTACCGGTATCCGGCGCATGAAATTGCCGCCGCGGCGCTGGCGCGCGAGATCGGCTTCCCGCAAGTGTCGGTGTCGCACGAAGTCAGTGCGTCGATCAAACTCGTGCCGCGCGGCGATACGACCGTCGTCGATGCGTACTTGTCGCCGGTATTGCGCCGCTACGTCGATCAATTGCGCGAACAATTGCCCGGGGCACGCTTGGATTTCATGCAAAGCTCCGGCGGTTTGACCGGCGCGGCGCATTTCCATGGCAAGGACGCGATACTCTCGGGACCGGCAGGCGGCATCGTCGGCATGGTGCGTACCGCGCAGGCCGCGGGCCACGAGCGGCTGATCGGCTTCGACATGGGCGGCACGTCCACCGACGTCAGCCATTATGCCGGCGAGTACGAGCGCGCCTTCGAAACCGAAGTCGCCGGCGTGCGCGTCAGCGCTCCCATGCTGCGCATTCACAGCATTGCCGCCGGCGGCGGCTCGATCATTCGTTTCGACGGCGCGCGCCTGCGGGTCGGACCCGAGTCGGCCGGCGCGAATCCAGGCCCCGCGTGCTACCGGCGCGGCGGACCGCTGACGATCACCGATGCAAATGTGTTGCTGGGGCGCATTCAGCCGGGCTTTTTCCCCCAGGTATTCGGTGCCGGCGCCGACCTGCCGTTGGATGACGAAGTCGTGCGGCGGCGCTTTGCTGAGATCGCGCACAGCTTCGGCGCCGCCGCCGCGGGCGAGGCGAGCGCCGAACAGGTCGCGAGCGGTGCGCTCGCGATCGCGGTCGGCAACATGGCGAATGCGATCAAGCGCATCTCTATTGCGCGCGGCCATGATGTGACGGCCCATACGCTGCACTGTTTCGGCGGGGCGGGCGGACAACACGCCTGCCAGGTGGCTGACGCGCTCGGCATGTCGCGCGTGTTCCTGCATCCGTTGGCGGGCCTGTTGAGCGCCTACGGGATGGGGCTCGCCGACCGGATCGCGATCCGCGAGGCGGCGCTCGAGCAGAATCTCGGCGCCGAGGCTCTCGCCGCCGCCGATGCCGTGGCGGCGCGTCTCGCGGCTGAGGCGGCGGCCGATCTGGCGGCGCAGGGCATCGCCGCCGCTGCGCTCGCGACGCGAATTCGCGCCTCCGTGCGTTACCGCGGCACCGACACGTCGCTCCTGTGCGAAATGCCGACCCGCGGCTTGCAGGCAACGGAGCGCACGGCGGTGCTGCGCGAGAGCTTCGAGCGCGCCTATCGGCGCCGCTTCGCGTTCTTGACGAGGGAACGCGACATCGTCATCGAATCGCTGGTCGTGGAATGCACGGCGGCCGGCGATCGCGCGGATGCCGGCGCGCAGAGCGCCGCCGCCGCGCCGCTGCCGACGCCCGCGGATGCCCCGGCCGAGGGCGGCTTGGTCGTGCCGATGTATTGCTTCGCCGACGCAGAGCCGGCCGGGTGGCGGCCGGCGCGGCTGTATAACTGTGGATCGCTGCGCGCCGGCGCCACGATCGATGGTCCAGCAATTCTCGCCGGCGCCGACACGACCACGGTCGTCGAACCGGGCTGGCGCGCCGAGGCCGGCGGCGGGGGCCGACTCGAACTGCGCCGCCTGCGGCCGCGCCGGACCGCGCCCATCGCCGCGGCGCGGGCCGACCCGGTCATGCTGGAGGTGTTCAATCATCAGTTCATGAGCATTGCCGAGCAAATGGGGTCGCGGCTGCAGAGCACGGCCTCATCGGTGAACATCAAGGAGCGTCTGGATTTCAGCTGCGCGCTATTCGATGCCGGCGGCGCGCTGATCGCGAACGCGCCGCACATGCCGGTGCACTTGGGATCGATGAGCGAGTCGATTCGCGCCGTGATCGACCGCAATCCCGGACTGCAGCCGGGCGAGGTTGTCGTATTGAACGATCCATACGGCGGCGGCACCCATCTGCCGGACATCACCGCCGTGACGCCGGTGTTCGTCGATGCGGCGCCGGCGCGGCCGAGTTTTTACGTGGCCTCGCGCGGGCATCACGCCGACGTCGGCGGCATCACGCCCGGTTCGATGCCGCCGTTCTCGCGGACGATCGCCGAGGAGGGCGTGTTGATCGATCAATTCAAACTCGTCGAACGCGGCGTGCTGCGCGACGCGCAACTGCTGGAAATTCTCGCCAGCGGGCCTCATCCGGCGCGCAATCCGGCGCAAAATCGCGCCGATCTGATCGCGCAGGTCGCCGCGAACGAAACCGGCGTGCGGGAATTGCAGGCGCTGGTTCGAACCTACGGCCGCGAGACCGTGACGGCCTACATGCGGCACGTGCAGGACAACGCCGAGGAGTCGGTGCGCCGCGTGATCACGGCACTGCGCGACGGCGAGTTCCAGCTGCAACTCGACAACGGCGCGATGATTAGGGTCGCGGTGCGCGTCGACGCCGCGCGGCGCAGCGCGACGATCGACTTCGCCGGCACGAGCCCGCAGCTTGCGAACAACTTCAATGCTCCGCGGGCGATCACGACGGCGGCCGTGCTGTACGTGTTCCGCACGCTGATCGATGATGAAATTCCGCTGAATGCCGGCTGCCTGCGGCCGCTCGACGTGCGCGTGCCCGACGCGTGCATGCTGAATCCGCGCGCGCCGGCGGCGGTCGTTGCCGGCAACGTCGAGACCTCCATGTGCGTGACGAACGCCTTGTACGGCGCGCTCGGCGAGATGGCGGCGAGCCAATGCACGATGAACAACTTCACGTTCGGCAATGCCGTGTATCAGTACTATGAAACGATCGCCGGTGGCTCCGGCGCGGGCCGCGGCTTCGACGGCGCGAGCGCGGTGCAGACGCATATGACCAACTCGCGGCTGACCGATCCGGAAGTGCTGGAATGGCGCTTTCCGGTGCGTCTCGATGCCTTCGAGATCCGGGCGGGTTCAGGCGGCGCCGGCCGCTGGCGCGGCGGCGACGGGCTCGTGCGCCGCGTGCGTTTCCTTGCGCCGCTGACGGCATCGATCTTGAGCAACGGGCGGCGGCAGGGGGCGTTCGGGATGGCCGGAGGCGGGCACGGCGCGCCCGGCGAGAACAGCGTCGAGCGGGCCGGCGGCCGGACGGAGAGGCTGCCGCACATCGCCGCGGTCGACATGCTGCCGGGCGACGTCTTCGTGATCCGCACGCCGGGCGGCGGCGGCTACGGCCGCGATCTCGGCGGCTAACGCGGCGCCATGCGGATCGCCCCATCGAGGCGGATCGTCTCGCCGTTCAGCATCGCGTTCTCGAGAATGTGGCCGACCATCGCGGCGTACTCGTCCGGCCGGCCGAGACGCGGCGGGAACGGCGTCTGCTTGCCGAGCGAGTCTTGCGCCTCCTGGGGCAGGGACTGCATCATCGGCGTCGCGAACAGTCCCGGTGCGATCGTCATGACGCGAATGCCGGATGAGGCGAACTCCCGCGCCATCGGCAGCGTCATCGCGACGATGCCGCCTTTCGACGCTGCGTATGCCACTTGGCCGATCTGGCCGTCGAAGGCCGCGACCGATGCCGTCATGACGATGACGCCGCGTTCGCCGCCGGCGTTCGGTTCGTTGCGTTGCATGGCGAGCGCGGCGGCCTTGGCGACCGAGACGGTGCCGATCAAGTTGATTTCGATCATTTTTCGGAAGAACGCCGCGGCCATCGGCCCCTGCTTGCCGACGAGGCGCGCCGGTGTCGCGATGCCGGCGCAGCAGACGGCGGCATTGATGGCGCCCATCGCCTGCGCCGCGCGCTGGACGGCGGTATCGACACCGGCTTCGTCGGTGACGTCGGTCGCGATGAACGCCGCGCCTTCGCCGAGCATCGCCGCCGTGGCCCTCCCCTCGGTGTCGTTGACGTCGAGCAGTGCGACGCGGCCGCCCGCCGCGACGATCAGTGCGGCCGCCGCCCGTCCGAGGCCCGACGCGCCGCCGGTGACGATTGCTTTGATGGTCGGCAATTGCATCGATGATTCCTCTCCAACGGCCGCTCGCGCCCGCGCCATCGGCCGGTCACGCCCTCGGCTATTATCGCGTAAACTATAAGGGCTTGCGGCACGCGAGTTAATGCCTTTTTCATCCAAAATGCCTGAGCGGAAATGCAACATCCAGCGGCTCTCGTAGAGCGGACCGTAGAGCGGACCGCGCCCGGTGCCGGCGCGCGCGCGGCCGAGCCGGGCACGATCGCCATTTGCTTCGTCACGGCGGCTTTAGAGAGCGTACGCGCACGGCGCCTGGACGCCGACGAGCTGCTGCGCAAAGTCGGGCTGTCTCCGGCTTTGCTGCGGGCCCCGCAAGCGCGCGTCTCGGCGAAGCAATACAGCGCCCTATGGCGGCTCGTCGCCGCGACGCTCGATGATGAATTTTTCGGCCAGGACTCGCGCCGCATGAAGAGCGGCAGCTTCGCCATGCTGTGCCATGCCGTCGTCCATTGCCGGACCTTGGCGCAAGCGCTCGAACGCAGCCTGCGCTTCTACGCGCTGATTCTCGATGACATCCGCGCCACTTTGGTGAAGGACGGTCAGTACGCGCGCATCGAGTTGCAGCCACGCAGCGCCGGCGCCGCGCCGCGGGTGTTCGCGCACGAGCTGCTGTTGATGCTGCTGTACGGCGTCGCCTGTTGGCTTGTCGGCCGGCGCATCGCGATCGCCCGGGCGGAATTCAGTTACGCGGAACCGGCGCACAGCGCGGAATACCGTTTGATGTATTGCGCGAACTTGGCGTTCGAACGGCCGCATACCTCGATCGCCTTCGACCTGAGCTGCCTCAATCTGCCGGTCGTGCAAAATGAACGCACCGTCAAGGACTTTCTGCGCAAGGCGCCGGAGAATATCCTGTTGAAATACAAGAACGGCGGCAGCGTCAGCGCGCGGATCCGCCGGCGCTTGCGGCAGAGGCTGCCGGGCGCGGTGCCGGAATTCGAGACGCTCGCGGGCGAGCTGCACATGACGACGGCGACGCTGCGCCGCCGTCTGCACGAGGAGGGCGCCTCGTTTCAATCGATCAAGGACCAGTTGCGCCGAGATCTCGCCGTCGGTTATTTGAGCCACTCGGATCGCAGCGTCATGGATATCGCCTTGGAATTGGGCTTTTCGGAGCGCAGTGCGTTTCACCGGGCATTTCGCAAATGGACCGGCGCTGCGCCCGGCGAGTTTCGCCGCAGCCGGCAAATGACGGAGATGTTTGAATGAACGCAGTGCAAATACCGGCCGCGGCCCGGGGCCACGCGTGAGCGTCTCGCCGCCGGCAGCCCCCGGCGCGCGGCTGCGCGCGGCGCTCGGCGCGGAGCGCCCGCTGCAGGTCGTCGGCGCGATCAACGCCTATGCCGCACGGATGGCGGCGGCGTGCGGCTTTCGCGCACTGTACCTGTCGGGCGGCGGCCTCGCCGCGAATTCCTTGGGTTTGCCGGACTTGGGGATCAGTTCGCTCGAGGATGTCTTGATCGACGTGCGGCGCATCACCGACGCCTGTCCGCTGCCGCTGCTCGTCGATGCGGATACCGGCTGGGGCGGCGCCTTCAACATCGCGCGCACGGTCAAATCGCTGCAGAAGTCCGGCGCCGCCGGAATGCACATCGAGGATCAAGTGCAAACGAAGCGTTGCGGACACCGGCCCGGCAAGCAGATCGTCTCGAAGGAGGAAATGACGGATCGGATCAAGGCCGCCGTCGATGCGCGCACGGACGCCCAGTTCGTCATCATGGCGCGCACCGACGCGCTCGCCGCCGAAGGCATCGACAACGCGATCGAACGGGCGGTCGCCTGCACCGAGGCCGGCGCGGACATGATCTTCCCGGAAGCGGTCACGGAGCTGGCGATGTACCGGCGTTTCAAGGATGCCGTGCAGGTGCCGGTGCTGGCGAACATCACCGAATTCGGCGCGACCCCGCTGTATACGCGCGCGGAGTTGGCGACGGTCGGCGTCGATATCGTCCTGCATTGCTGTTCCGCGTACCGAGCGATGAATGCGGCGGCGCTCGCGACCTACGAGGCGATCCGCCGCGACGGCACGCAACAGAACGTCGTCGAGCGGATGCAGACGCGCGCCGATCTGTACCGCTACTTGGATTATCACGCGTACGAAGCGAAGCTCGACGAATTATTTGCGGCCGGCAAGGAAAAGTGACGATCCGGCGGGACGAAGTACTTCAGGGAGTCGACGATGAGCGATGACAAAAATCCGGCGGCGGCGTTCAAGCCAAAAAAATCCGTCGCCTTATCCGGCGTGGTCGCCGGCAACACCGCGCT
The DNA here is from genome assembly GCA_043746615.1 of Gammaproteobacteria bacterium. Classification (GTDB taxonomy): domain Bacteria; phylum Pseudomonadota; class Gammaproteobacteria; order Steroidobacterales; family Steroidobacteraceae; genus Bog-1198. The sequence continues at coordinate 423 of JAYTQR010000084.1, read as the reverse complement.
GTGCACGGTCGGCACGACCGGCAACGATTTGCATTACCGCGGCTACGACATTCTCGACGTCGCCGCCGAGTGCGAGTTCGAGGAGATCGCGTATCTGCTGGTGCACGAAAAATTGCCGGATGCCGCCGAGCTCGGCGCCTACAAGGCGAAGCTGCGCTCGCTGCGGGCGCTGCCGCCGGGCGTCGCGGCCGTGCTGGAGCAACTGCCCGCATCCAGCCACCCGATGGACGTACTGCGCACCGGGGTCTCGGCGCTCGGCTGCCTGATGCCGGAGCCTTGTGCCCACGACCCTGAGCGCGCGCGCGATATCGCCGATCATCTGTTGGCCTCGCTCGGCTCGATGCTGTGCTACTGGCATCACTACGCGCGCGAGCAGCGGCGCATCGACGTGCGCACCGACGATGATTCGATCGGCGGCCATTT
>JAYTQR010000083.1:0-9013 GCA_043746615.1 Gammaproteobacteria bacterium | reverse complement strand
GCCTACGCCGATTTTCTCGTGAATTTTGCAGCTAATGTCGACAACCTGGGGCTACTTCCCGATGTGGCCGGCAACTCGCCGCACTAAAGGAGCAACTACGCGGCCGGAAACCCCACACATCCTTATGCTCTGTGCGGCTTCACGCCTTGACGCGTGCCGCCACGGCGCCAATCGTGCGGCGGCGCGTATCCATCATTTTCAGGATCATCGGCGTCAAGATCAGCTGCATCGCCAATTCCATCTTGCCGCCGGGCGCGACGATGATGTTCGGTCGCGACATGAACGAATCGTGGATCATCGACAGCAAATACGGAAAATCGATGCCTTTCGGGTTCGCGAAGCGGATCACGAGGAAACTCTCGTCGGCGGCCGGAATGTAGCGTGCGATGAACGGGTTCGACGTATCGACGGTGGGTACGCGCTGAAAATTGATGTCGGTGTGCGAGAACTGCGGACAGATGTAGTTCACGTAGTCCGGCATGCGGCGCAGAATCGTATCGACGACCGCTTCGGTCGAATAGCCGCGCGTCTGCTTGTCGCGGTGCAGCTTTTGGATCCATTCCAAATTGATGATCGGCACGACGCCGATGCGCAAATCCGCATGGCGGGCGATGTTGACTTCGGGCGTGACGACGCAGCCGTGCAAGCCCTCGTAAAATAGCAGATCGGTATCCTCCAGGATCTCCTGCCACGGCGTGAACGTGCCCGGCGGCTGGCGGTACGGCTCGGCCTCCTTGTCGCTGTGCAAATAGTAGCGCATGCGCCCGTGGCCGGTCTCACCGTAGATCCGGAACAACTCCTCCAATTCTTTGAATAAATTATTGGCCGGGCCGAAATGGCTGAAGTGATGGTCACCGCACGCCGTGGCCTCGGCCATCTTGGCCTGCATGTCCGTGCGGTCAAAGCGGTGAAAAGAGTCGCCCTCGACGATGACGGCGTTGATCTTCTCGCGGCGAAAAATCCAGTTGAACGTGCGCGTCACCGACGTCGTACCCGCGCCGGACGAACCGGTCACGGCGATGATGGGATGTTTTGCAGACATGGATAACTCCCGCTGAAAAGCGTTTTAGTTTTGGATGAACAACGAGCGCTCTTTGAACAGCGGCGAGCTGTAGGCGTGGTCGAGCCCCTGGTCGTGTTCGTGGTGATAGCGCTCCAGACGCTCCACCTCGCACTTGCAGCCCAGAATCAGCGGGACTCGCTGATGCAGTTGCTCCGGTACGATGTCGAGCACGCGGCTACGGCCGGAGGAGGCGCTGCCCCCCGCCTGTTCGATGATCATCGCCATCGGATTCGCTTCGTATAGCAAGCGCAAGCGTCCCGGCTTGTCAGGATCCTTCGTGTCTTTCGGATACATGAACAGTCCACCGCGCACCAGGATCCGGTGCACTTCGGCGACCAGCGAAGCGATCCAGCGCATGTTGAAATCCTTGCCGCGCGTGCCGCCGTTGCCCGCGAGACATTCGACGACGTAGCGTTTGACCGGTGGCTCCCAGAACCGATCGTTGGATGCGTTGATCGCGAATTCTTGGGTTTGCTCTGGAATGGACATGTTCGGATGCGTCAAGATGAACTCGCCGAAGCCGCGGTCCAGCGTAAAACCGTGCACGCCGCGTCCCACGGTCAGGACCAGCATCGTGGTTGCGCCGTAGATCGCATACCCGGCGCACAGCTGTGCGGATCCGGGCTGCAGGAAATCCGCCGCGGTCACCGGCTCCGGGCCGTTCGGCGCGCGCAGAACCGAGAAGATGCTGCCGACCGGGGCGTTAACGTCGATGTTGCTGGAGCCGTCGAGCGGATCGAATGAGAGCAGATATTTGCCGCGGGGATACTCCGCCGGAATCTGGTAGGGCTCCTCGAGTTCCTCGGAGACCATGCCGGCGAGGTGGCCGCCGTATTCGCTGGTGCTCAAGAAGATGTCATTGGCGAGCACGTCGAGCTTCATCTGCGTCTCGCCCTGCACATTCGTCGCCTGCGCCGAGCCGTAGGCGCCGGCGAGCGCGCCGCGGCCGATGATGAAGCTGATGCGCTTGCAGGCGAGGCGCACGTAGTTCAGCAGTGCGGTAAAATCGCCGGTCGCCGCCGGGAAGCGCCGCTGTTCTTCGATCATGAATTCGGTAAGCGTTTTTTCGCGAGTGCTCATCGTTCCCCCCGGCAGAGCCAGCCGTTAGTGCTCGAGTTGCGCCAAACGCACGCCGGCGAGCGTCGGCAGCAGCAGATCAGCCGCGCTGAAGTCCTCCTCGAGCGTCCAAAAGGTCGGCGTGACCACGGTGAACAAGCCCGCCGCTTTGGCGGCCGCGAGTCCGTTGGCCGAATCCTCGATCGCTACGCAACCGGCGGCCGGCAGCGCCAGTTGCCGCAACACATAGAGATAGATATCCGGCGAGGGCTTTTTTTTCTGCACCTGATCGCCGGCGCCGACGACCGCGAAGCGCCCGAGAGCGCCCGCGCCCAGATTCGTCTGCAGCAGCGCGCGGATGTTCTCAAACGTGGTCGTCGTGGCGATCGCGGCGCGCACGCCGAGCGCGCGGGCCTCGTCGAGCAGCCGCACGACGCCGTCGCGCAACGGCACGACGCCGGAATTCACCATCGCGGTGAATTGCGCGGTCTTCGAGCGATGAATATCCGCAATCCGCGCGGCAACCGAGCGCCGCTCGGTCGGCGCCAAATCGAGCGTCTCGAGGTATGCCGCGATGCGTTCCTTGCCGCCGGCAGTGCGCAGCAGCCGCGCGTATTGCGGTTTACTCCAGTGCCAATCGAGGCCGTGCTCGGCAAAAGCGCCGTTGAACGCCGCGCGGTGCGCTTCCTCCGTGTCGGCCAGCGTCCCGTCCACGTCGAAAATCAGCGCCTCGGGTTTCATGCGCGCACGCGCCTCACGAGAACACGCGGCTCGCGCGCAAATCCTCGCCATCGATCGTGATCAAGTCGTCGCGGGAAAGTTCTTTGGCCTGCCGCGCGAATAGCCGGTTCGCTTGGCGCAGGCGCGCTCTGTCCAGCGCGTTGCGGATCGAGCGTGCATTGGCGAAATGCGGCTGGCGCATGCGCAGCGGAATGTACTCGCGCAGCGCGGCAATGGCCGACGGACTCAAGCGATACTGCATCTGGGTCAACATCGCCTGAGCGATCTGTTCCAATTCGTCGGCATTGTAGTCCGGAAAGTCCAGGTGATGCGCGATGCGCGATGAGAGCCCCGGATTCGAGCGAAAAAAAGTTTGCATCCGGTCGGCGTAGCCGGCGACGATGACCACCAGGTCGTCGCGTTGATTCTCCATGACCTGCAGCAGGATCTCGATCGCCTCCTGGCCGTAATCGCGCTCGTTCTCCGGACGGAACAGATAATAGGCTTCGTCGATGAACAGCACGCCGCCCATCGCTTTTTTCAGGATTTCCTTGGTCTTCGGCGCCGTATGGCCGATATATTGGCCAACCAAATCGTCGCGCGTGACGGCCACCAAATGCCCTTTGCGCACGTAGCCGAGACGGTGCAGGATCTGCGCCATGCGCAGCGCTACGGTCGTCTTGCCTGTGCCCGGATTGCCGGTAAAGGACATGTGCAGCGACGGCGAGCCGCCGGCGAGGCCGATCTGTTTACGTGCCCGCTCGATCAGCAAGAGCGCGGCAATGTCGCGCACGCGCGCCTTGACCGGCTTCAGACCGATCAGCTCGCGATCCAATTCCTCGAGCACCTCGTTGACCTGCGAGTCGGCGAGGAGGGCGTGCAAATCCACGCGCTGCTCTACCGCGCCCGGCGCCGGCGCATCGCCGCCCGGCGCCGGGGCGCCGTCCCGCTGCGGCGGGGCCTCCGTGCTCACGGCCGCGTCCTACTCGTAGCGGCGCCCTTCGGGCGCTTTCGCGGAATAACTCCGCACCGTATAGCGGATATTGCGCCCCTCGCCTTCCTGGCGCACCAGGCCGAAGCCGGGTTCCTCCTTCGGCCGATTGACGATGAACGACAGGCGCGTCGTTTCAAAGCCGCGCGTCGAGTCGAACGCATTGACACGGACGTAGATCGCGGCATGCGCCTTGCGGCAGGCCTGCACTTCGGCGAGCACGCCGGCCGCGTCCTTCAGATCGAACATCGGATTGCCCCACATCTCCCAATAATAATTGCGCGGATGCGGATCGTCCGTGTACTCGACACTGAGCGCCCAGCCCTGTGCGAGCGCATATTCGATCTGCGCACGAATTTCCGCGTCGGTCAGATCCGGAAGAAACGAAAAAGTACCCTGAGTGATTCGCATGTCGAACTCCCCCTAAACCGTTACTAACTTCTGGCTTCTTGCGCACGGCCAGCGGCCGCTCAAGCCGTGGTCGCCGTCGGCACGAAATCGGCCGTGTCGGTGGACGCGTAGTTGAACGTCACGTCCTTCCAGGTCTGCAGCGCAGCGGCGAGCGGCGAACACCATTTCGCCGCGGCGGCGAGAATCTGCGGACCTTCGTTCCAAATGTCGCGGCCTTCGTTGCGCGCCTTGATCATCGTCTCGAGGGCGACGCGGTTGGCGGTCGCACCGGCTTGTATGCCCATCGGGTGACCGATCGTACCGCCGCCGAACTGCAGCACGACATCCTCGCCGAGATAGTGGACCAGTTGGTGCATCTGGCCGGCATGGATACCGCCGGACGCCACCGGCATGATCTTGCGCAGCCCCGCCCAATCCTGATCGAAGAAAACGCCTTGCTCCAGGTTCTGCTTGGTGAAGCTGTCTCGACAAATAGAATATATCCCTTTGATGACATTGGGATCACCTTCCAGTTTGCCGACAATTGTTCCCGCATGAATATGGTCGACTCCGGCCATGCGCATCCATTTGGCAATCACGCGGAACGAGACGCCGTGCGTCTTCTGACGAGTGTAGGTGCCGTGGCCCGCGCGGTGCAGGTGTAAAATCATGTCGTTGCGCCGCGCCCATTTCGACATCGATTGAATCGCGGTGTAGCCGATGACCAGATCGATCATGACGATGGCGGAGCCGAGTTGCTTGGCGAAATCGGCGCGCTCGTACATATCCTCCATCGTACCGGCCGTGACGTTCAAATAATGGCCTTTGACCTCGCCGCTGGACGCCGCGGCTTTGTTGACGGCCTCCATGCAATAGAGGAAGCGATCGCGCCAGTGCATGAACGGCTGCGAGTTGATGTTCTCGTCGTCCTTGACGAAGTCGAGCCCGCCTTTGAGAGCCTCATAAACGACGCGGCCGTAATTCTTGCCGGACAGGCCCAGCTTCGGCTTCGTCGTCGCACCGAGCAGCGGCCGGCCGAATTTATCGAGCCGCTCGCGCTCCACGACAATACCCGTCGGCGGACCTTGAAAGGTCTTTAGGTAGGCAACCGGAATGCGCATGTCTTCGAGACGCAGCGCCTTCAAGGGCTTGAACCCGAAGACGTTACCGATGATCGAAGCGGTCAAGTTCGCGATAGAGCCTTCCTCAAAAAGATCAATATCATACGCGATATAGCTAAAGTATTGTCCTGGACTACCCGGCACCGGATCGACGCGATAGGCCTTGGCTCGGTACAGTTCGCAGGCCGTCAGTCGATCGGTCCAGACGACGGTCCAGGTGGCGGTCGAAGATTCGCCGGCGACCGCGGCCGCGGCTTCGACGGCATCGACACCGTCTTGCGGCGTGATGCGGAACACCGCGATGACATCGGTATCCTTCGGCACATAGTCGGCGTCCCAGTACCCCATCTTGGCGTACGGCATCACACCAGATTTATAACGATCGGCTTGACTCCCCATTTGAATGCTCCTATTCGGTGGCGGTCGGCCTGTTCATGCGGCGCAACTATAGCGCCGATCTTACATCAGCGATAATCAAAGTTACTTGGCTATTGGATAAGTAATCGCTGATTGATAAACTCGGCTCCGGTCAAGCCAGAGGGGTTCACCATGTCATTGCAGCAAACTACGCTGCGCCAGTTGCAGGTCTTCCAGGCTGCTGCGGCGCAGCTCTCGTTCTCGAAGGCGGCTGCAACGCTGCATCTGACTCAACCCGGCGTCTCGATGCACATCAAGGCATTGGAATCCAACGCCGGATTGCCGCTGTTCGAACGGGTCGGCAAGAGGTTATACGTCACGCAAGCCGGCCAGGAATTGCTGGTACGCGCCCGCGAGATCATCCGCGCGTTGAAGGATGCCGAAGAGGCGCTCGACGGGCTCAAAGGCCTGCGCCGCGGCCGGATCAATTTAGCCGTCGTCAGCACTGCGAAGTATTTCGCGCCGCGGCTGCTCGCGAATTTTCGGCGGCGGTTTCCGGCTATCGAAATACGCTTGGCGGTCAACAATCGCCATTCGGTAATCGAACAGCTGGTGGCCAACGAAGTGGACTTGGCGATCATGGGACGCTCGCCACAGACTCTGGATACCATCGCCGAACCGTTCGCCGAAAATCCGCACGTCATCATCGCCGCTCCGGATCATCCGCTCGCCGCGCGCCGCCGGATCGCCGAGAAGGTCGTCGCCAAGGAAACCTTCATCGTCCGCGAACCGGGCAGCGGTACGCGCTCGGCGATGCAGAGTTTTTTTCAGGAGCGCCGCCTGTCGTTCGCAGTCGGCATGGAAATGGCCAGCAACGAAACGATCAAACAAGCGGTGATGGCCGGAATGGGCATCAGCTTCATATCGCGCCACACGATCGATCTGGAATTGCAGACAGGCCGTCTCGTCGCGCTCGACGTGCGCGGTCTGCCGGTCGTGCGGCATTGGCACATCGCCCATCTTACGGAAAAACGTCTGTCGCCGACCGCCAAGGCGTTCAAAGAATTCGTGCTGACCGAAGGACGCGAACTGCTGCGCAGCGCCGCACGGCGGGCGCCGAGCGCACCGAACATGCCGGCGGCGCGGCGTGCGAAATGAGCACTTGTGCGGGTTGCGTGCGGCGCTGGACCACGGCGTGAACGCCGCGGCTGCGCGCACCAGCGCCGCCACATCGACAAAATTAAACTTTCTTATTGACAATCGGGCGCGCAATTGCGCGACAATCAATGCTGGCTTCACTCAAAGGGTCATTACGATGCAACAGAAATTTACACGTCGCGCGCTCATCAAGGGCGGACTCATTGCAGGCTCCATTGTGCCGGCATTCGGCTTGCTGGCGAACGATGCCTCGGCGGCGGCGTTGACGCCGCTGAACCCTTCCGATCCAACCGCCACGGCGCTGGGCTTCGTCACCGATTCCAGCAAGGTCGACAACAAGCTCCGTCCAACCCACACGGCGGCGCAAAAGTGCGGAACCTGTGCTCAGTACACCGGAGCGGCGGGTTCGACCATCGGCCCCTGCAATATTTTCGTCGGCCACTCGGTGCCATCGGCCGGCTGGTGCACGGTTTGGGCGAAGAAGCCGGGGGCCTGATTCCCGCCTGAGCAAGTCAGGGCAGCGGACCGCGCGGCGCCTCGATCCTCGCCGGTAAAGCCGGTTGCGAGGCCGCCCGCGGCGTTGACGTCGATCCAATATTCTCTCGGTGCGACGAAGTACACCGCCGCGCCGCAGCGTTGGCTCGATTGTGCGCCAGTCCCAGGTTAAGGTCACGGCGCCGCCACAGCAACGCGCCGCGCGCATTACCGCGCTCCTTGTCCTTATAATGAACCAAGCGTCCATGCGGATGACTTCAGGTGACCATGTCCGAGTTAAAGCAATATATCGCCGCCGCGGCCGATTTTCCGCGTCCCGGCATTATCTTTCGCGACATCGCGCCGTTGTTGCGTAACCATTTCGAGGCCACGCTGCAGGCCCTCGATGCCTTGCTGAGCGACGCGGAATGGCGCACGGTCGATGCCCTCGCCGGGATCGAGTCGCGTGGATTCATTCTCGGCGCGGCTCTGGCGGCGCACCGCCGCAAGGGATTCGTCTTGGTACGCAAACAAGGCAAACTGCCGCCGCCGGTCATCGATGTGCCCTATGAGCTCGAATATGGGTCCGGCATCCTGGAAATGCAGCCGGGTAGCGGGCGCCTGTTGTTGATCGACGATGTGCTGGCGACCGGGGGCACCTTGAGCGCAGCGGCCGAACTGTGCGTGCGCGCCGGCTACCGTATCGCGGCGCTCGCGGTGCTGATCGATCTCAACCTCGCGAAGAATTTCGCGTGGCGGACGCTGCCGGCGCGCGCCGCAATCCTCTATTGAGCGGCGCGATGCGCGAACTGCCGGCGACGCTCGTCGTCATGGCCCTGCCGGCGGAGTCCGCGGGCCTCTTCGCAGCAACCCAGGTGCCGGTGCTTTATTGCGGCGTCGGCAAAGTCAACGCCGCCGGTGCGCTGATGCGCGAATTGGCGCGCTACCGGCACGCCGGACGCACACTGCCGCTGGTCGTCAACTTCGGTTCGGCGGGCAGCCGCGTGCACAAAGCCGGAACGTTCCTAGCCTGTCATCAATTCGTACAGCGCGACATGGACGCCAGCGGATTGGGCTTCGCGCTCGGCGTCACGCCGTTCGAGGATACGCCGCCGTGCTTGAGCTTCGAACCGCTGTTCACGCAGTTGCCGGCGGCCATTTGCGGCAGCGGCGATTCGTTCGCGATCGGCGCGGCGAGCGTCGCCTGCTCCGTGCTCGACATGGAGGCGTATGCACTCGCGAAAATGTGCTGGCTCGAGCGCGCGCGTTTCGGCTGCGTCAAATACATCACCGACGGCGCCGACCACTCGGCCGGCGCTGCGTGGCGATGCAGCGTGCACAAGGCCGCGGACGAATTCCTGCGCCTGTATCGGACGCTCGCGGACGACCGCGGCTCGAGCGCAACGCGCGGCTCAGCGCTACAATGCCGGTTCCAGCCGAACTGATCGGCGACCGGTTAGCTTAGGACCCGCATGCCGGCAGTATCCGTATGAACGCTGAGCCGCCGTCGCGCCGCTTGCTGCCGGTGCTGTTCATCGGCGTGTTCATGGCGGCGCTCGATACATCGGTGATCGGTCCTGCAATTCCCGCGCTGCGCGCATCGTTCGCCGTCGACAATCGCGCGGTCGGCCTCGTCATGAGCGTCTTCATTCTCTTTTCGCTGTGCAGCACCGCGCTGCTCGC
>JAYTQR010000082.1:0-2328 GCA_043746615.1 Gammaproteobacteria bacterium | reverse complement strand
GGCGCAACCGCCACTTCGATTTGCGAGAGATTGTCCGGAAGGCCGCGGGTCAACTTCCGCCAATGCTCGCCGCCGTCGTCGGATTTGAACAGGCCGCCGCCAGTGCCGTTGAAAACGTTTTTATCCTCCCAGGGGCCCGCGCGTACGTTCCACAGTGCCGCATACAGGATGTTCGGGTCGTGCGGATCGATCTTGACGCAAGACCCGCCGGTGTCGTCGTCGGTGTGCAGCACCCGGACCCACGTTTTTCCGCCGTCCAAGGAGCGGAAGATTCCGCGTTGTGCATTCGGTCCGTAAGGATGGCCCAGGACGGCTGCATAGAGCCGATTCGGATCCTTCGGGTCGATGGCGATATCGGGAATCTGCTGCGCGTCGCCGAGACCGAGATGCGTCCAAGTGCCGCCCGAGTCCGCGGAACGATAGATCCCGTTGCCGACGGACAGGTCCGGCCGCTGCAGGCCCTCACCGCTCGCCACGTAGATGATCGAGGGGTCCGAGGGCGCCACCGCGATGGCGCCGATCGATTGGGTGGGCGCCGCATCGAACAGGGGCTCCCACGTCCGCCCGTAATCCGTGGTCCGCCATACCCCGCCGTTCACGGCGCCGATCAAGAACGTCTCGGGTTGGCCGGGCACACCGCTGACGGCGCGCGTTCGCCCCCCGCGGAACGGTCCGACGAGGCGCCAATGAAGGCTTTGCGCTGGGTCGTCGACCGACGCCGGCTCCGCAATCGACACGCCCGCTTGCAGGCAGATCGTGGCCGCCACGGCCGCGAGCAAGCTGAAATGCATTGCCGCTCCTTTGATCATGGCTCGCGCGCCACCCCGATGGCCGGTACGCCTTGAGCTTGCATCAACGATTGCAGCGCCGGCAAATCGGCATCCCTCAGGGCCTGCCAGCGGCCGAGTTGCGCCGTCAGTTCCCCATGCAAGTAGCCAAAGACCTGGCGCTGCGATTCCGTCGGGCCGAAATCCTCCGAGTCGAGAGTGCCGGAGAACGTGTCGTACTGCTCGTTCAGCATGTTGGGATAGCGAAGATTGTCCTCCGATGCAGCCATTTTCACCTGCACGAGGCGTGCCTCGATCGGCGCCATCCGGGCGATGAACTGGTTGGCCGCGTCGATGACCGGTTTGGCCGCGCCGTCCGTGCTCCATTTTTTGACGATGTCGAGCCGGGCTCGCGTCTCGCGGATCTGGTTGACGGCCTTGTGCAAGGCATCGATGTCCGCCCAGGTGCGGTCGGCGAGTTCCGCGAGCTCCTCGGCCTGTGCGTCGACGAGCTCCCCGTGCAGCCGCGGATCGGCGCGCACTTCGAGCGGCACGGTCCTGCTAACTGCGCCGAGGGAGAGGCGGATCTGATAGTGCCCCCGCCTGACCAGCGGGCCGCGCGGGCCTTCGTCGGCGTAGAAGGCGCCCGGAATCTTCTCAGGGTCCTCGCCGCGCAAATCCCATATGAATCGGTTCGCGCCCGCGGCCGCTGGAATCTCATCCGCCGGCTTCTCGCGGTCCGTCCATTCCGGCGGTTGCCGACCGTCGTCGGCAGGGGGATGGTTCGTCATGCGGCGGACCAGCCGCCCTTCGGCGCCAAAGACTTCGAGCGTCAACGTCTCGCCTTCCGCGGGCTTGCTCCGCAAGTAATAATCGATCACGGCGCCCGCCGGCGGATTGTCGCCCACCGGAAGGCGGCGTTCCACTTCACTCGGATAGTGAAGCCTCACGGCCGGTGCCGGCTGAAACAGGTAAAAATCACCGCCCGCGGCAGCGTTCGATGCCTGCCGCAGCGGCGATACGTCGTCGAGAATCCAGAAAGAGCGGCCGTGGGTCGCAGCCACGACATCGTCGTCCTTCACGATGAGATCGTGCACCGGAGTCACAGGCAGATTGAGTTGCAGCGGCTGCCAATGCGCACCGTCATCGAGTGAGAAGAAAACACCGAGCTCGGTGCCCGCATACAGGAGCCCCTTGCGCCGAGGATCTTCGCGCACCGCATGCACGTACGCGCCGGCGGGAAGGCCGGCGACGATGCGCGTCCAGGTTTTGCCGAAGTCGTGCGTGCGATAGATGAGCGGCGCGAGATCATCGAGCTTGTGACGGTCCACCGCCGCGTACGCCGTGGCCGGGTCGTGCGGAGAGGGATCGATCAAGCTCACCATGCTCCAGGCCGGCATCTGTTTCGGCGTGACGTCGGCCCAGCTGCCGCCGTCGTCGCGGGTCAGATGAATCAGGCCGTCGTCCGTGCCCGCCCACAGCAACCCAGGCCGCAGCGGGGATTCGGCGAGCGCAAACACGGTGTCGTAGTATTCCACGCTGGTGATATCGAGCGTGATCG
>JAYTQR010000081.1:0-13666 GCA_043746615.1 Gammaproteobacteria bacterium | reverse complement strand
GGCTCGGTCTCGCGAGCAATTTGAAGCGCGTCCCCTGGTTCAAGATTCAGCGCGCATTGCTCGACGCGCAGTTCCAGCGTGCCGAACGACAGCTCGCGCGGCAAACCGGCCGCGCCCAAATCGAACATTTGCGCACGCGCGTCGCCGAGGAATACGAGGCGTTTTGCAAGGCGGTGGCCGCGTGGAGCGATTTGCGCGAACAGCTGGCGCAGGCGAAGCGCGCCATGGCGGAGCGCTGGGAGCACTCGACGATTCAGACGCGGCTGCGCGAATTGGAATACGATTTGCGCTATCAATACCGGCGCATGCGGCAGCTGGAGGCGCAGCTCGCCTGAGGCCGGGGGTGCTTTGATTCAAGGATGTGAGGAGAGCATGGGATGAGTGCCGCTCCGCAATCGGCCGATCCGCAACGCGCCGGCCGTGACTCGATAGAAGCGCGGCTGCTGCGCCGGGTTCTGAACAGTCTCGGCGATCCGCCGATAGAGTTTTTATTCAAATGGACCGGCGAGCGCGTCGCGACACATGCGAACGATACGGTCGCGCAGGTGCGCATCGCGGATCGCGGCGCCTTGCTCGGTTTGCTCGCCGACCCGCAACGGCGCTTCGGGGATTCGTACAGCGCCGGCCGGATCGAGGTTGCCGGCGATCTGGTCAAGCTCTTCGACGCGCTGTACCGCAGTACCGCTCAGCAGGGTGGCGAGAGCTCCGCCGCACTGCGCCTCGCGGGGTGGCTGCACAGGCCCAAACGCAATACGCTCGCCGGTTCCCGCGACAACATTCACCGTCATTACGATCTCGGCAATGATTTCTACTCGCTGTGGCTGGGCGAAACGATGGCCTACACCTGCGCCTATTTTCCGCACGCCGGTGCGACTCTCGATGAGGCCCAAGTCGCGAAGATGGACCACGTCTGCCGCAAGCTGCGCCTGTCGCCGGGCGTCACGGTCGTCGAGGCAGGCTGCGGCTGGGGTACTCTTGCGATTCACATGGCGCGGCGTTTCGGGGCCAAGGTGCGTGCCTACAATATTTCGAAGGAACAGATCGCGTTCGCACGGCAGCGCTTGCGCGAGTCGGGCCTGGAGCGCGACGTGGAATTCATCGAGGACGACTACCGCAACATCACCGGGCGCTACGAGGTCTTCGTCTCGGTCGGCATGCTCGAACACGTCGGTGTGGAGAATTACGCTGAACTGGGCCGCATCGCGCGGCGCTCTCTTACGCAGGCCGGCCGCGGATTGATTCACTCGATCGGCCGCAACCGGCCGGCGCCGCTGCACCCCTGGATCGAACGCCGGATCTTCCCCGGCGCCTATCCGCCCGCGCTTGGGGAGATGATGCAGATTTTCGAGCCGGCCGATCTTTCCGTGCTGGATGTCGAAAATCTCCGGCTGCACTATGCCTTGACGCTGCGGCATTGGCTGCAGCGTTTTGAGCACAATGCGGACGCGGTGCGCGCGATGTTCGACGAATCCTTGCTGCGCATGTGGCGGGTGTATCTCGCCGGCTCGATCGCCGCCTTCGACACCGGCACGATGCAGCTGTTTCAGGTGTTGTTCACGACCGAACGGAACAACGACATTCCGCTCACCCGCGAGTTCATGTACCGGCGTTGAGCGCAATGCGCAACGCCGACGTCATCATCGTGGGCGGAGGTCCGGCCGGTTCGGCCGCCGCGGCGCGGCTGAAGAAGGGCGGGGCCGACGTGTTGCTGCTCGATAAAGCGTCCTTCCCGCGCCACAAACTGTGCGCCGGTTGGATCACGCCCCAGGTCGTCGCCGATCTCGCGCTGGACAGCGGCGCTTATCCGCACCGGTTCTTGAGTTTCCGGCGCCTGCATTGGTACTTGAAGCGGATACATCTACCGGTGCCGTGCTTGCAGCATTCGATCCGGCGCTACGAGTTCGACGCATGGCTTTTGGCAAGATCCGGCGCCGAGGTCGCGCGCCACACCGTCAAAGATGTGCGCCGCGACGGCGAGGATTATGTCGTCGACGGTGCGTTCCGCTGCCGTTATTTGGTCGGTGCCGCCGGCACGTCCTGTCCCGTGCAGCGGGCGTTATTTCGCGACACATTGCCGCGCGTACGTGATTTGCAGACCGTCACACTCGAACTGGAGTTTCCGTATGAGTGGCGGGACCCCGACTGCCGTCTATGGTTCTTCGAATACGGCTTGCCTGGGTACAGCTGGTACGTGCCCAAGGCGCGCGGTTGGCTCAACGTCGGAATCGGCGCCATGGCGCAGAGGCTCAAGCATCGCGGCGAGGACATTTGGCTGCATTGGCGGCGCTTCGCCGATAAACTCGCGCGGCAATTGCAAATCCACGTGCCGGACGATCCGACCGGCTACAGCTATTATGTGCGCGGTCCGCTCGCCGCCGGCCGTCGCGGCAACGCATTTCTGACCGGCGATGCGGCGGGTCTTGCGACGCCGGATCTTTGCGAGGGCATCGGACCTGCGGTCCAGAGCGGTCAACGCGCGGCCGAGTCGATTTTGACCGGCGCCGCCTATGATTTGGCAGGCGTCGCCGCCACGAGCCTCGGCGGCGGTCTCGTCAGCCGCGGGCTGGTTTGGGCTCTGAATCGCGACGCTGCAGCAACAAGATAAAGGCCCCCCGCTCAGGTCCGTTTGCGCAAGTCTTCACCCTGTGTAATCAAACAGGCGGTGCGGTTGCCGGTCGTATAGATCCAAAGCCAACTCAACGCGACCGCCAGTCGATTGCGCACCCCGATCAGGAAGTAGATGTGCGCGAGTCCCCAGATCCACCACGCCGTGTGGCCGCGCACTTGCAACCAGCCGAAATCGATGACAGCGGCGCGTTTGCCGATCGTCGCCAAATTGCCGGAATGACGGTAGTGAAAAGTACGCGGTGCGCAATCGCCGCGCAGACGCCGCCCGATCGTCGCGGCGACGTGCAGACCTTGCTGTTTGGCGGCCGGCGCAATGCCCGGAACCGGCTTGCCGTGCCATGCGCCGATGGTGGCGGTGTCGCCGATCACGAAAATGTCCGGATGGCCGGGCACCGTCAGATCTTTCTCCACTTTCAGGCGATTGGCAGCGTCGCACGGCGCAGCAAGCCAGTCGGCGGCGGCCGACGCGCGCACGCCCGCCGCCCACAAGACGGTCTTGGCCGGCAGGGTCTCGCCGCCGTAGAGGACGCCGTCGGCCGTACACTCGCTGACGGCGCGTCCGACTTCGATCGTCACGCCCAAGCGCTCCAGCGCGGTCTTTGCATAAGCGGACAGATCCGGCGCGAAGCTCGGCAGTATCCGCGGACCCGCCTCGATCAAGACGACGCGCGTCCGGTGCGTATCGATATTGCGGTATTCCTGCGGCAGATTGACGTGTGCGAGTTCGGCGATCGCACCGGCCAGTTCCACGCCGGTGGGACCACCGCCGATGATCACGAACGTCAGCAGTGCGTCGCGGCGTTCCGGGCGAGTCTCGCGCTCGGCGCGTTCGAAGGAGAGGAGAATGCGCCGACGGATCGTCGTGGCATCTTCCAGCGTCTTCAGTCCCGGCGCGTGCGCTTCCCACTCGTCATGGCCGAAATACGCATGCCGCGCACCGGTTGCCAGCACCAGCATGTCATAGCCGGCGGTGCCCCCATCCTCGAACCGAAGTTGCCGATTCACGGTGTCGACGCCGGCGACCACTGCCATCAGGGTGGTCACCTCCTTGCGCCGGCGCATCAAGTTGCGGATCGGCCAGGCAATTTCGGATGTCGCCAGCGTTGCCGTTCCGACCTGATACAACAACGGCTGGAACAGGTGATGGTTGCGCTGATCGATCAAGGTAATGCGGACCTTGGCGCCGGCGAGCCCGGCCGCGACGGAAAGTCCGCCGAAGCCCGCGCCGACGATGACCACGTGCTGCCGATCGGATGAATCAGTCAATGCGGCGGCCCGCGTTTTGATCGATGATGGCGCTGCGCCGAATTTCGCTGTCCGGAAGAAACGCCGCGACGATGCCGAGCAACGGCAGGAACGCGCACAACCGGTAGACGAACTCGATGCCGCGCAGATCGGCGAGACCGCCGAGGACGGCGGCGCCGATACCGCCTATCCCGAATGCCAGACCGAAGAACAGTCCGGATACCGCACCGATCTTGCCGGGCATCAGTTCTTGCGCGAACACCAAAATTGCCGAGAACGCGGACGCCAAGATCAAACCGACGAGGAAACTCAAGATACCGGTCCACATCAAGTCGACATACGGCAAGATGAGCGTGAACGGCGCGACTCCGAGTATCGATATCCAAATGACCTTTTTACGGCCGATGCGGTCGCCGACCGGACCGCCGAGCATCGTGCCGGCGGCGACTGCGGACAGGAACACGAACAGGTACAATTGGGCGGACTGCACGGATAGATGAAATTTCTCGATCAAATAAAACGTGTAGTAGCTCGTGATGCTCGCCAGGTAGAAATATTTCGAGAACAGCAGCACTACCAGAATGCCGACCGCAGCGGCGACTGCGCGCCCAGATACCGGGCTGCGAGCCGCACGCGGCGCGCGCACCGAGGACCGATCGTCGAGGTGGCGCCGTTTGTACCAGGAGCCGACGTTCCATAACACCGCGATCGCGAGCAGCGCGACGAGCGCGAACCAGGCCAAACTGATTTGTCCGCGCGGGATGATGATCCAGGCTGCGAGCAAGGGGCCGATCGCGCTGCCGGTGTTGCCCCCGACCTGGAAAATCGATTGCGCGAGACCATGCCGTCCGCCCGACGCGAGTCGCGCGATGCGCGAGGACTCGGGATGAAAAATCGCCGAACCGGCGCCGACGAGCGCAGCCGCCAGCAGCACGCAGGCGTAATTCGGCGCGATCGCGAGCGTCAGCAATCCGAGCAGTGTCAAGCTCATGCCGGCGCTGAGCGAATGCGGCTGCGGATGTTTGTCGGTATAGATTCCGATCAGCGGCTGCAGCATCGACGCGCACATCTGGTAGGTCAGCGTGATCAGGCCGATCTCGGCAAAATCGAGCGTGAACGTGCCTTTGAGCAGCGGGTAGATCGAGACGATCAAAGACTGGATCAGATCGTTCAGGAAATGCGCAAAGCTGATCGCGCCAAGGACCTTGAAGCGCGTGGCTTCGGTCTCGGCGGCGGCGGCCCTCGCGGCGAATGTATTGTCCATGTCTTCGAGAACTCGTCGGTATCGGTGCGGCGGCGCGCAGCGCGGCGCCGAAACCCGATACCCTACTCCTACTAGCTAGTTTGCCGCATGTCCTGCGAAAATGTGCAATTTGGCATGTGCGATACCGATGGGCTGACCAATGAGCGAATTAACGGCGCGCCGATTCGAACCGTTCGGGTTTCTGCGCGTTCTCGCATCGCGCTGGGATCTCGCGGCGTTCGTCGTCGTAATCGGTCTGATCGCCTTTCTGGGCGAAGCGGCACGCGGGCTGTTCGTGCCGTTGTCGCGGCTGGCGGTGACGCCGATGTCCCTCGATCCGGTGCACTTGCCGGAGTATGCGGCGCGCACCACGTTGCGGATGCTCGTGGCGCTGGTCGCCTCCCTGCTATTCACGCTGACCTACGCCACATGGGCCGCGAAGAGCGAACGCGCCGGTAAATTATTGGTGCCGATCCTCGACATCCTGCAATCCGTGCCGATTCTCGGATTCATTTCGGTCACCTACGTATTCTTCATGTCGCTCGCACCCGGGCGCGTGCTCGGCGCCGAATTCGGCGCGATTTTTGCGATTTTCACCAGTCAAGCCTGGAACATGGCGTTCAGTTTCTACCAATCCTTGCGCACGGTCCCGGCCGAACTGTCCGAGGCGGCCGATTCCTTCCGGCTGTCGCCGTGGATGCGGTTCTGGCAACTGGAGGTGCCGTTCGGTTTGCCCGCGCTCATTTGGAACATGATGATGTCGATGTCCGGCGGCTGGTTCTTCGTCGTCGCATCGGAGTCGATCACCGTGGGGCGCACGACCGTGGTCTTGCCGGGCGTGGGATCTTACATTGCGCTGGCGATCGAGCAGAAGAACCTAAAGGCGATCGGCTGGGCGATCGGAACGATGCTGTTGGTGATCCTGATGTACGATCAATTATTGTTCCGGCCGCTGGTCGCCTGGGTGGACCGCTTTCGCGTCGAACAGGAACCGGGTACACGCGAGCCGCAATCCTGGGCGTTGACGATGATGCGCCGTTCGCGGTTGATGCAAGCAGCGAAATTGGCATTTCACGCCGCGGTGCTGCGGACCAGCCGTGCGATCAAGCGCAGCGACGCGCCGCTCGCCGCCGCGGCGCTGCCGAAACGCAGGTCGGATCTGCTGTGGGTGTTGCTGGTCGCGGCGGCAGTCGTGCTCGGGCTCTGGCACCTCATCGGCGGATTGGTCGCCAATACGCCGTCGTCCGAGGCCTGGCATGTCTGCGGCCTGGCGGTGCTGACCATGCTGCGCGTGTTCGTCCTGATCGCTCTTGCCAGCGTGATCTGGGTGCCGATCGGCGTCTGGGTGGGTTTGCGCCCGCGCGCCGCGGAAATCGTTCAGCCGGTCGCCCAGTTCATGGCCGCCTTTCCCGCGAATCTGTTGTTCCCGATCGCGGTATACGGCATAGTGGTGTGGAAGTTGAATCCGGATATTTGGCTCAGTCCGCTGATGATACTTGGTACTCAGTGGTACATCCTGTTCAACGTGATCGCCGGGGCATCGGCGCTGCCTACGGAGATGCGCTACGCCGCCGCGAATTTCGGGGTCAAGGGCTGGCTTTGGTGGCGCAAGGTGGCGTTGCCAGGCGTGCTGCCGTATTTCGTCACCGGTGCGATCACGGCGTCCGGCGGATCCTGGAATGCCGCGCAAGTCGCCGAATTGGTCTCTTGGGGCGATAAAAAAATCGAGGCGCGGGGCTTGGGCTCCTATATCGCCGATGCGGCGGCGGCCGGCGATTTTCATCGCATCGTGCTCGGTATCGGCGTCATGAGCCTTTTCGTCGTGGCAATCAACCGTTTTTTCTGGCGTCCGCTGTATTACTACGCGGAGCGCAAGTACCGGCTTACCTGAAGGACCATCGCTTTGAACAGCGCGCCGATCTTGACCTGCACCGACGTCCGCAAGGCGTTTCCGAAACCGGACGGCGGCGAACTGTTGGTGCTCGACGGGATGAACCTCGAGGTCTACGAGGGCCAGATCGTCGGTTTGCTCGGACGGTCGGGATCCGGCAAGTCGACGCTGTTGCGATTGATCGCGGGGCTCGCCGAGCCGAGCGCCGGTCGGCTCAATTATCTGGGTCAACCGATTTTCGGACCGCCGGCGGGGATTGCCATGGTGTTTCAGAGCTTCGCGCTGTTCCCCTGGCTGACCGTGTTTGAGAATGTCGCCCTCGGTTTGGAAGCGCAGCGCGTGCCGAAGGCGGCAATCCGCAAACGCTCGCTCGCCGCGATCGATCTGATTGGGCTAGACGGCTTCGAGTCGGCCTATCCGCGCGAGCTGTCGGGCGGCATGCGGCAACGCGTCGGTTTTGCGCGGGCGTTGGTCGTGCACCCCAATATATTATTGATGGATGAGCCGTTCTCGGCGCTCGACGTGCTGACGGCAGAGACGCTGCGCACGGATTTCCTCGATTTGTGGGCCGAAGGCCGCATGCCGATCAAGGGCGTGATCCTGGTGACCCACAACATCGAGGAGGCAGTGTTGATGTGCGACCGTATCCTCGTGTTCGGCAGCAATCCGGGCCGGATCCTCTCGGAGATCAAGGTCACGCTGCCGCAACCCCGCAATCGCCTCGATCCGAGTTTTCGCGAATTGGTCGAGCGGATTTACGTCGTCATGACGGCGCGACCGACCGGCGCCGCCGCGGCCGGACGGCAGGAGCGTTTCCCGGGCTTGGGCATCGGCAGCGTGCTGCCGGCGGTATCGTCGAATTCCCTCGCCGGGTTGCTGGAGGCGGTTGCCGCGGCGCCGTTTGGAGGCACCGCGGATTTGCCAAAAATCGCTTCCGATCTGCAGATGGAAATCGACGAACTGTTCCCGGTGGCCGAAACACTGCAGATGATGCGCTTCGCCGAACTCGAAGGCGGCGACTTGCGGCTCACACCGGAGGGCCTCGCTTTCGCGCAGGCGGATTTCGACGACCGCAAGCGCATCTTCATGCGCCACTTGCTGGCCTATGTGCCGTTGGCAGCGCATATCCGGCGCGTGCTGGACGAGCGCGCCTCGCATGTTGCCCGCAAGAGCCGCTTCGTCGACGAGCTCGAGGATGTCATGAGCGAAGAGGACGCAGAGCAGACCTTGCGCGCGGTCGTTCATTGGGGCCGATACGCGGAGGCGTTCGCGTACGACGACGGCAATGCGATTTTCAGCCTCGAAAATCCAACTTAGTACGCCGCGATGAACTCCACTCCCGTTAGCCGCACCCCTCCGGCGCCGCGCTTCGGCGTACTGCGCATGATCGCGGTGTACAAAATCACGAAAGTTGCGCTGCTGATCGCCGCCGGCTACTTCGAGTTGCGACTGCGTGACGTGTCGGTCATCGCGCGGCTGTATTCCTGGGCATCGACCTTGCCGTCCGGCGGCGAGCACGACGGGGTCTTGCGCGCCCTCGCCTGGTTCAGCGGCTTGAGCCCCAAACGCATTCAAGCGTTGGGGTTCGTGACGATCGCGTACGCGGTGATTTTCTCGGTCGAAGGTATCGGCCTGTGGTTGCGGCGCCGTTGGGCCGAATGGCTGACGATCGTCATAACCGCGTCGCTGGTGCCGCTCGAAGTTTGGGAACTCGTACACCGCCCGACTCGCGGCAAGGCGGTCGTGTTCGCCGTCAATATCGCGATCGTCTGGTATTTGATCGTGCAGCTGCGTTCATCCGGCCGCGCCGGCGGCCATGCCGCCGCGCGCTGAGGCCTGGGCGCCGACGCGGGTACGGCGGCGCTTGGCCGGACCGCAACATGAATTGATTTTAATCTTCCGGTCTGATCAATGTCGCGGCCAGGTGAAATGATCTTCATATCCGCGGAAATCAGCGGGGACCACGTATTCTTTATCTTCGCTACTTAACACACTTTGGAGACACCATGAACAAGTCTGGAACCCTGATCGTTAGCGCATTGATGTCGCTCGGCCTCGCGGCCGGCGCGATGGCCGCGATGCCGAATGCTGCCGATGCGCCTGCCGCGTCCGCCGCCGCTCCGGATGCGACGACCGCAGCGCCGACGAAAATGAAGCACCACTACTCGCACAAGAAAATGTCGATGAAGAAAAAGATGGAAATGAAAAAGAAGATGGAAATGAAGAAGAAGATGGAAATGAAGAAGGCGGACGCTCCTCCGGCGACCACCAAGTAATTTCTGTTGAGATGCGCCCCGGACGCCACTCGGTGTCCGGGGCGTTTTCGTTTCCGGCTGTCGCTGCGCTGCTATGCCAGACCGCGGCCGTCCGCGCCGCCGCGGCGGCTGCCGGCGCAGCGGCGTACCGGTATAATCCGGCGATGCTAACAGGCCGACTCGCGTTGTTCGCCGCCGCCGCGGTTCTGGCCGGCATCGTCACCACGGTACCGGCCGCAGCGCAGGATTTCACCGCGGCGCACTTGATCATTGCGGGCAATTGGTCGCGGCCGACGCCGCCGGGCGCGGCCGTCGGCGTCGCGTACCTAACGATCATGAATACCGGTGCGCTCCCCGATCGGTTGATCGGCGCAAGCACGCCGATTTCGGCGCAGGCGCAGCTCCACGCGACCCGCGACGTCGGCGGCACGATGCAGATGCGCCGAGTAAGTGTGCTGCTGCTGCCGCCCGGCAAAACCGTACTAATCGCGCCGGGAGGCCTGCACATCATGCTGCTGGGATTGAAGAAGCCGCTGATCGGCGGCACGCGCTTCCCCTTGACGCTGCGCTTCGAGCATGCCGGGTCGCTGACGGTCGAGATCACGGTTCGCGCCGCGCCTCATCGCATCGACTGAGCCGTCCCGTTGGGCGCCGCTGTGAGCGCATCAAGATCGCGGCGCAACCCCTCGACGAGTTCCTCCAGGCGGGCGACTCGCTCGGTCAAACCCGTGGTTACGGAGCCGATCGCCGCCTCAAGCGTTGCCGGCGCCGGCTCGGGCATCGATTCGATCGCGCCGCTGAACAAATGCGCATAGCGCGCTTCACGCGCGCCGGGAGCGCGTGCGAGCCGTGCGATGAACGGCCCATCCTCGCGCATCATCAACCTATCCAGCGTGCTCTGCACGGCCTGCGCGTCCGTGAATTCGCACAATCGCTGTGTACGCGCACGCAGTTCGCCGGCCGTCTGCGGACCACGCAGCAATAGAACGCAGAGAATGCCCAGTTCCTGCTTGGAAAATTTCAGCGCACCGAACTCCGTGTTGCAAAAGCGATGCTGGTATTTCGTGACCCGTCCGCCGTATCCCGCGGACCGGTCGCTCGCCAAGTACTGCTTCATCAGCGAGTCGAGGGCCTGCTGCACGGCGCTCTCGCTCAGGTCGAGCAGCGGGTCGCGGTTGGTTTTCTGATTGCAGGCGTTCGTCAACGCGTTCAGCGACAACGGATATTGATCGGGCGTCGTGATCTGCTTCTCGATCAGACAGCCGATCACGCGTGCTTCGAGCGCGGATAATGCAATGTTCATGCGCACCTTCCAAGTCGCCGCGGGTTGATTTAGGGTAGGCCTCTCGCCAACAAAAAGGATACCCTGAAATGAAGACCAAAGCCGCCGTCGCATATGCCGCCGGCAAGCCGCTGGAGATCACGACTGTGGAATTGGAGGGTCCGAAGGCCGGCGAAGTGCTGATCGAGATCAAGGCGACAGGCATCTGCCACACCGACGAATTCACTCGATCCGGCGCCGACCCGGAAGGCTTGTTTCCGGCGATCCTGGGGCATGAAGGAGCGGGCATCGTCGTCGACGTCGGACCCGGCGTCGCCTCGCTGCGCAAGGGCGATCACGCGATTCCGCTGTACACGCCGGAGTGCCGGCAGTGCAAGGCATGTACGTCGCGCAAGACGAATCTTTGCACGGCAATTCGCGCCACCCAGGGCAAGGGCTTGATGCCGGATGGCACGAGCCGGTTCTCGATCGGCAAGGAGTTGGTCCATCATTACATGGGCTGTTCGACGTTCTCGAATTTTACCGTGCTGCCGGAGATCGCGGTCGCGAAAATTCGCGCCGACGCCCCGTTCGACAAGGTCTGCTACATCGGCTGCGGCGTGACCACCGGAATCGGCGCGGTCATCAACACGGCGAAAGTCGAGGTCGGCGCCAATGTCGTCGTCTTCGGTTTGGGCGGCATCGGGCTGAACGTGATCCAAGGCGCGCGGATCGCCGGTGCGGACAAGATCATCGGCGTGGATCTGAATCCAGGCCGCAAAGCGCTCGCCGAAAAATTCGGCATGACGCACTTCGTAAATCCGCAGGACGCCGGCGGCGATCTAGTCGCGCATCTGGTCGCGTTGACCGACGGCGGCGCCGACTACAGCTTCGAGTGTATCGGCAACGTCGAGCTGATGCGTCAAGCGCTCGAATGCTGTCACCGCGGCTGGGGCGTGTCGGTCATCATCGGCGTCGCCGGCGCCGGCAAGGAGATCAGCACGCGGCCGTTTCAACTCGTGACGGGTCGTATCTGGAAGGGCACCGCGTTCGGCGGTGCACGCGGCCGCACCGACGTGCCGAAGATCGTCGATTGGTACATGGACGGCAAGATCAATATCGACGATTTGATCACGCACCAGCTGGAGCTGGCGGATATCAATCGCTCGTTCGCCCTGATGCATTCCGGCGAATCGATCCGCAGCGTCGTCGTCTACTGACCGCGGCCGGCGACGCCGCCGCCGACGCCGAGGCGTCGGCGGCAAGCTCAGAACTTCGCGCGAATGCCGGCGTAGCCGACGCGGCCGAGCGTGCCGTACTGGTAGACCGTTTCGTAATGCTTGCCGCCGGCATTCTCGACGCGGCCGTAGAGTTCGAGGCGATCGCGCAATTCGTACGCGACACGCAGATCGACGAGCACGTAGCCGCCGAGGGCGATCGCGTTGCCAGCGTCGTCGAAGCTGCGGCCGGCGTAGCGCGCGTCAACGCTCGTGCTCCAGCGCGCCGTCCACCGATAAGTCGCCGCGGCATACCCTGCTTGGCGCGGCCGCCGGGGCAGCTGATTGCCGTACGTCGCCGCGCCCGGCGATCGGTCTTCCGTGGCTGTATACGTGTAATTAGCCGTCAGACTGAGTCGCGGGTTCGGGTCGAACACGCCTTGCAGTTCGACGCCGCGCGCCGTCGCCGCGGCGATGTTCGCGTAATAGCCGAAAGGTTCTGTGGAGCACAGGGGACTTGGCGTCGAGCAATCGAAAAAGCCGATCAGATCGCGGCTGTTGCGGTGGAAATAGGTCGCCGACAGCATCAATCGCCCATTCACGGCGTGCTGTTCGAGGCCGGCGTCCCAGCTGTCCGCTTGTTCGGGGCGCAGCAGGCGATTCCCGTAATTGCTGAACAGCTGATAAAGCGAAGGGGCCTTGAAGCCCTGACCGTAGCTTGCGCGCAAAATGGTGCCCGAGCCGTTCAAGACCCACGCGGCCGCCAATTGGCCGGTCCAATGGCCGCCGTACACATTGTGCCGGTCGTAGCGTTCGCCAGCGGTCAGCGTCAGTCCCCGGATCACCTCGTCCTGCAGCTGCAGGTAGCCGCTATCGATGGTCGCGGAGTTTTTCAGCGGCATCGGCGCGACGTCGAAAGCCGGCGTGTCGGTATCGATCGTCGAGCGCTCGCGCTGCGCGCCGAACACGGCTTGCGCGCGCGGCGTGATTTCCCAGGTCCCCTGATACTCCTCGCGGACATTGCGCCCGGTGCCGTAGAACGTCTCGGTGCTCGGGCTGCCGAAATTCGCTGGAGCGTTTGGATCATAATCGCGCGAGTTCGTGTTCGTATAATCGACGGCGACGCGGTGGGTGAATCCGCCGCCAGGCGAGCGCAGCGTCAATCCGGTGTAGCCGACGAACTGAGCATTCTTGCCGTACTCGTTGTCGTTCCCGAATGTGAACGTCGGCGTGTCGTAGCCGTCGAAATCGGTGCGTGCCTGGGTGAAGTAGCCGCGCACATCGAGCGCGAGGTCGGGCGTGAAGTCGTAGCGCACCTGGCCATCGAGCCCGCCGATCTGGCTGGCTGACAGCCGCGTACCGCCGAGTTTCTCATCGAAGGCGGGGATGCCGCTGGTGCCGTACCAATTCCCCGAGACGCGCCACAACAGCGCATCGTCCTTGCCGCCGACGCCGCCGGCAACATAGCCGGTATTGTGCGAGCCGCCCTCGGCCGTGAAATCGCCGCTGAACGGGGTCGTCGGTTCGGCCGTCACGATGTTGATGACGCCGCCGATCGCCTGGCTGCCGTACAACGTCGATTGCGCGCCGCGCATGATCTCGATCCGGCCGATATCGGCGGTCAACAGATTCGAAAAAAAATAGCCGCCGGCGGTTGTCGATGGATCGTTTACTTGCACGCCGTCGATCAGGACGACGGTCTGATCGCTGTCCGCGCCGCGAATGAATACCGACGTAGTCTGGCCGACGCCGCCGTTGCGTGCGACGCTGATACCCGGCGTTTGCGCCAGCAGGTCGGAGACCACGGTGGCTTGACTCGCGCGGATCGCGGCGGCGTTCAACACAGTGATCGAATTGCCGATCTTCGACACGGGCTCGGGGCTGCGGGTCGCGACGACGACGATCGGATCCAGGGATTCGTCGTCC
>JAYTQR010000080.1:0-3580 GCA_043746615.1 Gammaproteobacteria bacterium | reverse complement strand
TGCCTTTGAAAGCCCGGCGCTGATCGTCAGCCATTGAGGCTCGAGCGCAACCGGCTCAGTCGAGCTTGAACTCGATCGAATCCCAGCGCGTCGTCTCTTCGTGGCGCGCTTGCCGCCGCAGTGCATCGATCAAATCGCGCTCGTTCCACGCGCTGACTTCATCGGCCAGTTCTTTGATCGCCTTCGGCAGCGGCTCGTTCGAGCCGAAATTTTCCATCGCAATGATCGGCCGGTCCGCCGACTTGGCGAAGTTGAGCTGAAACAGCAGCAGTTCCGGATCGGCGCGGTAGACGGCCGGCACGACGATGACGACCTCGCATGGCGCGATCTGGCGACGCATATCCTCGCGTTGACTTTCCCGATCGAGTGGCCGCTTGGCCTGCGGCTGGCTCGTGTTGATGTAGTAAAACGTCCTGGCGGCCTCGATGTATTCGAACACGCGGACGTAGTCCTCGCTCTCCTCCCAAATATGGGTCACGAATAGGCGAATTGGATTGGCCGGTGCGGACATACGGCGATAGTTTAGCCCGACAATGAGCATGCGCGAAGAGGCGCGCGCCGATACAATGCTGCGCGTGCGCCTGCTCCTTTACAATATCCGCTATGCGACCGGGATCGGGCCCGCATTTCATATTCCGCTCCCCGGCGCCGGCTATTTGCGCTCGAGCCGCCAAGTCCTGGCGCGCATCACCGAATTCATCAAAGAGCAGGATCCCGACGTCGTCGGCCTGATCGAGGTCGATACTGGTTCGATCCGCACCGGCATGGTCAATCAGGCCGATTTCATCGCCCGCTCGCTCGGCCATTACTCGACCTTTGAGTGCAAATATGGCGTCGCTTCGGTCAATCAATTGATGCCGATCGTGCGCAAGCAATCGAACGCGTTCCTGGCCGCCCCCCGGGTGCGCGGCGAGCGCTTCCATTATTTCGACACCGGCATCAAGCGCCTGATCATCGAACTGGAATTGGACGATGTGGCGATATTCCTGGTGCATCTGTCGCTGAAGTTTCGGCATCGTCAGTACCAATTGCGCTATCTGTATGATTTGATTGGTAAGTCCAACAAGCCGGTCATCGTCGCCGGCGATTTCAACACGTATTGGGGCGATGACGAAATCTACTTGTTCACCCAGGCGGCGCGGCTGCGCAACGCGAACCTGCGCGGACTGCCGTCCTATCCGAGCCGCAGCCCGCGCAAAGAACTGGATTTCATCCTGCACAGCGATCGCATCGAGATCGACCGGTTCGAGATACCGGATATTCGCCTGTCCGATCACCTGCCATTGATATGCGACTTCACGATTCACGCGGTGGCGCAGCAAGCCGCTTGATCGCGCGTTAAATCGAGGAGAACCAAGATGGCCGCGATGGGCAGGTGGATGTTGGAATACGACCCCGACGGCGTCGCGCAATTGGTGTTCGATACACCCGGGACCGGCGTGAACGTGCTGTCGCGCGCAGCCTTGCAGGAACTCGCCGGCAAGCTCAGCGCAATCGCCGCGCAAAGGCCGCCGGGCGTGATCCTGCGCTCGGCGAAATCCAGCGGCTTCATCGCCGGCGCCGACATCAAGGAATTCACCACGCTGCGCACGCCGGCCGAAGGCGTGGCCATGGTCCGTGCCGGACAAGCCGTGTTGCAGCAACTCGAGGATCTGCAGTGCCCGACGGTTGCGGCGATTCACGGGTACGCGCTCGGCGGCGGCTTGGAACTCGCCTTGGCCTGTACCTACAGGGTCGGCGCGGACGACGGCAGATTGTCGCTCGGGCTGCCGGAGGTACAGCTCGGCATACACCCGGGATTCGGCGGCACGGTGCGCAGCGTGCGCCTGATCGGTGTGCGCCAGGCGATGGACCTGATGCTGAAGGGCAAACCATTCAATGCCGCGCGCGCCCTCTCGACCGGATTGCTCGACCGCTTGGCGCCGCTGCCGGAGCTGATCCCGTGTGCCAAGGCTCTTCTTGCCGAGGCGCCGGCGAAAAAAACCGCGCGGTTCGCCGAACGGCTGCTGAATCTTGCGCCGCTGCGTGCATGGACCGCGAAGCATCTGGACGCGGCGTTGCGGCATCGAGTCCGGCGCGACCAATATCCGGCGCCGTACGCGATCGTCGATCTGTGGCGGCGTCACGGTGCCGCCGACAATGCCGGCTACGCGGCCGAGGCGGACTCGATCGGCGCACTTGTGTGTTCGCCCTGCTCGCGCAACCTCGTACGCGTTTTCATGCTCCAGGACCGGCTGAAAGCCTTGGGCGGTAAACAGTCGCGGTCATTCGAGCGGGTGCACGTCATCGGTGCCGGCGTCATGGGCGGCGACATCGCCGCGTGGGCGGCCCTGCGCGGCCTGCATGTGACGCTGCAGGACCGCAGCGAGACGCTGCTGAAGCCGGCGTTCGATCGCGCCAAAACCCTGTTCGACAAACGTCTTCCAGGCACCGGTGCCGCCGCCGCTTACGCGCGTCTGCACATGGACGTCGGCGGCAATGGGGTGGCCGACGCCGACGTCGTCATCGAAGCAATCTTCGAAGACGTCGACGCAAAACGCGCGCTGTACGCGGATCTCGAGCCGCGCCTCAAACCCGACGCACTATTCGCGACGAACACCTCGAGCATCACGCTGGAAACACTGAGCGCGCGGCTCGCCGATCCGTCCCGCCTCGTCGGCATCCACTTTTTCAATCCGGTCGCGCAAATGCAGCTGGTCGAGATCGTGCACGGCGCGCTGACCAGGCCGGATATCGTCAAGGCCGCGCAGAGCTTCACGCGCAGACTTGACAAGCTGCCGCTGCCCTGCAAGAGCGCGTATGGTTTTGTCGTCAACCGCATCCTTCTGCCTTACCTCAACGAGGCCATCTTTGCCTTTGAGGACGGCATTTCGGCCGATGCGATCGATGCGGCCGGCAAGCGGTTCGGCATGCCGATGGGGCCGATCGAACTCGCCGACGTGATAGGACTCGACGTGTCGCTGCAGGTCGGCCGGGTGCTCGCCGAGGCGTTTCAGCGCCGCGTTCCAGACGTGCTCGTGCGGCTGGTCGAACAGAAAAAGTTCGGCCGCAAGAGCGGTCAAGGATTTTATTCGTGGAGCGACGGCAAGCCGCTGCGGGCCGCCGGGCCGCAGCCGTTCATCCCGGAGGACTTGGAGGACCGGCTGATGCTGCCGATGATCAACGAGGCGGTGGCGACCTTGCGCGAGGGCATCGTCGAGGACGCCGACTTGCTCGACGCCGGCGTCATCTTTGCGACCGGCTTCGCACCTTTTCGCGGCGGTCCGCTGCAATATGCTCGAGACCGCGGCTGGTGCGCGATACGGCGGCGGCTCAGCGAATTACAGACACGCTACGGCGAACGCTTCCGGCCGGATTCCGGCTGGGAGCAACCGCCGTTGTGACCGACTGCGTACTCTGACGCGGTATCGTCTGTGATAGCATTCGCTCGGAAAATCATAGAGTTGAATTAATACCCACGGCGGCAATCTGCAGAATGGACGAAAGACCGGTCGACCTGGCGTTATTGAAGAATTTCTCACCCCTCGACGGATTGAAGGCGGAAAATCTGCACGCGCTTGCGCGCAAGACGCAGGTCAAG
>JAYTQR010000079.1:0-1661 GCA_043746615.1 Gammaproteobacteria bacterium | reverse complement strand
GTAGCCGACAGCACGAGGTCTGGGCCGTCGGGTTCCCGCGGGGCGCCGGCCGCGACGCTCGCGTCGCTCAAGACCGGCGCGTCGGCATGCCATCCGTGTGCTTGCAAATAATTGCCGACACTCGCCAGTACGTCCAGCCAGTTTGTCCACAAATCGACGTGACCGTCTCGGCTCGCATCGACCGCGTATCGGCGATAATTGGACGGCATGAATTGCGGTGCGCCCATCGCGCCGGCGTAGGAGCCAGTCGCGGTCAGCGGGTCGATTTTCGCTTCCCGGGTCAACAGCAGAAATTGCTCGAGTTGATCCCGGAAAAACGGCCCGCGTGAAGGGTAATCGAACGCCAACGTCGCCAGCGCGTCGAGCACCCGGTACCGGCCGGTCAGCCGTCCGTAGTAGGTTTCCACGCCGAGGATCGCGACCAAAAATTCAGGTGCGACCCCGGTCAGAGCGCTCGCTTGCTGCAGATCTCGAAGATGCGCCACCCAAAAATCGACACCCTCCTGAATACGTTGTTCATTGACGAAGATCGGGCGGTACTGATACCACGGCAGGGTCTTTTCGGCACGCCTGTCCATCGCTTCGATAATCGCGGGTTGACTGCGCGCGGCGGCGAGGAGTTCACGCAGCTTGCGTTTGTTTAAATCATCGGTGTTGGCGACGTGCGCGATGAATCGCTTGACGTCGGCGCGGTGTGTGTCGAGCGCGACCGCCGGATTTGCCGCAGCGGCGAACAGCATCATGGCGAGAGCGAAAATTCCCCTGCGTTCGATCGCGTACACGGCTCAGGACCCGACCAGTTTGCGGTGCGAGTGCAACGCCATCAGGATGCCGAATCCGGCCATGATCGTCACCATCGACGTGCCGCCGTAGCTGATCAAGGGCAGCGGCACGCCGACGACCGGCAGGATGCCGCTGACCATCCCCGAATTGACGAACACGTAGACGAAGAAGCTCAAGGCGATCGCGCCTCCGGTCAGCCGCGAGAAGGTATCCTGTCCCTGCATCGCGAGGTACAGCGCTCGTCCAATGACGATCCCGTAGAGCGTCAATATCAGCAACTGGCCGAGCAAGCCAAATTCCTCGCCGATAACGGCGAAGATGAAGTCCGTCGAGCGCTCCGGCAGGAAGTCCAGCTGTGCCTGGCTGCCGTGCATGTAACCCTTGCCGAACACGCCGCCGGAACCGATCGCGATCTGCGATTGAATGATATGGTAGCCGGCGCCCAGGCGGTCGCTTTGCGGATTCAAGAACATCAGTAGGCGCTGGCGCTGGTAATCGTGAATGTAATGCCAGCCCGCCCATGCGGCGCCGCTGAGCAGCGGGATCGACAGCAAAATGATTTGCAGCTGCAATCCCGACAGCAACATGACGATCAAGCCGGACGCGGCGATCAGCAGTGCCGTACCGAGATCCGGCTGCGTGACGATCATCGCCGTCGGAATGGCGATCAGTATCGCCATGACCAGCAGATCCTTGAATGTCGGCGGTAACGGCCGTTCGTGCATGTACCACGCACATATCATCGGCACCGCGAGCTTCATGATTTCGGAAGGCTGGAAGCGAATGAAGCCGATGTCCAGCCAACGCTGCGCACCCTTGCCGACGTGTCCGGTTGCGTCGACGACGATCAGCAGCAATACGCCGACCGCATACGCACC
>JAYTQR010000078.1:0-2170 GCA_043746615.1 Gammaproteobacteria bacterium | reverse complement strand
AATCCGGCGCTCGGCGCCACCTATCAACTCTCGCCGCGCACCACGCTGTACGCAGATTACGCGATCACGAATCGCACGCCGACGATGAGCGAAATCGAGTGCTCGGACCCCCTCAAGCCCTGCGTGTTGCCGGCGAATCTCGCCGGTGATCCGCCGACTCTAAAGCAGGTGGTCGCGCATACCGCGGAGGTGGGCATTCGTGGGAATATTTCCAATTCGCACCGTACCCGGGCGCGAAGCGATTGGAATTTGAGCCTGTTTCGCACCAATCTAGACGACGATATCTACGCGCTCGCGGGTTCGCTCAGTACCGGCTACTTTCAGAACATCGGTTCGACGCGCCGGCAAGGGCTCGAGGCGGGATGGAGCTACCACGGCGGCGCATGGTCCGGTTATGCGCAATACAGCTATGTGGAGGCGACGTTTCAATCGCCGTTCACGGAAAGCTCGCGCTCGAACCCGCATCAAGACGCGAACGGCGACATCCGGATTCGAGCCGGCGATCGCCTCCCCGGCATCCCGCTGCACCGGATCAAAATTGGCGCCGATTACCGCTTCGGCGCGCATTGCGCGGCGGGCGGCGAATTCGCATTCGTCAGCGGGCAATATTATCGCGGCGACGAGTCCAACCAGAATCCGCCGCTGCCCGGGTACGCAGTGATGAACGTGCATGCGTCGTACCGGATCGGCTCCGGGGTCGATATTTTCGCATCGATCAACAACTTGCTGAATAACTCCTACGCGACATTCGGCCTGTACAGCGATCCGACCGGCGTCGGCGCCCCGGGCATTCCCGCCGGCGCCGCGTCGAACGATCCTCGCGTCGACAACCGCTTTTTTAGTCCGGCGCCGCCGCGCGCCTTTTTCGGCGGAATTCGGGCCCGCTTTTGAGCGACCGGCGGCGTCGAATCCAACGTAAACTGGTTTCGATGGACGGCTTACCCACACCGCGCCGCTACGTGGCGATCCTGGCGACGGCGCTCGGCAGCGCGCTCGCGGTCATCGACGGTTCGATCGCAACGGTCGCTCTACCGACGTTGGCGCGCGATCTGCACGTGGCTCCGTCAGCGGCCGTCATGGTTGTCACCGTCTACCAACTGGTGCTGGTCATGACGCTATTGCCGTTTGCGGCGCTCGGAAGCCACGTCGGGCTGCGCCGCCTGTACCAATATGGGCAGCTGACGTTCCTGATATCCACCGCTCTGTGCTTCTTCGCCCGCAGCCTGCCGTTCCTCCTCGCCGTGCGCGCGGTCCAGGCGCTCGGCGCGTCCGCGTCGCTCAGCGTCTCGAGCGCGCTGATCCGCTACATTTACCCGACTCGCCAGCTCGGCCGCGGACTCGGCATCAGCAATGTCGTCATTGCCAGTGCAAACGCACTCGCGCCGCCGATCGGCGGCCTGGTGCTGGCGGCGGCAGGCTGGCACTGGATCTTTGCCGCGGCGTCCCCGCTCGCGCTGCTGTCCCTACTGATGGGGCGCCGTACATTGCCGGCGCCGGCGCCGCTCGATGCGCCTTACGACATTCTCGGCGCGCTGTTGTGCGCACTGACGTTCGGATTGACGATCGCCGGGCTCGAGAGCGCGGTACATGGCGATTCGCCGGTGATATCCGTAGCGATCGTTACCGCCGGCATCATCGTCGGGTACATGTTCGTGCGCCGCGAATTGTTGACGAGCATACCGATCTTGCCGGTGGATCTGCTCGCAAAGCCGGTACTCGCCCTGTCGACGGCAGGCGGCCTCGCCGCGTTCGTGGCTTCGATGACCTTGATACTGTCGCTGCCGTTCCGGCTGCAGCAGCACTACGGTTTCTCGCCGACCGAGGTCGGCGCCGCGATCGCCGCGTGGCCGCTCGCAATGATGGTTGTCGCGCCGCTGGCCGGCACGCTGTCGGATCGCTTCCCCGCCGGCATCTTGGGCGGTATCGGCATGGCGATCGCGACGGCGGCGCTGTTGCTTCTGGCGTTTCTGCCCGCGCATTTGTCGCATTGGGACATCGCGTGGCGCATGGCGCTATGCGGCACGGGCTTCGGCTGCTTTTTGTCACCGAACGCGCGGCTGATCGTGCACTCGGCGCCTTACGAACGGGCGGCCTCGGCCGGCGGCCTGATCTCGACGACGCGGCTGACCGGGCAAACCTTGGGCGCGACGCTGCTCGCGGCGCTTCTGGC
>JAYTQR010000077.1:0-13032 GCA_043746615.1 Gammaproteobacteria bacterium | reverse complement strand
CCTTCGCAATAACACAAATAGAATTCCCACATGCGGATGAACGTCTCCGGATAGCCCTGCGCGCGCACCTCGGCGAGGCGCCCGAGGAATCGTTCCCGCCAAATTCGCAAGGTGCGCGCGTAATGCGGTCCGATGTCCTCGAGATGGAACAGTTTCATGTCGGTGGCCCGTGCCACGGAGTCGACGATCGCGTGCACCGAGGGGATGAAGCTGCCCGGAAAGATGAAGCGCTTGATAAAGTCGACGGAACGCAGCGCCTGATCGTAGAACTGATCGACGATCGTGATCGCCTGCAGCAGCATCGCGCCCGACGGCTTCAACAGGCTGCTGCATTGACGCAGATACGTGTCCAAATATTGGTGGCCGACCGCCTCGATCATCTCGATCGATACCAGCGCATCGTACTCGCCGCGCAAGTCGCGGTAATCCTCGAGCAGCAGCGTGATCCGGTCGGCGACTCCGGCGCGTTCGATGCGCTCCTTCGCAAGCGCGTATTGCTCGCGCGATATCGTCGTCGTCGTGACCCGGCAGCCGTAATGCAGTGCGGCGTGCACGGCGAGACCTCCCCAACCCGTGCCGATCTCCAGCAGATGCTGTCCCGGGCGCAATGCGAGCTTGCTGCAGGCCGCATCGAACTTGGCGGTCGAAGCCGCGAGCAGCGTCGAGTCGGCGCGCGGAAAAATACCGCAGGAATAGGCCATTGTGTCGTCGAGAAACAGCTCGAAGAAGCGATTACCGAGATCGTAGTGCGCGGCGATGTTACGGCGGCTGCCCTCTTTGTCATTGCGATTCAGCCAATGCGCTGCCTTCAGCAGCGGTGCGCTGAGCCTCGACCAACCCGAATCGACGTCGCCGGTCAGCTGGCGATTAATCACCATCAGGCGCACGAGCGCCGTCAAATCGCCGCATTGCCACGTACCGTTGATATACGACTCGCCGGCGCCGACGGTACCACCGAAGACGACGTCTGCGTAAAAGCGCGGATCACGCACGCGAATCGTCACCTCGAGCCGCGAGTCTGCCGTGACGCCGCCGAAGCTCTCGTCCGTGTCGCCGTCGATCAATCGCAGCCGCCCGGAGCGCAGCTTGCGCAGTTGCGCGAACAGCAGAACCTTGGCCAGGCGCGTCAGCGCCGAAATCCTCTCGGCCGGTGCCTGGGTCTCGTCCGCGGGAATGATGTTAGGTTTCATCTACGTCTCGTTGCGGCATCGGTCGCCGCGCGCGGATGACCGTACACCGGGGTATTCTTCCACCACAGCCGCACCGCCTGCCAATGGATAGCCGCGATCACCTGCAGCGTCATCAGCGGGTAGTCGAACAACAGCGCGACCAATGCGCGGGAACTGATTGGTGCTTGGCGCAGCGCGAGCGTCGCATCGAAAACGCGCTCGCCGTCGCGGAAATTTTGCATGTGCACGACCAGGCGGTCCAGCGGTTCGGTGAAACACCAATGATATTGCATTTGCATCGGCATGAACGGCGAGACGTGAAAGTCCTTCTGGAACCCGTAGCGCTTGACCCGCGGCGCGCCGGCGTCGACCGGCAGCACGTATTGATGTCGCTCGCCCCACGGCGTGTTGGTGATTTCGGCGACGATCGCCTCGAGGGCGTTGCCCGCCGCATTGAAGCAATAATAGAAGCTGACCGGGTTCATGCAATAACCAAAGTAGCGCAAATGCGTCAGCAGCCGGATCGGTCCAGCGGGGCGTGTGCCGAGACGCGCGGCGACCAGATCGCGAACGGCGGTGTCCAGCGGCACCGTGGCGGGTCCGAAGTAATCGCTGCGCTTGAACCACGCGAGGGCGGGACCTCGCGCCGACCACAGCGGCGTACCGTCGAACAATTGGGGCAATTCCGCCAGATCGATGTACAGCATGCAAATCCGGTAACGGAAGCGGTTTTGGGTCGGCGCCGAGCGCCGATGCCTAACCCACCCTTTGTAGATGCGGCTGTTCATCGGATTGGCACTGCCGGAACCGCGCCAGCGCGACCAGCGCGCTGTTCACTCCGTCCTCATGAAAGCCGTAGCCCCAATACGCGCCGCAATAATATGTGCGCCGGCGCCCGTCGATCTCGTGGCGGCGCCGTTGCGCGGCAACGGCGGATCCGGTGTAAACCGGATGATAATAAACGAAACGGCCGAGCACCTTGCGCGGATCGACGTCGGCGCTGCGGTTCAGCGTGACGAGAAATTGCGCGGGTGCGGCCAGTGTTTGCAGTATGTTCATGTTGTACGTGACCGTGACGCGCTCGTACTGGTCAATGGGCAGATGATAATTCCACGCCGCCCATGCGAGCGGGCGGCGCGGCATCAGCCGCGCGTCGGTGTGCAGCAGCGCTTCATTCGCCTGGTAGGGGATTGCGCCGAGAATCTCGCGCTCTTGCGGTGACGGATCGGACAGCAACTTCAGGGCTTGATCGCTGTGACAAGCGATGAAGACTTGATCGAAGTGCTCAATAGAGCCGTTCCTCAGGCGCAGCACCACGTCATTGGGCTGCCGCTGTACCGAGGCGACCGGCGTGTTCAGGCGGATCCGCCGAGCATAGGGAGCCGTGAGCTTCTTGACGTATTCACGCGAGCCGCCGCGGATCACGCGCCAAGTCGGCCGGTCGTTGACGCTCAAAAAGCCGTGATTCGCGAAGAATTCGACGAAAAAGCGCGCCGAGAAATGCAGCAGGTCGAGCGGGCGCGACGACCAGATCGCCGCACCCATCGGAATGATGTAGTGATCGATGAAGCAGCGGGAATACCCCTCCCGAGCCAAGTATTCGCCGAGACTCGCATCATCGCCGGCGGATTTCAGCAGTTCGGGTGCGCGGCGGTTGAATTTCAGGATATCGGCGACCATGCGCAGGAAGGTGGGTCTGACCAGGTTGCGCCGTTGCGCGAACAAGGTGTTGATCGCCGTGCCATTGTACTCGAGTCCAGTTTTCTCGCAGCGCACGCTGAAGCTCATCTGACTCGGCTGCCAGGCGACCCCGAGCTCGTCGATCAGTTCGACGAAATGCGGATAGGTCCAGTCATTGTAGACGATGAAACCGGTGTCGACCGCGTAGTTCGTCCCCGCGAATTCGACGTCGACCGTGTTGGTGTGGCCGCCGACGTAGCTGCCGGCCTCGAACACGGAAACTTCATGCTCTGCACTGAGGCGATATGCCGCAACCATGCCGGAGATACCGGAGCCGATGACCGCGATGCGCATTACGTGGGATCACCCTTGAGTCGCCGGTGCATCCGGCTTGCTTTAAGTTATTCGGCACAGAACCGCGCGTGGATGCGCCTCTGTGCAGATTAAATCACAACTCAGAAACGCTTGGAGGCGCCCTCGCGCACGGCGGCCGGCACCGGCTTAAGATCCCAGATTAGGCCGGTCATCGCCAACAGCTTGAGCATGTAAAAGGTGAGGTCGAATTCCCACCAGTAAAATCCCTGGCGCGCGGCGGCAGGGTAATGATGATGGTTGTTGTGCCAACCCTCGCCGAAGGTGATGATCGCCAACCAGAAATTATTGCGGCTGCCGTCGCCGGTCTTATAGCGCTGGCGGCCGAAAACGTGCGACAGCGAGTTGATCGTGTAAGTGCCGTGATAGACCGCGACCGTCGAGATGAAGAAACCCCATACCAGCATCTGCCAACCGTTCGTGCCTAAAGAAGGCGCGATGTGATGCAGCAGCGCACCGAGCAGGAACACGCCGGCGCCGAGCGCCGTCGGCACGACGATGTCGAACCGGTCCAAGAACCGCAGCTCCGGGTATTTCAACAAATCCTTGACGCGCGTCAAATCCGCCGCAAAGTATTTGCTCGACATGAACCAGCCCATGTGGCTCCAGAGGAAGCCGTGCTGCAGCGGCGAGTGCACGTCGTCGGGTTTGTCCGAGTGGACGTGATGGTGCCGATGGTGTGCGGCCCACCAGATCGGTCCGCGCTGTACGGCCGAGGCGCCGAGCATACCGAAGATGAATTGACCGATGCGCGAGGTCTTGAAGCTGCGATGCGAGAAATAGCGATGGTAAAAGCCCGTAATTGCGAACATGCGCACGACGTACAGGGCGATGGCCACCGTGAATGCGGTCCAGCTGAAGCTGACCCAGATCACCGCGAGACAAACGGCGTGCATCAACAGGAACGGCACCATGCGCGCCCAATCGACGCGCCGGGACGCCGCGGCCGGCAGCGCTTGCGTCTGCGGCGGGCGCGTCGCCACGTGGCTGGAGTCGAACCAACACGCCAACTCTCTGCAAACGCGCAGCATCGGCGGTTCTTTGACCGTCTGTGGATTCCGGCTCATCTATTCGCCTTG
The DNA here is from genome assembly GCA_043746615.1 of Gammaproteobacteria bacterium. GTDB lineage: Bacteria > Pseudomonadota > Gammaproteobacteria > Steroidobacterales > Steroidobacteraceae > Bog-1198. The sequence goes on along the minus strand of JAYTQR010000077.1, from coordinate 8,732 downwards.
CCGATGCCGGCCTGCAGCGCGGCGATCCGCTGATCGAGAGGCGGGTGCGTCATGAACAAGCGCATGAAGCCGCTCGCCGCGCCGGTGTTGATGCCGAATGCCTGCATCTGCCGCGGCAGCGGTTCGCCGGGGCTTCTCTTCAGCGCCTCGAGCGCGCTCACCATGCGGTCGGTACCCGCTAAATTCGCGCCGCCTCGGTCGGCGCGAAATTCCCGGTAGCGGGAAAACCAGCTGACGATCATGCTCGCGAAAATTCCGAGGATGATTTGCGCGACCATCGTCGTGACGAAGAAGCCGATGCCGGAGTCGCGTTCGTTCTTCAGCACCGCCCGATCGACGAAGCTGCCGATGATACGCGCCAGGAAGATTACGAACGTATTCAGGACGCCTTGCAGCAACGCGAGCGTCACCATGTCGCCGTTCGCGACATGGCTGATCTCATGGCCCAAAACGGCCTCGATCTGCGGCCGCGACATGCCGTGCAGCAAGCCGCTGCTGACCGCGACCAATGCGGCGTTGCGGCGCGCGCCCGTTGCGAACGCGTTCATTTGCGCGGCATCGAAAATGCCGACTTCCGGCATTGCGACGTGAGCCTGGTCGGCCAGGCGTCGGACGGTGCTCACGAGCCAGCTCTCCAGATCGGTTTGGGGTGCCTGGATCACGCGCACGCCCATGGCGCGTTTGGCCATGAACTTGGATAATACCAATGAAATCAGCGCTCCACCGAAGCCGAATAGCGCCGCGAAGATCAACAGACTGCCCAGGCCGCCTTGTCCCAAGTGAACGCCAAAAACTTGTTGAATGACGAAGATGACGACCGACAGCAGGGCCAGGACCGCCAAGTTGGTCACGATGAATAGAAAAATGCGTTTCATAGGGGCTTTGCTCGCGGAAACTGACCGCCGTATGCTGTGCCGGCACCGCCATGGTCGGTATATCGAGCGGCGATTTCAAGCATCGAGCGGACAAAACGGCCGCCGAAGAGGCCCCGTTTCGACCGAAGTGCGGACATCATCGATTCCTTGAATTGCCTCGGGACCATCGAATTAAGCTTCGCCATGCGTTATAAAAACGATTACCAAAGCCTCGGGCTCACCCGCCAGGCGAGTGCCGAAGCGGTCAAACACGCTTACTGCAGTCTCGCGCGCAAATTTCATGCGGACCTCAGGCGGCACTCCGCTCGTTCCGGCAGTCATGGCGTCGAGGACCTCAACGGGTTCAGCGATTTCTTCGCTACTCTGTTGGGCACTTCGAGAGGACCAGCCCGGTCGGATGCAGTGGCCGGCCAGTTGGACGCCAGTGTCGAGGCGGCCTACGCCGGCTTATTGCGCCGCGTCATGCGGCAAGAAATGGGCCGCAAACAGGGAAGCGTACGAGCGCATGAAACGGCAATGCCAAGTCGATCCGCGGGCGAATTGGCCTTGAACTTGAGCACCGCGGCACCACCTCCAAAGGCGCCATGACTATCGACACACAGTCCGAGACGAAAGAATTTCAAGCGGAAACCAAGCAAGTCCTGCGATTGGTGATTCATTCACTGTATTCCCACAAGGAAATCTTCCTGCGCGAGTTGATCTCGAACGCATCCGATGCCTGCGAGAAGTTGCGTTTTGAGGCAATTGCGAATCCCGGCTTGTTGGGCGCGGAGCAACTCGCGATCCAATTGATTCCCGATGCGGCGGCCGGCACCTTGACGGTCAAGGACAACGGCATCGGCATGAGCCGCGAGGAGGTCATCGACAATCTCGGTACGATCGCACGCTCCGGGACGAAGCGATTTTTGGAAACATTGAGCGGCGATGCGGCGAAGGACGCGCAACTGATCGGCCGGTTCGGCGTCGGCTTCTACTCGGCGTTCATCGTCGCCGACCGGGTGACCGTGCGCAGCAAATGCAGCGGCAGCGATGCGGTGCTGTGGGCGTCGGATGGCGAGGGAGCCTACGAGATCGGCGCGAGCGACAAGGCAGACCGCGGTACCGAGGTGACCCTGCATCTGCGCAGCGAAGACAAGGAGTTTTTCGACGCGGCACGCCTGCGGCAAATGGTGCGCAAGTATTCGGACCATTTGAGCTTGCCGGTCGTGCTGCAGAGCGGCGGCAAAGACGAGACTTTGAACCAAGCGCAGGCGTTTTGGACGCGGCCGAAGTCCGAGCTCAAGGACGATGACTATCAGGCGTTCTACAAGCACGTCACGCACGACCATGAAGAGGCGCGCGCCTGGGCGCACAACAAGGTCGAGGGTAACGTCGAATATACGTCGCTGCTGTATTTGCCGAGGAAAGCGCCGTTCGATCTATTCGATCGCGACAGCCGCGGCGGCGTCCAGTTGTACGTCAAGCGCGTGTTCATCATGGACCAGGCCGCGCAGTTGCTGCCGCCGTGGCTGCGATTCATGCGCGGCCTGGTTGACTCGGCGGACCTGCCGTTGAACGTGTCGCGCGAAATGCTGCAGAACAGCCGCACCGTCGAGAAGATCAAGTCCGCGCTCGTCAAGCGCACGCTCGATCTGCTCGAAGAACTCGCGGCGGGCGACCCCAAGGGATATGCGGATTTTTGGGCGGCCTTCGGCGTCGTGCTCAAGGAAGGCGTCATCGACGATGCGGGGCAAAAAAGCAGGATTGCGAAGCTGTTGCGTTTTCATTCGACGGCCGCCGCCGGCGACGCGCCCGCCGTCGCGCTGGCGGACTACGTGTCGCGCATGAAGGCGAATCAAAAGGCGATTTATTATCTGACCGCCGACACGATCGTTGCCGCGCGCAACAGTCCGCATCTCGAGGGTTTTCGCGCCAAGGGCATCGAGGTGCTGCTGCTCACCGATCGGATCGACGAATGGGTCGTCGGTCATTTGGCTGACTACGACGGCAAGCCGCTCGCGAGCGCCGCGAGTTCCTCGCCCGACATCGCTTCGGCCATTCATACTGCGGAACAGGCGGCGGCGGAATCGGCGTACAAAGACAGCATGGACCGCATTGCGAAGACGCTAAACGGCCGGATCGAGCGCGCGCGGGTGTCGAGCCGGCTCACCGATTCGCCCGCCTGCCTCGTCGTCGGCGAGCACGGCATATCGCTGCGCATGAGCCGCATTCTGAAACAGGCGGGGCAGAGCAACCCGTTTGCGACACTGCCGCTACTCGAAGTGAACCCGGCGCACCCGCTCGTGCAGCGGCTCAATGAGGCCGGCGATGCGGCGTTCGCTGATCTCGCGCATGTGCTTTACGACCAGGCGTTGCTCGCCGAGGGCGGCGAGCTCGAGGATCCGGCTGCTTTCGTGCGGCGGATCAACAAGCTGATCGTCGAGGGGCTGACCGAAAAACCCAAAATTTTATTGAGTTGACCGTACTTATTCCGCTTCCATGCCCGGCGCAGGAATCCGGCAAACGAAGCGGCGACCGGCAACTGGGGTTGGACGGTGCGCCCATCGGCGGTATCGATGCACTGCAGCGCTTGCTGGACGCACACTGCAGCGGCCGGGAGTGTGAATTGCGTTTGTTGCGCCGCGCCGCCGATCTCCGGTTGAAGATCCGGCCGATCGAAATGCCGGCGCAAGGTGCATAATCGTCGGTGATCAACGAGGAGCCGGGCGTTGATGAACACGAAACTTCACCCGATCGGCGTGACCGTGCCGCCGCAGCCCACCGACCACTGGCTGGGCTCGGAGCATGCGCGCGTAACCTTGATCGAATACGCCGATTTCGAATGCCCGAGCTGCAAGACGGCGGCGCCGGTACCACGGCTGTTGCTGGATCGATTCCCGAATAAGATCCGGTTCATTTACCGGCACTTTCCGCTCGAGCAAGCGCATCCGCACGCCTTGCTCGCGGCGGAGGCCGCCGAAGCCGCCGCCAGCCAGGGCCAGTTTTGGCAGATGCACGATCACCTGTGGCGCAATCAGGCGCATTTGCAACGCAAGGATTTGCAGCGATATGCGGCCGAACTCGGCCTGAACATGGCGCGCTATGCGGCGGAAATGGAGGACCGTATTTACTTGCAGAAAGTGCGCGAACACATCGAAGGCGGCCGCCGCAGCCACATCCGCGCGACTCCGGCGTTCTTCGTCGACTCGGTGATGCAGGACGTTTCGTTCGGTATGAGCGTGCTGCACGGGGCGATCGGTGCCGCCATGCAGCGCACCGAGGCGCGTTAGCGCTGGTGTCCGCGCGGCGCGGCGATTGGCATAGCCCCCCCCAAGCGGCCCGGGCGGCCTTGGACCGCCCGGATAGGGTGCCGCACTTTCGATCAGGGCGAAGCGGTCACGTTCGACCGCGAGGGCCTTGGCGTTCGATGGCCGTGCCGAACACGCGGTCCCAAATACCCGTCGTAACGCCGAAATTTCCGCTTTGCGGGGAATAGTGGTGCCGCATGTGCCAGGCGTGCAACTCCTTGAAATAGAGGGACGTTGATCCGCCACCGCGATGGTGAATCAGGTGATGCACGAGCCCGTACCAGAGATAGCCGAGCATGACGCCCGCCGTCAGGCCGCTCGCCAGCGTGAATCCGCACAGAGCCCATGTCGGGGCAAAAATGCTGCAGCCCAGCACCGCGAGGCTCAGCCACGTCGGTGTGCCGACGTAGGCGAGCGGTGCGCTGTGATGCAGTCCATGCATGGGCACTAAATACGGGATTCGATGCAACGCGATACGGTGCAGGACGTATTCCAGCAGCGTCCAGGCGGCGATGCCCCCGATGAGCGCCGCCGTCCACTGGGCCGCAATGTACCAATTGGCCCGCTCAAGCGCTGCCGCGCCGAGGCCGGCGATAACGATCGGATAAGCCACGTAGTCGGAATAGTATTCGTACTTGCTGAGTTGCATCGATCCGCATCCCGAATTCCGAAGCCGCCCATTTGACCACGAATATTGCCGGAGGTTTCGACTGACGCGTGCACTATCCTCGCGCTCAGTGCACGAGTGCCTCGATGCCGGCGAGCAGTCGGTCCACTTCCGCGCGAGTGTTGTACATCAAAATGCCGGTTCGCAGTAGCCCGCCGAGTCCGGCGACACCCAATAATTCGACCGCGCGCGAGGCGTAGAAGTCTCCGTCCCAGACGCATATGCCGCGTGCGCCGAGCGCCGCGGCAGCCTCGCCGGCGGTGTGATGCGGCATCGTGATCGACACCGTCGGCGAGCGTGCGGCTCCGGCAAAAGCGGGTCCCCAAACGCGCACACCCGGTAAGGCCCGGACTTGCTCGTAGTAGTAGCGCGCCAATTCCCGTTCGTAGACCGCGATGCCGTTCATCGCGTCGACGATGCGCGCACGCACATCGGCGCCCTCGCCCCAGCCGGCGATGTACTCTACGGCGGCGCGTAAACCGTCGATCGCTGCGTGATTGAGCGTGCCGGTCTCGATCCGGTAGGGCGCGGCCGGATCCTGCGTTGCGAGCCGGTCCGTCGGCAGCCGCTCGAGCGCTCCGGGACGCGAATACAGCACGCCGACATGCGGCCCGTAGTATTTGTAGCCAGAACAAAGCAGAAAATCGACATCCAGAGCCTCGACGTCGATCGCGAAATGCGGTGCGTAATGCACGGCGTCGACGACCAGCATTGCGCCGACGTCGTGCGTCAAGCGGCGCGCGAGCGCGATGTCGTTGACGGTTCCAAGCGCATTCGACGCGGCACCCAATGCGAAGACCTTCGTGCGCGTGGTGATCTTCGCGGTCATGTCGGCCGCATCCAATTCACCGGATTCCAGCATGCGCACTTCGCGAATGACGATGCCCTGATCGCGCAAGCGCAACCAAGGGCCGCGGTTCGCTTCATGATCGAGCTGCGTGATCAGCACTTCGTCGCCAGAGCGCAGCGTGCGGCCGATCGCGGCGCTCAGCGCGAACGACAGGCTGGTCATATTCTGACCGAAGGAAATGCAATTCGCGTCGGCGGCGCCGAGAAACGCGGCAACGGTGCGGCGCGCCAGCAACAGGCGCCGATCGACCTCGCGCGATGGCGGATAATTGCCGCGCGTGTTGACATTGCAGCGTACATAGAAGTCCCGCATCGCGTCGATGACGGCGTTCGGCACTTGGCTGCCGCCGGGTCCGTCGAGAAACGCCAGCGGCTGCCCGTCGTGCGAGCCCGCCAAGGCGGGAAAGTCCGCGCGGCTTCTCGCGTTCTGTACCGCCGTATAGCTCATCGTCTTTCGAGGAAATCGGCGGAGTCTATCTCGATCAGCGTCGGGCCGTCGAGGTCCAGTGCCGCGCGGATGGCGGCCGTCAACTGCGACGCAGTCGACGCCCGCAGCGCGCGTGCACCGCACGCGCGCGCGAGCGACACGAAATCCGGATTGCGCGCGACGACGCCGAGCGGCGGAATGTCGGCGGCGATCATGTCATCGCGTATTTGGCCGAGTGCCGCATTGTTCCAGACGACGACCGGCAAGCTCAGACCCGCCTCGACGGCCGTCATCAACTCGCCGAAGGTGAATTGCAGGCCAAAATCTCCCGATAGTGCGAGTACCGCACGGGCGGGCGATGCAAGCTTGGCTCCGAGCGCGGCGGGCAGCGCGTAACCCAAAGTGCCGTACCCGGACGGATGAAACCAGCGGCCGGGCGCATCGCTGGGGAAGGCGTAGCTGCCCAAATAGGCGATTTGCGTCATGTCGCTGAACACGGTCGCATCGGCCGGCAGGGCCGCGTCGATGCATGCGAGGGCGTTCGCTTGCGCTTTCGCCGCCGCGGTCCAACCGCTTTCGATTTGCGTACGCACGCGCGCCGCACCGCCGACCGAGGTTTTCCAGCCGGTCCGAGCGGTCAAACCGCGATTGATCGCCTGCAACGTCGTGCGTGCATCGCCGAAAATCGGCACGGCAGCCGCGTAATGATCAGTGAGTTTCAGCGGATCGACGTCGATGCGTATCAAGCGGCCCGCGATCGGCAGCCGCAGCGACCAGTAGATGTCGGTTTCGGCCAACTCCGTACCGACTGCGACGACGACGTCCGCCGCGGCGATAAGCATCTGCGTTTCGCGGTAGGGGAGCGAGGCGCCGAGATTTGCGCTGTGCGTTTCAGCCAGAGCACCCTTGCCCGCCGCGGTCGTCACCAGCAATGCGTCGATGGATTCCACCAAAGTGCGCAACTCACCGGCCGCGGCCCGCGCCCCGCCGCCGGCGATGATCATCGGCCGCTCGGCGCCTGCAAGCAAGCGTAATGCCGCGTCGATCGCCGCGGGTTCGGCTTGCGGAACGAAGCGGTCGTCGGCAAAGCGCTCCGGTTGCAACGATGTCGTTTCCGCGAGCAAGTCGAGCGGAATTTCCAGATACGCCGGACGCGGCCTGGCCGCGCGCAACTGTGCCAAACAGGCGCGCAAATGCTCGCGCACATCCTCGGCGCTGCGTGCCGAGCGCGCAGCGCCGAATATTCCGGCCGCCACCGCCTGTTGATCGCGCAGCTCGTGCAGCACTCCCCATTGCATGCCGAGCGATGCGCGCACCGGCGTGCTCGCGACGACCAGCAGCGGCACCGAGTCGGAGTAGGCCTGTGCGGCGGCCGTCAAAATATTTGTCAGTCCCGGGCCGGAGATCACGAACGCAGCCGCCGGCCGCCCGCTGATGCGCGCGTAGCCGTCGGCGGCAAAGCCCGCGCCCTGTTCGTGCCGCACGAGGATGTGCCGGATCCTCGAATCGGCGAGCCCGCGGTACAATTCCAACGTGTGCACGCCGGGGATGCCGAACACGGTGTCGATGCCGTTGGCCGCCAGCAATCCGACCAGGTAACGTCCGACGGTGATTGACATTTGAGCCTTTAATTATTGAACGCGGCGCCAGGAAGCAGGCTAGGATTGCGAAAATATGCGGGCCGGTCAAGATGGACGCAGGACGGAGAGGGTCGAGCCGATGGAATTTTCCACTTTAGTCGCACGCATCGCCGGCGAAGGGGCGAATGCGTGGCTAACGCACTATGAGGCGCGCCGCGCGAGCGAGCGCGGCGAGGATGTCATTCTGCTCAGCGTCGGCGATCCGGACTTCGACACGCCGGCGCCGGTCGTCGAGCGCGCGATCGCAGCCATGCGCGCCGGCGACACGCACTACACGCCCGCGTCCGGGCGGCAAGCGCTGCGCGAAGCGATCGCGGCGTTGCATCGCACGCGCAGTGGGCAAGCCGTTGCCGCGGACAACGTCATCGTACTCTCAGGCGCGCAGAATGCGCTGTTCGCCACCTCGCTATGTCTCGCGGGGCCCGGCGACGAAGTGATCGCGATTGAGCCGCTGTACCCGACCTATCCGGCGACGATCGAAGTTTCCGGTGCGCGCCTGGTGCGCGCACCCTCGCCTGCGCAGAATAGCTTCCGGCTGGATCTGGAGGCGCTGCACGCTGCGGTCACGCCGCGCACGCGCGCGATTTTCTTCGCCACGCCGAGTAATCCGACCGGTGTGATCCTGAGCGAAACGGATCTGGCCGCGATCGGCGAGTTGGCGCGCCGGCATGCACTGTGGATCGTTGCCGATGAGGTGTACGCCGGGCTTGCGCCGGGCGGCCGCGTACCGAGCCTGGCCGCGCGCTTGCCGGATCAAGTGGTGACTATCGGCAGCCTGTCGAAGACCCATGCGATGACGGGATGGCGTGCCGGGTGGCTCGTCGGCCCGCGGCAATTGGTCGTGCACATCGAATCACTCGTCATGTGCATGCTGTTCGGTTTGCCGGGGTTCATACAGGAAGCGGCGATCACCGCGCTCGGCATGGCACCGGCCGCGGAATCCCGAGTGCGCGAGTATTGCCGCGGCCGGCGCGACTTGTTGCTCGC
>JAYTQR010000076.1:0-28159 GCA_043746615.1 Gammaproteobacteria bacterium | reverse complement strand
GTCACTGGCGATTATCCCGAGGATCAGAGCGCGATGAATCCGTCGGATATCGACATCGTCTTGAAGGCCGATCCGAACACCGTGCGGGTCGTGCCGTGGGCCGCCGAACCCACCGCGCAAGTCATACACGATTGCTTCTACAGCGACGGGCAACCGGTGACGATGGCGCCGCGCTACGTGCTGCGCCGGGTGCTCGATCTCTACGAGGCGCGCGGTTGGGAACCGGTCGTCGCGCCGGAACTCGAGTTCTTCCTGGTCGAACCGAATATCGATTCGGACTATCCGCTGAAGCCGCCGGTCGGGCGCTCCGGTCGGCCCGAAATCGGCCGTCAGGCCTACAGCATCGCCGCCGTCAACGAATTCGATCCGCTGTTCGACGACATGTACTCGTTCTGCGAGGCGCAGGACATCGAGATCGACACCTTGATCCACGAGTCGGGCGCCGCACAGATGGAAATCAATCTGCTGCACGGCTATCCGATGAGCCTGGCCGACCAGGCCTTTCTGTTCAAACGCACCGCGCGCGAGGCGGCGATGCGCCATAAGATGTATGCGACGTTCATGGCGAAGCCGATGGCCAAGGAGCCGGGCAGCGCGATGCATTTGCACCAGAGCATCGTCGATGTCAAGACGCGCAAGAACATCTTCAGCAACGCCGACGGCACGCCGTCGACGCTGTTCTTCGGCCACATTGCCGGATTGCAGAAGTATCTGCCGGCGGCGATGTCCTTGTTTGCGCCGAACGTCAACAGCTACCGGCGGATCAGCCGCTATTCATCGGCGCCGATCAACGTGCATTGGGGATACGACAATCGCACCGCGGGCTTGCGCGTGCCGATGTCGGGATCCGAGGCGCGGCGCGTCGAGAACCGCGTCGGCGGCGCCGACGCGAATCCGTACCTGGCGATCGCGGCCTCGCTCGCGTGCGGGTTCCTCGGCATGATCGAAGGCCTGAAGCCCTCGGAGCCGATCGCCGGCAGCGCCTACGACTTGGCGATCGCACTGCCGCGCACGCTCGCCGAGAGCTTGCGCTTGCTGCGCGAGTCCAAGCCGCTGGTGGATTTGTTCGGCGACCGCTTCGTGCTGGCTTATACCGCGGTCAAGGACGCCGAGTACGAGACGTTCGCGCAAGTCATCAGCTCGTGGGAGCGCGAACATCTGCTGCTGAACGTCTGAGCGCCGCGCGCGCCGGGGACGCGCGGCGTGGGCATCGAGGCGCCGGCGATCTGCATTGCGCTGTCCCCCGGACGCCGGCTGCGATATAACGTAAGCGCATGAACTTCAAGGGCACGCACCGGTGCTGCCGCCGGCGCGTCGGAGGGGGACGGTTTCAATGTGGAGCGTGATTCGATCGGTGCTTGCCGCGCTGGTATGCGCCTGCCTGTGCGTCGCCTGCGGCCACCAGTCCGGCACCGGCGCGGCTGCCCAGGGCGCCGGCGGCCGCAAGGTGCTGAACCTGTACATATGGTCGGACTACCTCGCGCGCAACACTCTCGCCAATTTCGAGAAAGAAACCGGAATCAAGGTGAACGCCTCGTATTACGACACGAATGAAACGCTGGAAACGAAGCTGCTCGCTGGATCCAGCGGCTTCGACGTCGTCGTGCCCACATCCTCGTATTTCCAGCGCCAGATCAAGGCGGGCGTGTATCTGCGGCTCGATCAGTCGAGGCTGCCGAACTTGAAGAACCTGGATCCGAAGCTGATGGACCGTGTCCAGTCCTTCGATCCGGCCAACGCGCACGGCGTGATCTACATGTGGGGCACGGACGGTATCGGCTACAACGAGAAAATGGTCAAGGCCTTGCTGGCGGATCCGCCGCTGGACAGCTGGCGCCTGGTGTTCGATCCGGCGATCGCCGCGAAGATCGCCAAATGCGGGATCAGCGTGTTGGATTCTCCGGCGGACATGATGCGCGCGGTGCTCTCCTACCTCGGGCGGGATCCGAATTCACAGACGCAGGAAGACCTCGATGCCGCCGAGGCCGTGCTGCTGAAAATACGGCCCTACGTGCGCAACATCAACTCATCGGAGTACATCGAAGCGCTCGCGAATGGCGACCTATGCGTGGCAGTCGGCTACAACGGCGACATCATGCAGGCCCGCGACCGCGCGCATGAAGCGAAGAACGGCATCGACATCCACTACATCGTACCCAAGGAAGGCTCGGTCCTGTGGTTCGACATGCTGGCGATTCCGAAGGATGCGCCGCACCCGGACAGCGCCTATGCATTCATCAACTACATGATGACCCCGCAGGTCATCGCCGACGTCTCGAATTACAAACGTTATGCAAACGCCAATGCGGCGGCGCAAGCGCTGGTGCTGCCGGACGTCAAGTCGGATCCCGCGATCTATCCGACCGCGGACCAAATGCGGCGGCTGACCGCCCAGCTCGCCGACACACCGGAGCATACCCGCGCGGTCACCAGGGTCTGGGAAAAATTCAAGACGGGTCAATGAGCGATGACGACCGCCGCGGGGCAAGCCGCCAAAGCCGCACCGTGGAATGACGCGAGTGCGAAGCCCTATGTCGAGCTGGAACGGATATCGAAATCCTTCGGCGAATTCACGGCCGTCCACGATATCAGCCTGAGAATATATCGGGGCGAGATTTTTTGCCTGCTGGGGGCCTCCGGCTGCGGCAAGACGACGTTGCTGCGCATGCTCGGCGGCTTCGAGACGCCCACATCCGGGCGCATTTTCATCGACGGCGAGGACATGGCCGGCGTGCCGCCGTACGAACGGCCGGTCAACATGATGTTTCAGTCCTACGCGCTGTTCCCGCACATGACCGTCGAACAAAATGTCGCGTTCGGGCTCAAGCAGGACCGCTTGCCGAAGGCGCAGATCCGCGAGCGTGTCGCGACGATGCTGGATCTGGTAAAACTCGGCGAGCTGGCGCAGCGCCGGCCGGATCAACTGTCGGGAGGCCAACGGCAGCGCGTCGCGCTGGCCCGCTCGCTGGTCAAACGCCCGAAATTGCTGCTGCTCGACGAACCCCTCGCCGCTCTCGACAAGAAGCTGCGCGAACACACGCAGTTCGAACTGATCAGCCTGCAGGATACGCTCGGCGTGACCTTCGTCGTCGTGACTCACGACCAGGAGGAGGCCATGACTCTGGCGAGCCGCATCGCTGTCATGAATCATGGCGAGATCGTGCAGGCCGGAACGCCGTCGGAAATCTATGAGTTCCCGAGTTCGAAATTCGTCGCCGACTTCATCGGCTCGGTGAACATATTCGAGGGCAAGCTGATCGAGGACGAACCGGAATACGTGCGCATCGGCTCAGCGGAGCTCGGCGGCACGATCTACGTCAGCCACGGCATCAGCGCGGCCCCGGAGGCGACCGTCTGGGCGGCCGTGCGCCCGGAGAAAATCTTCATGTCGACGCAGGCTCCGCCGGGCCGCGACAACGTCGCCCGCGGCGCGGTTCAGGACATTGCCTACCTCGGCGATCTGTCGATTTACCTCGTGCGCCTGCCGACCGGCAAGGTGATCCGAGTGACGCAGCCGAACACCTCCCGCCATGCCGAGACCATCACTTGGGATCAAGTGGTGTATCTGTCCTGGGACGCCGCAAGCCCCGTGGTGGTGACCCGTTAAGCCGATGCGCCGGCCGGCAATGCTCGCCTCGGTCGGCATCACCGGCCGAGGCCTCGTCGTCGCGTTGCCGTACCTGTGGCTGATGCTGTTCTTCGTCGTGCCGTTCGCGATCGTTCTGAAGATTTCGTTCTCGGACGTCGTCCTGGCCATTCCGCCCTACAAGCCGCTGTTCGATTGGTACGCCAAGAATGCGCTCGCGATCAAACTAAATTTCAACAATTACGCGTTTCTGTTCACCGACAAGCTGTACATCGACGCGTTCTTGAACTCGATCAAGGTCGCGTTCGTGTCGACAATGGTCTGCCTGTTGATCGGCTATCCGATGGCCTACGGCATCGCGCGCGCCAGGCCGAAAACCCGGAATTTGTTGCTGCTATTGGTGGTGTTGCCGTTCTGGACGTCGCAGCTGCTGCGCGTCTACGCCTGGATCGGCTTGATGAAGGCGAACGGTGTCATCAACAACGCGCTGATTGCGCTTGGGCTGATCCATCAGCCGCTCGCCATGCTGTACACACCGTTTGCGATGTACGTCGGCATCGTTTATTCCTACCTGCCGTACGTGATCCTGCCGCTGTACGCGAATCTCGAGAAGATGGATTGGCACTTGGTCGAGGCGGCGGAGGATCTCGGTTGCCGGCCGTGGCAGGCGTTCTACAAGATCACGCTGCCGCTGTCGCGCAACGGCATCCTCGCCGGCTCAATGCTGGTGTTCATTCCCGCGGTCGGCGAGTTCGTGATTCCGACACTGCTGGGCGGCCCCAATGCGCTGATGATCGGGCGCATTCTGTGGGATGAATTCTTCGCGAACCGCGCCTGGCCGGTCGCGAGCGCGGTCGCCATATTGATGCTCGTGCTGTTGGTGCCGTTCATGATGTGGTATTTGAGCATTCAAGCGCGCGAAACGGCGGGTTCGCGATGAATCAGCGCCGCTCGGTGTTCATCGTTACCTGCATCGCGTTCGGCTATGCGTTCCTGTACATCCCGATCATGTCGATGGCGGTGTTTTCGTTCAACGCATCCCGGCTCGTGACGGTTTGGGATGCCGCGGACTCGCCGACGCTCAAGTGGTATTTCGCATTGCTGCACGACGATGAAATGCTCCGTGCCGCGTGGATTTCCTTCAAGGTCGCCGTGATCAACGCCTCCGGCTCCGTGATCTTAGGTACGCTCGCGGGCTACGGTCTGGCGCGATTCTCGCAATTCAGGGGTCGTTTTACTCTGACCGCGATGACGACCGCGCCTCTGGTCATGCCCGAGGTCATAACCGGCTTGTCGCTGCTGCTGCTGTTCGTCGCGCTGGAACAGTCGACCGGTTGGCCGGCGGGGCGCGGCGTCGGCACGATGATCATGAGCCACATGACGTTCTCGATGGCCTACGTGACGGTCGTCGTGCAGTCGCGTCTGTCGACGTTCGACACGTCGCTCGAGGAGGCGGCGATGGATCTCGGCGCTCATCCGCTGAAGGTATTCTTCGTGATCACGCTGCCGATCGTTTTTCCGGCGGTGCTGGCCGGCTGGCTGTTGGCTTTCACTCTGTCCTGGGACGATCTGGTCATATCCAGCTTCACGTCCGGTCCCGGCAGCAACACGCTGCCGATGGTCGTGTATTCCAAGGTCCGTCTCGGCGTGAATCCGGAAATCAACGCGCTCGCCACACTGACGATCACGGCGGTCACGCTGATCGTCATCGGCGTCAGCGTGTGGATGGCGCGCGCCAACCGGCTGGCAAAGTCCGCCGCCTAGAGGGCGCGCTGCCGGGTCTGCACCAGCACGCGCTCGAGGCCGGCCTGCGTCGCGCCGCTCAACGCAGGCCGGTTTCCTGGCGGGCGATGACGAGGCGCTGAATCTCGCTGGTGCCCTCGTAGATCTCGGTGATCTTGGCGTCGCGAAAGTAGCGCTCCAGCGGCAAGTCCTTGCTGTAGCCCATGCCGCCGTGGATTTGCAGTGCGGCATGGGCGTTGAACATCGCCGTCTCCGAGGCGAACAGCTTGGCCATGCTGCCTTCGGTCGTCGTGCGCGCGCCGCTCAGTTTGGCGGCCTCCTTGGCCCACGCGGCCTGCAGCATCAGCAAGCGCGAAGCCGCTAGACGCGTCTTCATGTCGGCGATTTTGGCTTGAATCATCTGAAAGGAGCCGATCGGCGCGCCGAACGCCCGACGTTCCCGCACATAGACCAAGGCCGCTTCGTACGCGGCCCGCGCGATCCCGTTCGCCTGCGCCGCGATGCCGACCCTACCCTGGTCGAGGATCGTCATCGCGATCGAAAATCCCTGGCCTTCGCGGCCGAGGCGGTGGGCGAGGGGCACGCGAAAGTCGGCGAACTCGATTTCGCAGGTGGCGGAGGCGCGGATGCCGAGCTTCGGCTCGATCTTGCCGCGCAGAAAGCCCGGCTGTTTGCAATCGAGGATGAATGCCGTGATGCCCTTGGCTTTCGCGCCATCGTCGGTAACCGCGAACGTCACCATGTAATCGGCGACCGGCCCTGAGGTGATCCAGGATTTCTTGCCGTTCAGCAGGTAGTGGGTCCCGTCCGCGCTGAGCAGCGCGCGTGTGCGCATGTTCGCGGCATCGGATCCGGATTGCGGTTCGGTCAGACCGTAGCAGCCGATCGCGCGGCCGGAGGCAACCGGCGTCACGAATTGCCGCTTCTGCGCGTCGTCGCCGAATTGCAGTATGCCGCTGTTGTACAGCGAATTATTGACCGAAACGATGGTCGCGTGCGCCGCGTCGGCGCAGGCGATTTCCTCGAGCATCAGCACGTAGCAGATCGTATCCAGGCCGGCGCCGCCGTATTCGGCCGGCACCTCGACGCCCATGAAGCCCAGTTCGCCCGCTTTGCGCACCGTCGCCTCGGGGAATTCGCCCGAGACGTCGAAGCGTGCGGCGATCGGCGCAATTTCCGCCTGCGCAAATTCGCGTGCCGCGGCTTGGATCAGCAACTGATCGTCGGTGTGTCGGAAATCCATCGTCCGCATTCCTCGTTACGTTGCAGTTGCGTTCAGCGCGCTTGCGGCATCATCATCGCCGTCGCCATGAACAAGAATACACGCGTCAATCATCCGCCGGCGGTGAAAATACCGGCCGACAACCGGCCTCTCGTTGCACCGATTTATCAGTCCGTCAAGTTCACGTTCGACGATGCGGCCGAGACGGAGCGGTATCTGCACGGTATGCGCGAGGGGTTCTTCTATAGCCGCTCGGCCAATCCGACCTTGCGGCAATTGGAGTTGCTGCTCGCCGAGCTGCAGGGCCGCGACGATTGTCTGTTGACCGGATCCGGCGTGGCGTCGATCGCCGCGGTGCTTCTATCCTTGTGCAAACAAGGCGATCATGTCCTGGCATTCTTGGAATCCTATGGGCCGACGCGCTATCTCTTGCAACGCGTGCTGGGTAAATTCGGCGTTGCGCATACGCTCGTTTCGATCGAGGATATGGCGGAAATAGAGCGCGTCCTGGCCGCGAGGGCGACGCGGCTCGTGATCTTCGAAAGCCCGACCAATCCGGTGACGAAAATTGCGGATATCGCGCATTTGACGGCGGCGGCGCGCCACTGCGGCGCGTTGACCGTGCTGGACAACACCTTCGGCGGGTTTCACAACCACGGCACATACGATGTCGATGTGTTCGTCCACAGCCTGACGAAGTACGCATCCGGTCACGGCGACGTGATGGGCGGTGCGATCATCGCCGCGCGTACACTGATCGCGGACATGCGCAAGGACGTGGTGATGATCGGGCCGACTCTCGATCCGCATGCCGCGTTCCTGATCCAGCGGGGCATGCGCACGTATTTTTTACGCTACGAACGGCAATGCGCGACGGCGCTGCAGCTGAGCCGCTTTCTGGCCGCCGACCGGCGCGTCCGCCGGGTCTTCTATCCCGGCCTGGAGAGCCACCCGCAGCATGCGCTGGCGGCTGCGCAAATGAGCGATTTCGGCGCCGTCGTCTCGTTCGAGCTGGACGGAGGGTTCGCCGAGGGGGATCGTTTCGCGGACGCTTTACAATTCTTCGCCATTGCGGCGAGTCTCGGATCGACCGAGTCGCTCATCATGCCGCCGCGCCTTCTCGGCGGCGGCGAGTTCACCGCAAAGCAGCGCGCCGCGTCGCAGATCACAGCCGGGACCGTCAGGCTCAGCATCGGTCTGGAGGATTGCGACGATCTGCTGATGGATGTGGCCCAGGCCTTGGATAAGGCCTTTACCTGAGCGCCGGTCCCCGGCGCGCTCAGAGGTTGCGTATCAGAATATCGCCGAACTCGCTGCACTTGACTTCGGTGGCGCCGCTCATCAACCGCGCGAAATCGTACGTCACGGTTTTTTGCGCGATCGATTTGTCCATCGCGCCGATCAGCGCGTCGGCCGCCTCCACCCAACCCATGTAGCGCAACATCATCTCGCCGGACAAAATCAGCGAGCCGGGATTGACCTTGTCGAGATCGGCGTACTTCGGCGCCGTGCCGTGCGTCGCTTCGAACACGGCGTGTCCGGTCATGTAGTTGATGTTGCCGCCCGGGGCGATGCCGATGCCGCCGACCTGCGCCGCGAGCGCGTCCGACAAATAGTCGCCGTTGAGGTTCATCGTCGCGATGACGTCGAATTCCTCGGGCCGCGTCAGCACTTGCTGCAGCGTGATGTCGGCGATCGCGTCCTTGATGATCACTTTGCCGGATTGCCGCGCGGCGTCCATTGCGGCGCTCGCCGCCTTTTCGCCGTCCGCGGCTTTGATGCGTTCCCATTGTTCCCACGTGAACACGCGCCCCGCGAATTCGCGTTCGGCCAGCTGGTAACTCCAGTTGCGGAACGCCCCCTCGGTGAATTTCATGATGTTGCCTTTGTGCACGATCGTCACCGACTTGCGCTTGTTCGCCAGCGCATAGTCGATCGCCGCACGGAACAACCGCTCGGTGCCTTCCCGCGACGCCGGCTTGATGCCGATGCCGGAGCTGCCCGGAAAGCGGATCCGGTCGAATTGCTTCGGAAAATGCTCTTTGAACACGTCGAGAAACTTCCGGCACTCGGCGGATCCGGCCTCGAATTCGATGCCGGCGTAGATATCCTCGGTGTTCTCACGGAAAATCACCATGTCGACCTTTTGCGGCGCGAGAACCGGCGAAGGGACACCTTTGAACCAGCGCACGGGCCGCAGACAGACGTAAAGATCGAGCAGCTGGCGCAGTGCGACGTTCAGCGAGCGGATGCCGCCGCCGACCGGCGTCGTCAACGGTCCCTTGATCGACAGCAAGTACTCGCGGCACGCGTTCACGGTCTCCTCCGGCAGCCACGAGTGATATAGCTTGTTGGCTTTTTCACCGGCGAAGACTTCCAGCCAGTGAATCCGGCGCTCGGCCCCATAGGCTTTGGCGACCGCCGCGTCGAACACCCGCACGCTCGCGCGCCAGATGTCGCGGCCCGTGCCGTCGCCTTCGATGAACGGGATGATCGGGTGGTTCGGTACGTGCAGTTTGCCGTTCGCGATCGTGATTTTCTGGCCGCCGGCGGGCGGCTGCAACATGACCGGCTTCGCCTCTGACATCCGCATGACTCCTTCGATGCAGGGCGCAATGCTAGCATGCGTCCCGGGAGACCCGCATTGCGCACACTGACTTCGACACCGGCGGCGGACGGCTTTTGGATGCCCGCGGAATTCGCGCGGCACGCGGGCTGCTGGATGCTGTGGCCGGAGCGCAGCGACAACTGGCGTGCGGGCGCGAAACCCGCGCAGGCGGCGTTCGCGGCGGTAGCGGCCGCGATCGCGGTCGGCGAACCGGTCACCGTGGGGGTTTCCGCGTCCCAGTTCCAGAACGCCCGGGCGCGCCTGCCGCCGCGCGTGCGCATCGTCGAGGTCACGAGCAACGATGCTTGGGCGCGCGACACGGGTCCGACGATCCTCGTCGATGCCAAAGGGCGGCGGCGCGGCGTCGATTGGCACTTCAATGCCTGGGGCGGCTTACGGGGCGGTGTGTATTTCCCCTGGGATCGCGACGACGAAGTCGCTCAAAAAATATTGGAGATCGAGGGCCTGCTCCGCTACCGCGCGCCGTTCGTGCTCGAGGGCGGCGCGATCCACGTGGACGGCCAGGGCACTTGCTTGGCGACCGAAGAATGTCTGCTGAACCCGAACCGCAACCCGGGCATGACCCGGGCCGACGTCGAGGCGCAATTGCGCCGCTACCTCGGCATCACCGCGCTGATCTGGCTCGGCCGCGGCGTGTACCGGGACGAAACCGACGGTCACATCGACGAGCTGGCATGCTTCACCAGTCCGGGTCACGTTGCACTGACGTGGACGACCGACCGGGCCGATCCGCAATACGAGATTTCGCGGGATGCTTTCGCGCGCTTACGCCGTGCGCGCGACGCGAGGGGGCGGACGCTCAGCGTACACAAGATGCACCAACCGGGGCCGCTGTACATGACGGCCGCGGAGGCGGCTGATATCGACGCGCGGGCCGGCAGCCGCGCGCGGCGCGCCGGTGATCGCTTGCCGGCCTCCTACGTCAATTTTTACGTCGCGAACAAAGTCGTCGTCATGCCGCTGTTCGATCAGCGATGGGACGGCGCGGCGCGGCGCACGCTGTGCCGGTTGTTCCCGGGCCGCCGCGTCGTCGGCGTCGCGACGCGCGAGATTTTGCTCGGCGGGGGCAACATCCACTGCATCACGCAGCAGATTCCAGCCGAGCCGGCGCGCCGGCCCACGCTTCGCCCGGCCGGGCGCCGGCGCGGCAAGGGCGCCTGAGCCCGGGATTCGCCCTCGTTCGGAACTTTGCCCTGCGGCCGATCTCGAAAGCCTTTACTCTACGCAGCCTGTCACCCTCAGCTTGGAATCCGTCGTGCACCCATCGCTTCGATCTTCGGTTCGTTTCTGCGCAAGTGCGGGCGGCTTCGGCCGCTGGCTCCAATGCGCGTGCCTGTGCGCAGCGGCAGTCGGCGCCGCGGGGTGCCACCGCCATAATTACAATAGCGGCTACGGAGTCGCCTGGGTCACGCTGACCAGCGAGCCGGGTAATTTCGCGAGCTATGTCGTCAATATCGATTCGGTGACGCTGACGGACGCCAAAGGCCATACCTACACGGCCTTGGCGAACGTGGAACCCATCGATCTCGTCAAGCTCGGCAATGTCGCGGAGCTGTGGGGCAGCGCCACGATACCGGACGATACCTACGTATCGGCGGCGATCACGTTGGATTATACGACCGCGGCGATTTCGGTGCTGGTCAACGGTGTTCCGCAGAAGGCGACCGTCACGGGCCCGACCGGCAGCGCCGTGAAGACGGTGACGACGATCGTCAAATTCGACGCCGCCCAGCCGCTCGTCATCGCGCCGAGCTACGCGACGAGCAACGCCGTTCGCCTGGCGATCGATTTCGATCTGCCGGCGTCGAATTCCGTCGATTTCGCGACGACGCCGGCGGCCGTCACGGTCCATCCGTTCCTGACCGCGGGCGGCGCTGCCAGCGATACCAAGTTGATCAGGGTACGCGGCCCGCTGGTCAACTCCAGCGTGACATTGGGGACCTACACGGTTTACGAACGGCCTTTCTACGATGAGGTCAGCAATATCGGTACGCTGACGATATTCAACGGTCAGAGCACAATCTACACGGTCAACGGCACGACCTACGTGGGCGCGCCGGGCCTCACGGCTTTGTCGCAGAGTTCGGCGGGCAGCACTCTGACCTCTGCGTACACGACGTTCGAACCGACGCCGACGCCGACCGGCATGGCCGGCAAGTTCAACTCGGTGTATGTCCTCGCCGGCAGCAGCCTGGAATCGTTCTACACGGAGAATCTGTCCGGCGTGGTCATCGCGCGCAACGGCAATACGCTGACGGTGCGCGGCGCGACGGTGTATGGCGCGACGGCGCACCTCGCCAATGGGTATTTCGGCTACCAGGACACCGACGCCCAGGTACTCTTGGGTCCGGGAACGATCGTCACGGCGGAGGGCAATGCCGCGCTCGGCACACTCGATTACCGCTCCATCGGCGTCGGCCAGCTCATCACGGCGATCGGCACCTATAGCCTGTCCTCTGCGGGCGTCGTTTCGCTAGACGCTACCAGCCCCACGGCCGGCCAGGTGCGTTTGCAGTCGACGCAGGCCTTCGGCCAACTGCTGAGCGCCTCGGCCGGGAATGCGGCGGTGACGCTGCAGGCTCTCGACATCTGGCCGGCCGGCGTGTTCAATTTCGCCGGCAGCGGCGCAACCTCGGCGCAGGACGCCGCGGCGGCCAATTTTCAGATCAACACGGGCGCGACCGACTTGTCGGGCACGGCCGCCGGCACGCCGGTATGGGCCGACGGTTTTGTCAATGCATTCGGAGCGGCGCCCCCGGATTTCAATGCAGTCGACGTGAATCTGGAAGCGGTGGTTCCGGCGAGCCTGCAGGTCCAATGGACGAGTCCGGGAACGGCCACGCCATTCACCGGCTTGTCGAGCAGCGGATTCTCGATCGATCTCGGCAATGCCAGTCTGGCAAGTGCGGTAATCGCGATCGGGGCGGAGAGCATCGACCTGAGGACGCTGCCGGCCTCGCCGCAAGTCGTTCCGACCGCCACTGCCGTGTCGACGACGTTCTCGCCGCTTTTCGCGGTCGGCAGCGCCGCGGCCGGGATCAGTGGCTTCAGCAGCTTCCCGAGTTTCGTGACCGACCTGAATACCGCCGTCACGGGCAGTGCGCCGGTGATCGACCTGCAGGCACGGGGCTTGTACGACCGTTCGACGAATACGTTTATTGCCGACACCGTCGACGTAGTGCTCTAAAATCCATCCCCACAAATGGGGAAATACGTTCTATGGCTGATCGCGGCGCTCGCGTTGATCGCGGGCGGCTCAGCCGTCGCCGTGGCCGAGGCGTTCGTCGCGAGCGTGCCGGCGGCGCCCGGACCCGCGGCAACCGAGCGCGGCGCGGCGGGGCGTCCGCGCATTTGTCTGGTCTTGTCCGGCGGCGGAGCGCGTGGCCTTGCGCACATCGGCGTGCTGAAAGTCCTCGAGGAGTTGCAGGTGCCGATCGATTGCATCGTCGGCACGAGCATGGGTGCCGTCGTCGGCGGCCTGTACGCGAGCGGCCTGACGGCCGAGCAAATCGCGGCGACCGTGGGCACGGTCGATTGGCAGGAGGCGTTCCGTGACAGCCCGCCGCGACGCGATCTGGCGTTCCGGCGCAAACAGGACGACCGCAATTTTCTCGTGCGCTTGCCGATCGGCTTGAAGCACGGTGAATTCCTGCTGCCGACCGGCTTGATTCAGGGCCAGAAGCTGCTCGCAACGCTGCGCCGCTTGACGCTGCCGTACGGGCGCACCGCGAGCTTCGAGGATCTGCCGACGCCGTTCGACGCCGTGGCGACCGACTTGGAGAGCGGCAAACCGGTGATCCTGGACAAGGGCGATCTGGCGGAGGCGATGCGCGCGAGCATGTCCGCGCCCGGCGTGTTCGCCCCCGTCGATGAGCATGGCCGGCTCTTGGTCGACGGCGGGCTCGCCGATAATCTGCCGATCGACGTGGCGCGTGCGATGGGCGCCGACGTGCTGATCGTCGTCGACGTGACGTATCCGCTGCAATCGCGCCGCCATCTAGACTCGGCGCTGTCAATCACGAATCAGATGTTGGCGATCTTGATGCGCCGGGAGGCTGACCGCCAGGAGGCGACGCTCGGACCGCGCGACGTGCTGATACGGCCGGATCTGGGCGAGATGGCGTCGACCGACTTCTCCGCCGGCGCGCGTACCGTGCAGGCCGGCGAACGGGCCGCGGAGGCGATGCGCGCGAAGCTCGCCGCGCTCGGGATTCACGGCGCGGCGTACCGCCAATATGCGCTGCGGCGCGCGGCGCGCGCGCCGCTGCGGCCGTTGATTCAATTCATCCGTGTCGATACTGCGTCGAAGCCGTACGAGCGCACCATATTCGCGACTCTGCAGCCGCTTGTCGGCCGGCCGCTGGATAAAAATCAAGTGGCCGCGTACATCACCAATTTGTACGGTCTCGGACTGTTCGAAACCGTCGATTACACCCTGGTCACGCGGGGCGCCGGAGCCGCACGGCAAACCGGCATCGAGGTCCGGGCACGGCGCAAATCCTGGGGACCGAATTACGTGCGTTTCGGCTTGAACTTGCAGGACGACTTTCAGGGCAACAGCCTGTACAACGCCGCGGCGCGTTTTCTGGTCACGGAAATCAACGGTTTCGGCGCCGAATGGCTCACCGACGTGCAGATCGGCAACAATCCGAAGGTCGTCAGCGAATTCTATCAGCCGCTCACGGCGCGGCGCTTGTGGTTCGTCGCGCCGAGCGCGCGCATCGAGGTGCGCGACTTGCGTGTCTACGCGAACGACGTCGAAGTCGCCGATTTCCGTGAACGCGAGGCGGAAGCCGATGTCGACGTCGGCCGCGAATTCGGCAACTGGGGCGAAATTCGCGCCGGCTTGCATCGGATCAACGGCGTGACGCACGTGCGCCTCGGCGATCCGGCGTTGGTTGATGCGCAATTCAACAAAGGCGAATTTTTCTTCAAGTTCAGCTACGACCGCCTGGACAGCGTCGACTTTCCGCGCGATGGCCAGACCTATTCGCTGCAGTGGAACGCCGATCGCCGCGATCTCGGCTCCGATGTCGCCACGGACCAGGTTGCGGCGAATTGGCTGACCGCGCGCTCGCGCGGCCGCAATACGCTGTTGTTGTGGACCTCGGCGGGCGCGACGTTGGACGGCCGCATCAAACCGACGTCGTTACAGGATTTCTACACGCTCGGCGGCTTTTTCAATTTGTCGGGCCTCGCGGCGCGCTCGTTGACGGGTCCCAACTACGCGATCGGGCGTGCGATCTATTTTCGCCAGATCGGTCACGGCGGCGAGGGATTGCTGGAATTCCCGGCCTATCTCGGTATGTCTTTCGAGGTGGGCAACCTGTGGAACCGGCGCGGAGCGATCAGCTACGGGTCGGCGCGCAAGGACGTGTCGTTGTTTTTGGGATTGGACACTTTTTTGGGCCCCGTGTACCTCGGCGGCGGCTACGATCAATCCGGCAACAGCGCGTATTTTTTGTTTCTCGGCCGCACTTTCTAAAAACTGCGGCTCTCGGCCAGATTCTCGACCTTCTCGAGCACCAGCGTGGGCTCGTCGCCGATGCGCGAATATTCGTGCCGTCGAGCCATTTCTTCGAGCACTCGGTCGCGCTCGCCCGGCGTGAAAAACCAATGCGTCTTTTGCCAGTCGCCGCCCAGCAATCTGCCGAACGGATCGTCCGGCCGCAAGCTTACCCGGATGCCGTACGGGCGCGGCAGCTGCGGTATCGTGGCGACCAAGTTGTGCGCATTGGCGACTCCCATCGTGGCGCGACGATAACGCAATCGCGGGGAGGACACCAGCTGATCGGGGACGGCGCACGCGTGCTAGACTCCGCCGCCATTCCCGCAGAGGTAACCGATGGCATCGTCTTATACCGCCTCCGACATCGAGGTATTGAGCGGACTGGATCCCGTGCGCCGCCGCCCCGGCATGTATACCGACACCACGCGGCCCAACCATCTCGCGCACGAAGTCGTCGACAACAGCGTCGACGAAGCGCTCGCAGGCCACTGCGAGAATATCCGGGTCACCGTGTTCAAGGACGGCTCCTTGCAAGTCGAGGACGACGGGCGGGGGATGCCGGTGGACATTCATCCGAAAGAGAAGATCAGCGGCGTCGAGCTCATCTTGACCCGACTGCACGCGGGCGGAAAATTCAACGACAAGAACTATCGGCATGCCGGCGGTCTGCACGGCGTCGGCGTGTCGGTCGTCAATGCATTGTCGAAGCGTCTCGAGTGCTGGGTGCGCCGCGGCGGCAAGGAATACAACATCGGCTTCGCGCACGGCCGGCCGGCCGGCAAGCTCGAAGTCGCCGGCGACGTGCCGCAGTCGCGGACCGGCACCACGATTCGCTTTTGGCCGGATCCACGCTATTTCGATACCGACGCGTTCGCGGTGCCGAAGCTCAAGCACGTGCTGCGCGCGAAGGCGGTGCTGTGTCCGAACTTGCGCGTGACCCTGATCAATGAGGCGAGCGGCGATACCGACCAATGGTTCTACACCGGCGGACTGCACGAGTATCTCGCCGAGCAATTGGGCGCCGGCAAATGGCTGCCGGCCGAGACCTTCTACGGCAAGCGCGAGATCGACGGCGGCTCGCTCGATTGGGCGTTCGCCTGGGTGCTGGAGGCGCAGCAGAGCCTCACGGAGAGCTACGTCAATCTGATTCCGACGATCGAGGGCGGTACGCACGTCAACGGGCTGCGCGCCGGAGCGGCGGACGCGGTGCGTGAATTCTGCGAGTTCCGCAATCTCGTGCCGCGCGGCCTCAAGCTCGCGCCGGAAGACGTATGGGAAGGCGTCAGCTTCGTGCTGTCGATGAAGATGAACGAACCGCAGTTCGCGGGCCAAACAAAGGAAAAGTTGTCCTCGCGCGAATCCGCGGGAATCGTGCAAGGCGCCATCCAGGATGCATTCGCTCTGTGGCTCAACCAACACCCCGATCAAGGTGAGCAAATCGCGCAGCTGGCGATCGCCAATGCGCAGCAGCGGTTGAAAGACAGCCAGAAAATCGCCAGAAAGCGCATCGTGGCCGGACCCGCGTTACCCGGAAAACTCGCCGATTGCGTGAGCCAGGACCCGGCGCGCGGCGAATTGTTTCTCGTCGAAGGCGACTCGGCGGGCGGTTCGGCTAAGCAAGCGCGCGAACGCAATACGCAGGCGATCATGCCGCTGCGCGGCAAGATTCTGAATACCTGGGAGGCGGATGCGCGCGAGGTGCTGCAATCCCAGGAAGTACATGACATCAGCATCGCGATCGGCGTCGACCCGGCGGCAACCGACCTGTCCGGACTGCGCTACCACAAGATATGCATACTCGCGGATGCCGACAGCGACGGCCAGCACATCGCAACGCTGTTGTGCGCGCTTTTTTTGCGCCATTACCGGCCGCTCGTGCTCGCCGGGTACGTGTATGTGTGCATGCCGCCGTTGTTCCGGATCGACGCCGGCAAGCAAGTCGCCTACGCGCTGGACGAAACCGAACGCGACAAGGTGCTTGCGCGCATCGCCGCGGAGAACGCGCGGGTCAAGCCGGTCGTCACGCGCTTCAAGGGATTGGGGGAGATGAGCCCGGCGCAATTGCGCGAGACGACGATGGCGCCAGCGACTCGTCGGCTCGTGCAGATGACGATCGACGCGCACGACAGTCCTGACCAGATGCTCGACATGCTGCTCGCCAAGAAGCGCGCTGCCGACCGCCGCGAGTGGCTCGAGAGCAAGGGCAATTTGGCCCGACTGTGAAGGACCAGGAGCTGAATTTCGAGGGTATCGAGCAGGAGCCGCTGAAGGCGTTCGCGGAGCGCGCTTACCTCGATTATTCGATGTACGTGATTCTCGATCGCGCGCTGCCGCACATCGGCGACGGGCTCAAGCCGGTGCAGCGGCGGATCGTCTATGCGATGAGTGAATTGGGGCTTGCCGCCGGCGCCAAACACAAGAAATCGGCGCGCACGGTCGGCGACGTGATCGGCAAGTTCCATCCGCACGGCGATTCGGCCTGCTACGAGGCGATGGTGCACATGGCGCAGAATTTCGCCTACCGCTATCCGCTGGTGGACGGCCAGGGCAACTGGGGTTCGACCGACGACCCGAAATCCTTCGCCGCCATGCGCTATACAGAGTCGCGCTTGATGCGCTATGCGGCTTTGCTCCTGCAGGAACTCGCCGCCGGCACGGTGGAATGGGCGCCGAATTTCGACGGCTCGCTCGAGGAGCCGACGATGCTGCCGGCGCGGGTGCCGAATTTGCTTCTGAACGGCTGCTCCGGCATCGCGGTCGGCATGGCGACCGATATACCGCCGCACAACCTGCGCGAGGTCGTCGCGGCCTGTGTGCAGCTGCTCGAGGACCCGGAGCTCACAACGCGCAAGCTGATGGGCTGGGTCAAAGGTCCTGACTTGCCGACCGGCGCCGAGATCGTCTCGCCGCGCTCGGAACTGCTGCAAATGTACGAAACCGGATCCGGCAGCTTCAAGGCGCGGGCGACGTACGCGATCGAAAACGGTGAGATCGTCATCGAGGCGCTGCCGTTTCAGGTCTCCGGAGCCAAGGTGCTCGAACAAATCGCGAATCAAATGCGGCAGAAAAAGCTGCCGATGGTGGAGGACTTGCGCGACGAGTCGGACCATCGGAATCCGATTCGGTTGGTCATCGTGCCGAAGAGCAGCCGCGTCGACGTCGACGCGCTGATGGCGCACCTGTTCGCGACCACCGATCTGGAGCGCAATTACCGGGTCAATTTGAACGTCATCGCCTTGGACGGCCGACCGCGCGTCATGGGACTCAAGGATCTGCTGCTCGAATGGCTGGCGTTCCGCAAATCCACGGTCACGCGCCGCTTGACCTGCCGTCTCGCCAAGGTCGACGCGCGACTGCACGTCCTCGACGGCCTGCTGATCGCCTTCCTGAACCTCGACGAGGTCATCCGCATCGTCAGAACGGAAGACCAGCCGCGGCCGGTGCTGATGCGCGTGTTCGCGCTGTCCGAAACGCAGGCTGAAGCGATTCTCGAGACCAAGTTGCGCCACCTGGCGCGCCTCGAGGAGATGAAGATCAAGACCGAGCAAAAGGCACTCGCCGCCGAACGCGACGACATCCAAAAGACATTGAAGAGTAAGGCGCGGTTGACCAAGCTCGTGCGCGAAGAGCTGCTGGAGGATGCCGCGCAATACGGCGACGTGCGCCGCACGCGCGTGGTCGAGCGGGCGGCCGCACAGGCCATTGCCGCGACCGAACTGCTGGCGAGCGAACCGACGACGGTGGTCTTGTCGCGTCTCGGCTGGGTGCGCGCCGCCAAGGGGCATGAGATCGATGCCCGCTCGCTCGCCTACAAGAGCGGAGACGAGTTCCAGGCGGCGGCAAAGGGCCGAAATTTGCAGCAAGCCGTGTTCGTCGATTCCACCGGGCGCGCCTACAGCCTCGATGCCCACCAGTTGCCGGCTGCACGCGGCCACGGCGAACCGCTCTCCGGCACGGTCGATCCCCCGGACGGCGCGACATTCGCGGCTGTGCTGATCGGCGAGCCCGACGACCTGTGGCTCCTCGCAAGCGACGCGGGCTACGGCTTCAAGGTTAAATTGTCCGAGCTATACGCGCGCAACAAGAAGGGCAAATCGGTGCTCAAGGTGCCGGAGCGCGCGCGCGTCCTACCGGCGCAGCCGGTCACGGACCCGGCCGCGCTGGCGGTGTTCGTCGGCAATGACGGCGAAGTGCTCGCTCTGCGCTGCGCGCAGATCGGGGTGATGAGCGCGGGCAAGGGTCAAAACCTGTGCGGCATTTCCGGCAAGAAGTCGGCCGAACGCACAGAGTACCTGGTCGCGATGGCGGTCGTCGGCCCGGCCGAGCAGTTGATCGTCTACAGCGGCAACAGCGCCCCGATGAAGCTTTCTTACCAGGATCTGCTCGCGTTTCAGGACAAGAAGGGCCAGCGCCGGCAGCGCTTTTCGCGCGCCTACAAGCATGTGGACCGACTCGAGGTGACGCCGCGCTAGCGCTCGCCGGATATCGTCACATCCTCCGGGGTGTTGACGAAATAGCCCTGGATGAACTCGATTCCCAGCTGCCACAGCACCGCCATCGTGTTGGCGTCTTCGACGCGCTCGGCGACGGTTTCGACCTGCTTGCTTTTGGCCGCCTCGACCAGACCTTTGACGCGCTGCTGCTGTAGCTGGTTCGTCGACAGGCCCTGCATCAATGAGCCGTCGATTTTGATGAAGTGCATGCCGATTTCGTCGAGGAGCTTCAAGGGATCGCGACTGGTGCCGAAATGTTCGATCGCGAAGCGAAAGCCGAGCTTGCTCAGGGCAAGCGCCAGTTCCTTGGTTTGCCGGATGTACTGCGTGGCGAGTTCCTCGGACACCTGGATGCACAGGCGCTTCGGCTCGACCTTGACGGACCGCAGCTGCGTCTCGAGCCAGGCAATCAGCGTCTTGTCGAGCACGGTATCCTTCGAGATGCGCAGGAAGATGCACTCGGCTTGGCGGTGCGCGCTGAACGACATCGACGCGCCGATGACCCAACGGTCGATGTTCTTCATCAGCTCGTTGCGTTCGGCGGCGGCGATGAACTCGGCCGGCAGCACTTCGTTGCCCTGCTCGTCCAGCATGCGCACGAGCACGTCGAACATGCCCTTGTCCTCGCCGAGCAGGCTCGCGATCGGCTGTTGGACGAGCCGGAAGCGGTTCTCCATCAACGCCGATTTGATGTGTTTGACCCAGATCTTGTCGTAGGCCTCGATGCGGGAGGTGTCGGTCTCCGACTTGGTGATCGCGTACAGCTGATTGCCGCCGAGCGCGCGGCCGTGCCGGCTCGCGCTGACGGCATCGCCGATCGCCGCGGCGACGTCCGGCGTCCGAGCGGACATCAGGCTCAAGCCGACCGAGACCGTCGCCGACACACTCTTTTCCTCGATCGTGAACAGATTTTGGCGGACGCGCTTGACGACATTATCCGCCCAGGTTTCAACGTCGCGGCCCGTTCCGCGCTCGAGCAAGATCAGGAATCCGTTGCCGCCGAAACGGCCGCATAGATCCGTGGGCGTGAGCTGACTGCGCAGCAGATCGGCGATCTGCGCCAAGAACTCTTCGCTCGCGAGCACGCCGATTGCGGTTTGGATGTCGTGAAAGCGGTCCGGCTTGAAGTACGCGAACCCCCGAACGCCGCCTTTCATCGCGTTGCCGCAGCGTTCGCGCACCGCCGCGATCAGGTAGCGCTGCTGCAAAAACCCGGTCGAGGCATCGTTCTTGACGGCTTCGGCCAATTGCATTTCGAGATTGCGGTCTTTTTTCTGGCGCGCCGGAATGCAAATGCGGATGCCGGGTTCGTCCTCATGGTCGGCCTGCGTCAGCGTCAATTCCAGCGGCAGACTCGAGCCGTCGGACAGCAGCGCGAGCACTTTCAGCGGGTGGTCGGTCCATTTGCCCTGCAAACAAGCGACCAGCGCGCCTTTGAGCGCCGCGTGCGTCTCCTGTTCAAAGAGATCCATCAGCGGCGTGCCGTTCAGGTCGTCCTCGCCGGGATAGCCGAACAGCTCGAGCCAGGCGCGGTTCGCATCGACGATGATGCCTTCCTGGACGTGCGTGATCGCATCGGCCGACCCGTCCAGAAAGCGCTGCAGCTGCTCGCGGTACTCGCGCGCCGATGAGAGCGTCGTACTCAAGGCGCGCTCCATGCGATAGGTGCGCAACTCCCGGGTCGCGACCGCCTGCAGGCGCTCGCGATTCGCGAGCGTGACGACGTCCTGCGCGCCGTCGGCCATCGCCGCCGCGATCGCGGCCTCGTCGGCCTGGTCACGGACGATCAATACCGGTATCTCCGGCGAGCTTTGCGTCTTCACCTTCATGATCGTGGCCAAGTCGACCTGCAGTTCGTCGATGAACACGACCAGCATCTGGGGGTTCAGTTGGGTCAGCGCATCGGCGAGGTCGTGCGCATCGGGCAGCCACGTGCAATGCACGGCATGGCCGGCGTTGCGTAGCGTGCTGTTGATCGCCTCGACGTGGTCCTGCGACCGCGTGATGACGACCATCGGGACGGCCCCTTGCTCGGTCACGTGTCTATAAGCCTGGCTCTGACATCCGCAAATTGTAGCATCCGCACTCCGGTGATTCTGGGACGGGCGTCTTGCGCCGCGATGCCCGGGCTGTGGCTCCGGCCGCTGGATGCGGCTATTATACGCGCCCTTTGACGCGTCCGTGATTGCGGGCGCCAAGATCCGAGGCCCTTGATGGCGAACTACAGCACGAATGAATTCAAATCCGGTCTGAAAATACTGATCGACGGCGATCCTTACGTGATCGTCGAGAACGAAATGGTCAAACCCGGCAAGGGCCAGGCCTTCAATCGAGTCCGCGTGCGCAATTTGAAGAGCGGACGGACGATCGAACGCACCTGGAAATCGGGCGATACGGTCGAAGCGGCCGATGTCATGGACAGCGAGATGCAGTATTTGTACAGCGACGGCGACTTTTTCCACTTCATGGTGCCGGAAACGTTCGAACAAGTAACGGCGTCGAGGCAGGCGGTCGGCGAGGGTGCGCAGTGGCTGAAGGACGGCACGGTCTGCATCATCACGCTTTGGAACGGCGTCCCTTTGCAGGTCACGCCGCCCGCGCACATGGAACTCAAGGTGATCGAGACCGATCCCGGCGTGCGCGGCGATACGGCGACCGGCGGTTCGAAGCCGGCCAAGCTCGAGACCGGTGCGGTCGTCCGGGTGCCGCTATTCATCAATGAAGGCGAGATGCTGCGCGTCGACACGCGTACCGGCGAGTATTTGTCGCGCGGCAAGAACTGAACTGAGTCGGTGTCCGCTTGGACGCCGGCTCACGCGCTGTCGATCGGGAACGCCATCGCTTCGCGCACGCTGTGCGCGCCGGCGGCGATCGCCGTCAAACGGTCGAATCCCAAGGCAACGCCGGCGCAGTCCGGCAATCCGGCGGTGAGCGCGGCCAGCAAGCGCTCATCGATCGCCGGCGCGGCCAGGCCGCGCATCCGCCGCGTCTGCAGATCGCGCGCGAAGCGCGCGCGCTGTTCGGCGGCCGAGCTCAATTCATGAAAGCCGTTCGCGAGTTCGAGACCGTCCACATAAAACTCGAAGCGGGCCGCGACACGCGGCGCGCCCGGCTTCAATCGCGCCAGCGAGGCTTGCGCGGCGGGATAATCGCAGACGAAGCATGGACGCTCGCGGCCGAGTTTCGGGCCGACGGCGAGGCCCATCAATAAATCCAGTCTGGCGTCGCGATCCAGCGCGGCGTCGCAGTGAATCCCCAGCGCCGCGGCCGCTGCAGCGAGTTCGCGCTCGCCGGCGCTGTGCGCATCGACGCCGGCGTGGCGGCTCAGCGCCGCCGCGTAGCTCAAGCGTTCAGCGGCGGGCAATTGCCGATTCGGCGCCAGCAGATTAGCAACCAATGCCTCGACCTCCGTCATCAGCGCGGCATCGTCGAACCCCAGCCGGTACCACTCGATCATCGTGAATTCCGGGTTGTGCCAACGGCCGCGCTCGCCGTCGCGAAATGCCTTGCAGATTTGATAAATGTCGCCGCTGCCGGCGGCGAGCAGGCGCTTCATCGCGTATTCCGGCGACGTGCTGAGATACAATGGCGTGGCAATTCCCCGCACGCGCGTCGTCAATGAATCGATTTGCGGATCGCTCGTGCCGGCCTCGCTCAAGATCGGTGTCTCGACTTCCAGTACGCCGCGCTCGGCGAAAAACGCGCGCGCACGTGCGAGCAGCGCGGCGCGCAAGCGCAGCGCGGCGGCCGGCGCGGTCGGACGCCAAGCGGCGTTCACGCGACGCGGCCGACGGCTTGGCCGAGAAGCACGCGCGAATTGCTGCCGAGGCCGTCGTCCCAGCGCGCGCGTCCCGCGGCGAACAGCATGATCACGGTGGAGCCCATGTTGAACCGGCCGAGTTCGGCGCCCTTGGCGAGCGCGACGTCGGCCGGCTGCAGCCGCGTGATGCGCCGCCGCCGCGCCGGCGTGATGTCGCCGGCCCACACGGTCGCGATGCTGCCGACGTTCAGCGCGCCGACCAGGATCAGGGCGAACGGGCCCGCCGCGCCGTCGAACACCGTCATGACGCGCTCGTTGCGCGCAAACAGCCGCGGTACACGGCTGACGGTCGAGGCGTTGACGCTGAATAGCCGGCCGGGCACATACACGGTTTCCCGCAGGCGGCCGGCGAACGGCATGTGGACGCGGTGGTAGTCGCAAGGCGCCAGATAAATCGTCATGAAAGAGCCGCCGGCGAATTCCGTCGCGCACGCTTGTCCCGCGAGCAGATCCCCGAGCGCATAGTGGTGCCCCTTCGCCTGCAACAGGCGCTCGCCATCGATGCGCCCGCATGCGCTCACCGTCCCGTCCGCCGGCGAGGCGATCGCGGCCGGATCGGCCGTAATGGGGCGCGCGTCCGGCTGCAGCGCGCGCGTGAAAAAAGCGTTGAAGCACGAATATTGCAACGGATCGGTTTCCGCGGCCTGCGCGAGATCGACGCGATACAGATGCAGAAAACCGCGCGTCAACAGATTCTTGAACCACCGCGTGCGCACGCGCGTGGCCGCGAACAGTACCCGCGACAGCGCATGCTGCGGCAGCAGGTACTGCAGCGCCACGAAAAGCGCGGGTAAAATCGTCGCCAATCGGCTGGGCGCCGCCGCGGCGCTCATGAGCCTTGGGCAGCGATCCGCCGGAAGTCGCTTTGCAGATTGGCGGCCGTGAAGGGCCCGGTCAGCACCGCCGCCAAATCCGCGTGCGGGTCCGCGACGAAAATCGCGCCGGAATGATCGACGCTGTAGACGCCGTTCGCCTCCGCGTGCATGACGACCGCGACCCCCAATTGGCGGGCTAAGGCTTCGATCGTTTTTTGAGCCGACGCGGTCAGGCCGATGAACCGCGGATCGAAGTAGGGTATATAGCGCGCGAGCTGCGCCGGCGTGTCGCGGCGCGCGTCGACCGACACGAACACCACCTGCGGGCGCAACGGATCGCGGGCCGCTCGCATGCGTTTGTCCATCGCGGCGAGCGTCGTCAGCGTCGTCGGACACAAGTCGGGGCAATTCGTGTAGCCGAAGAACAGCATCGACCAATGGCCGAGCAGGTCGGCACGGGTAAATGTCCGGCCGTTGACGTCGATCAGGCTAAACTCCGGCAACGCACGCCGCGGCGCGAGATACACGCCGGTGACCAGATCCGGCGATGCTTCGCGCCGCGTTTGACGCCAGACGAGGGCGGCGCTGAGGCCCGCTGCGCCGGCAACGCAGATGAACAAGAGGGGCAGCCATTTGGATCGACGCATCGTGGGGCGATTATTGCATACGGAAGCGGAAACTGTCGGCGCCGCGATTGCGCGCTGCGCTGCCGCGCTGCTCCGCGCCCGCGTGCACTTCGGTCATGGAACGGACAACGCGCGCGACGAGGCGGCCGAATTGGTGTTCTTCGCGGCCAGAATCAACCACCGCGACGGCATGCGCGCCTACGGCCGGCCGGTGACGGCGCCGGTCCGCCGGCGGATCGAGCTACTGTTGCGCCGGCGCACGCGCGAGCGGCTGCCGCTGCCGTACTTGACTCGCCGAGCCTTTTTCGCCGGCCTCGAACTCTACGTCGACGAACGCGTGCTGGTGCCGCGCTCGCCGATCGCCGAACTGGCGATGCAGCGTTTCGCGCCGTGGATCGACGCACGGCGCGTGCGCCGCATTCTCGATCTCGGCACGGGCAGCGGCGCGATTGCGCTCGCGTGCGCGCGCGCCTTTCCGCGTGCGCACGTCGATGCCTCGGACGTTTCCGCGGTGGCGCTCGCGGTTTGCCGCCGCAATGTACGCAAGCTCATGCTCGGCGGGCGCGTCGAGACCCTTCGCTCCGATCATTTCGACGCGGTGCGCGGCCGCCGTTACGATATCATCGTCAGCAATCCGCCCTATGTCGGCCGTCGGGAGATGCGCAGCTTGCCAAAGGAATATCGGCATGAGCCTGAACTCGGCCTCGCCGCCGGCGTCGACGGCCTGGATTCGGTGCGCAAGATACTGCGCGCGGCGCGCGGTCATCTTAAGGAGCGCGGCATCCTGGTCGTCGAGGTAGGCAACCGCGAAAATGCGCTGCTGCAAGCGTTTCCACGCCTACCGTTCATTTGGCCGCAAATTGCGATCGGCGGCGGCGGCGTTTTCCTGCTGCGGGCACAGGATCTGGAGACTTAGCGATAGTGGCTGGCAATACCTTCGGTCGGATTTTCACGGTCACCAGTTTTGGCGAGAGTCACGGAGCGGCACTCGGCTGCATCGTCGATGGTTGCCCGCCGGGCTTGGCGCTCACCGAGAGCGATGTGCAAGCGGACGTGGATCGGCGGCGTTCGGGCACGTCGCAATTCACGAGCCAGCGGCGCGAGCCGGACACTGTGCGGATACTATCCGGCGTCTTCGAGGGCATCACGACGGGTGCGCCGATCGGCATGCTCGTCGAGAACGAAGATCAGCGCTCGCGGGATTACGAGAAGATCAAGGACCGCTTTCGCCCAGGACACGCGGACTACACTTATCAGCAAAAGTACGGGATGCGCGATTATCGCGGCGGCGGCCGCTCCTCCGCGCGCGAAACCGTCATGCGCGTCGCGGCCGGTGCGATTGCGCGCAAGTATCTCGGCGAGCGGCTCGGGGTGCGCATCCACGGCTACCTGGCGCAGATGGGCCCGATCATCCTCGATGCCGTCGATCCAGAGAGCGCCCATGGCAATGCTTTTTTTTGTCCCGATCCGCGCCGCATCGCGGAACTCGAAGAGTTCATCTGGAAGCTGCGCGAACAGGGCGACTCGATCGGCGCACGCGTGACCGTCAAGGCGAACGGCGTGCCGCCGGGCTGGGGAGAACCGGTGTTCGAGCGGTTGGACGCCGATTTGGCGAGTGCGATGATGGGCATCAACGCGGTCAAAGGCGTCGAGATCGGTGCGGGATTCAAAGCCGTCGAGCAGCGGGGGTCGGAGCATCGCGACGAACTGACGCCGCACGGCTTCAAGACCAATCACGCGGGCGGCGTCCTCGGCGGCATCTCTTCCGGCCAGGAAATCATCGTCAGCATCGCGCTGAAGCCCACCTCGAGCATTACGCTGCCCGCGGCGACGATCGACGTGCAGGGCCGGCCAACCGAGATCTCGACGACCGGTCGCCATGATCCCTGCGTCGGCTTTCGTGCGACGCCGATCGCCGAGGCAATGCTGGCGCTCGTCCTGATGGATCACTATCTGCGGCATCGAGCCCAGTGCGGCGACGTCCGTTCGCCGACGCCGGTCATCACGGCGCCGCGATGAGCGCCGCCGCCGCGCCGCCGCGCATCGCCGTCGTCGGCGCCTCCAGCTTGATCGGCGCTGCGCTGATCGGCGAATTGCGCGCTCGCTCGCTTGCCGGCGCGGGGCTGCGTGCGCTCGACGATGCGCGGGATTTGGGGCGGGCCGCGGACGACGACGGTATGTTGCCCGCTGGCGATGTCGCTGCGTTCGATTTTGCGCAAGCCGACCTGGTGTTCTTTTGCGGGCGCGCGGCGGTCGCGCAGCGCTACGCCGAGGCGGCGGCGGCGCGTGCCTGGGTCATCGACGGCGGCAGCACGTTTCGCGCGGACTCGCACGTGCCGCTGGTCGCCGCGGACGTCAACCCTGCGGCGCTCGGCGGGATCGGCCGGCGCGGGTTGATCGCGCTGCCCGGCAGTGCGAGCGTCGCGCTCGCGACCGTACTCGCCCCATTGCATGCGCTCGCCGGACTCGAGCGTGTCGAAGTGGCCACTTACCATGCGGTGTCGGGCAGCGGCCGAGCGGCGATGGAAGGACTCGCAGCCGAGACCGTCGACTTGCTCGCCGGGCGCCGCGTGCGTAGGACGAGTTTCGGCAGGCAGATCGCCTTCAACGCGATCCCACAGGTCGATGCGATCGGGGCGGACGGCGTATCCGTCGAGGAGCGCCGCCTGTCGGAGGAGACCCGGCGTGTGCTCGATCTGCCGCAGCTCGCGCTCAATGCGACCGCGGTGCGCGTGCCGGTGTTCTTCGGCCACGGTCTCGTCGTGCATGCGTGCTTCGCGCGTGCCGTGACGGCGGCCTCCGCAGCCGTGGCGTTGCAGCGCAGCAAGGGCGTGAGCTTGATCGACCCTGCATCCGCCGAGCAATTCCCGACGCCGGCGCTGTGTGCCGTGGCTCCCGACCGGGTTTACGTCGGGCGGCTGCGCGCCGATACCACGCGTGATCGAGCTCTTAATTTTTGGGTGGTGGCCGATAATGTTCGGAAATGTGCGGCGCATAACGCAGTTTCCGTGGCCCAGATTTTGGTAAATAGATCGTACTGAGCTATAGTTCACGGGTTATGTAAAAGCCAGGCGAGATTGAGTTCACTAGCGCCAATAACTCGATGAACTTTCAGCAATTGCTTGCCGGTATTCCTGGAGTAGAAATGTCCGCGAAGATGCCTCGATTGTTCCTGATGGCATGGGTTATTTGCCCCTCGCTTGCATGGGCGCTGGGCCTCGGTGAGATTCATTTACAGTCTGCCTTGAACGAACCGCTGCGCGCCGAGATCGGTCTGATCGCCGCCGCGCCCGACGAATTGACTGGGTTGCGCGCGTCGCTCGCGGGCGATGACGCATTCACGCGCTATGGCCTTGAGCGACCGCCGTTCTTGTCGTCGCTGCGCTTCAAGGTCGCCAAATCCAAGGACGGCCGACCGGTGTTGCTGGTTACTTCCAGCGAATCGATTCCGGAGCCGTTCGTGACGTTTCTCGTCGAAGTCGATTGGTCGCGCGGCCACTTGATGCGTGAATATACCGTGCTGCTCGATCCGCCGATTTACGCCAATGGCGCGACCGCGAACACGGTCGTGCCGGTGACGCCGCCGAGTACGGCGGCCGCGGCGGCGCCGGCGGCGACGAACACGCCGGCGGCGACGAACACGCCGGCGGCAGCGAGTACGCCGGCGGCAGCGAGTACGCCGGCGGCAGCGAGTACGCCGGCGGCAGCGAGTACGC
>JAYTQR010000075.1:0-17123 GCA_043746615.1 Gammaproteobacteria bacterium | reverse complement strand
TTCTCGATCATGGACGCATCGCTGAAGCGCTTGTCCACGCAATACGGGATGTTCCAAGTGTCGAGCATGCGTTGCCTCTCCTCGCTCGTGTTCCTGTGCGCGCCGATCGCCTGGCAACGCTCCTGGCGCACGCTGCGGCTGAACTCGCCGGGCTTGCATCTGTTCCGTGGTTTGCTCGGCATAACAATGCTCGCGAGTTTCGTCTACGCGGTGCATCGCCTGAGTTTGGCTGAGACCTACTCGCTGTTTCTGTGCGCGCCGCTTCTCATGACCGCCCTGTCGGTGCCGATTCACGGCGACCATGTGCCGTTGCGCCGCTGGGTCGCAATCGCGGTCGGACTGGCCGGGGTGCTGTTGATCCTGCGGCCGTCGGGCAAGGCGTTCGTGTCGATCGCGGCCGTCGGCGCGGGATTCTTGGGCGCGGTCTGTTACGCGCTCAGCGCATTGACAGTGCGCACGCTCGGGCCCACGAATTCCAATACGTCGATGGTGTTCTGGTATCTGACGATGGCCGGTGTCGGCTGTGGCTTGTTGGGGCTCGGCGATTGGCATCCGATCGCCGCACAGGATTGGGCATGGCTTGCGCTCATCGGCATCAGCGGCGCGCTCGGCCAATTCTGGGTCACCGATGCGTTCCGGCGCGCTCCGCCGTCGGTGGTCGGATCTTTCGAGTACACGTCGATTCTGTGGGCATTCGCGCTCGACTGGATCTTCTGGTCGGCGGCACCGTCGCGCGGCCTGTTGATGGGCGCCGCCGTGGTCATCGGCAGTGGCATCTACGTCATTTTGGACGAGCGGCGGCTTGCGCAATTGGCGATGAATCCTTCGAGTCCGCCGCCGTGAGGATCGCCCGCCAGTTGATGATCGAATTCCACAGCATGCGTTGATCGCCTCGGTTAAGGTCGCGATGCATCGGGTTGAAGTTGAAGGCGACGACGCGGCCGCGTCCGACCGGTAAATCGAAAATCGCCGGCCGGCCGATCAAGTTTGCCGCGCCCCAGGCTTGTCCGCTGACGACGAAAGGGAGGCCGGCCGGCCCTCCCCATTCGAGGACGACGTGACTCGTGTCGACCGGGCCGTCGAGGCAGGTCGTGCAATAGGCCATCCGCAGCCAGCGCCGCGGCATCGAGTACAACGCGTAGTTCTGCCGGAACACATGGGTATTCACCGGGTAGCCGTACGCGATCGGGTGATGTGGCTGCAGGAACGTCACGCGCACGTGCGCGCCGGGCGTGCGCGTGATGGCATCTTGCGCAGCGGCTGCCGCTGCGGCCCCGCCGCCCTGGGTGCTGCGCGGTACGCCGCCCGAATCTCGCCGAATGCCGCGGACGATGCCGCCCTCGATCGGCAGCATGGAACCGTTGCCGAGCGTGATCATCAGGCCGCCGCGTTCGATGAATTGCTGGATCTGTTCCAGGCCGCGCCAGCCGATGCCGCCGGTGATATCGTCGGATGCCGCGGGAGTCCCGAGATTCGGAGTTGCCATCGTCTTCTTGAACGGCATCGGTCCCCATTCCTTCGGTATGCCGTGGATTTGCTCGGCGAGTTCCAAATCGACGTGTCCGTACAACAGCACGTCGATCCGCTTGCCGAGATTGCCGGCGCGAATATCCTCGTCGCGCAAGTAGACGTATGGAATTTTCCGCCGATCCAAGCTATACCTTATCCAGCCGATCGAGTCGGTGTCGGCCCACGGAACCCAGAGGCCGAGCCGCGGCACCGGCGCCGCATGATGTGCGACGCCGGGCGGTGCGGCTGCGCTCGCGAAGTTGAGGTCCAGTTTGTCGGCCGCCGTCCGTAGCGCGGCGGCGACGTGCGGCTGCGCCGGGATGATCCACGAACCCTGCGGATAGACAGTGCCGCCGAGAGAGAATGCGCGCTCGGCGATCTCGATCTTGAATTTCGCGAGTTGGTAGCGCGCCTCGAGGAAGCTCTCCTGGCCACTGTCCTTCAATAGGAAGACCGGTCCGCTGCCCTGCACGCTCCCGGACAGCCGCGGCGGCGCCGTCAACAAGGTCAGCGGCGCCTTCTGCACGCCCGGATCGGCGCTGGCGATGACCTGCAGATGATAATGCGCCGGCAACTCCCAGGAGATGTCGTCATATGGTTCGCTGCCGCTCTTCGGGTAATGCTGCGGCGTCAGCAAATCGACGGCGTAATTGCGATACGGCTGATCGGCGCGCACGACATAGGTGCCGGCCGGAAAGCGCCCCTCCTGCAGCGACAGCGGTGCATAGGCGCGGCTGACCTCGATGTGCTGCGCCTGCAAGCGTTCGACCATTTGCGCGACGCGCCGAGGATCACCCTGATCGGCCGGAATGACGAATCCGTACGGCGGCCCGTTCAAGCCGCTTTGCCAGCTGTGCAAGCTCTTCGTATAGAACTCGCGCAGCAACATGTGCGCATTCTCGGCCGAATAGTCGAGCGCGGCCAAAATGCCGGTTTCGTTGTAATTCACATTGTCGCGCGCCGACCACGCGAACTTTCCGGCCGGGGGCGGCAGTACGCGCCACCATTCGCGCGAGGTCTCATCCGGCTCCAGCGAGCGCGTCAGGGTTTCGGCCGTGCCGTTGCCGAAGGTCTCGTAGCCGCGGCCGATCGCATTGTGATTCATCGCGATCGAATCGAGAAACAAATGCGCGAAACCGTCGCCGAAATTCCAAGTGGCGACGCCCGGCATGCCGAGACCGGTCATCGTCTCGACCTCGTGAAAGCTCAATGCCAGGAATTCGCTGAACGTAATCGGATCGATGTTCGGGTTGTACGGACCCGTACCGTTCCACGTCATCAACAGCGCTTCGCTTTCGTGCAGATCGTGAATGACCACCGGGTGCCACTCGAAGAACATCCGCGCCACGGCCTTCGTCGCCGCATGCGTCAACTGGTGCGCATCGCGGTTGATGTCGACGAATGCGTATTTCGACCAATACGGCGGCGATTGCCGTGGCAGCGTCGCGAACTCGGTCTTGCCCTTCAGGAACCGGTAAAACCAGTCCACCTGCTTATCGCGGCCGTCGGGATTGGATACCGGATTGATCAACACCACCATGTTCGAGCGGATCCGCCGGATCATCGGCGTGTCCGAAACGGCCAGACGGTAGGCGAGTTCCAGCACCGATTCGGTCGAGCCGGTCTCGTCAGAATGCAGCCCTGCGTTCAGGTAATAGAACGGCCGGGACGCTGCGATCAAGCGTGTTGCGGCCGCCGCGTCCACAGTCCGCGGATCGGCCAGCGCCGCGTTCGCCGCCTTCAGTGCGTCGAGATTTGCGATGCCCTTCGCATCGGCGATCACGAGCAAGACGATTTCGCGGCCTTCCTCGGAGCGTCCGATCGTGAATACGCGCACGCGCGGCGATGCAGCGGCGAGCGCGCGTGCGTACGCGTACGCCTGCTCGGC
The DNA here is from genome assembly GCA_043746615.1 of Gammaproteobacteria bacterium. GTDB lineage: Bacteria > Pseudomonadota > Gammaproteobacteria > Steroidobacterales > Steroidobacteraceae > Bog-1198. The sequence goes on along the minus strand of JAYTQR010000075.1, from coordinate 13,726 downwards.
GTAGAGCAACTCGCCCGGCGCACCCATGATCCGGCCGAAAAATTTGCTCGGCGAGGGCACGGACCACGACTCGGGTACGTAGTCGACCCACGGCGACACAAATTGCGGCTCGGTCGTCGCCGCGGTGATCGCTTGGATCGAGCCTGGCTCGGCGAGGTCAGGGGCAATCGCGGCCTGCGCGGCTGCGAGCGCCGGCGCGGACAACGCCACGGCCGACAGCATAAACCGGGTAAACCAGCCCATCGCAGCTACTATACACGGCCGCCTGGGGCCGCGGCCTTACCTCGCGAGTATGAGCATCGCGATCGTCACGAATCCAATCGCCGCCAGCAAGACGTTGTGACCCCATCGGGCGATCATTCCAAGCATGTCGATTTCTCCTAGAGCAGTCGCGGCGAACCCACGATGGGCCGCGCCGCCGGTACCGTGCTTAATGGGCGCGATACTATAGATTTCCAGGGCGAGCGGCGCGCGGCGATACGTCTCAAAACGCTGTGATTGCCTGTTTTCGCGGCGATGCCGCGCGATTTTTTTTCACCGGGCGGTGAGAAAATCTTGATGAGCCACGTCCGGCGGCTGCCGCCGGCGACGCCAACGTTCACGCCCGCATGCGCTCACCCGCCGGATCGAACGGCGCAGCCGCGAGGCGCGTCGCCTTGCGGCGCTCGCCGATGATTTCGATCTCGAACCCGGCATCGGCGCCGGCCAATTCCACCGGGACATAGCCGAGCGCAAGCGATGCGCCGACGCGGTGCCCGTAGGCGCCGGAAGTCACCCAGCCGACCACTTTGCCGTCGTGCCAGATTGGCTCGTCGCCGATCGCATCGGCGTCGTTCGCGTCGATGCAGAATGGCAGAAGGCGCAGTTTGCCGCCGCCTGTCTTTTCCTCGGCGGCCGCTGCACGGCCGACGAACTCGCCCTTGTTGAAATCGACGAAGCGGCCGAGACCGGCTTCGAACGGGCCATAAATCGGCCGGTATTCGCGGGCCCAGGTGCCGAAGCTTTTTTCGATGCGCATCGCGTTCAGCGCGCGGCCGCCGAAACTCTTCAAGCCGTAAGCCCGCCCCGCTTGCTGCAACGAATCGTACAGCGCGCGCTGATAGTCGCTCGTCACCCAAATTTCATAGCCGAGATCGCCGGTGAAGGACACCCGCCCGACGTAGGCTGGAACCATGTCGACATCCATGCGCCGGAAGGACATGAACGGGAACGCGGCCGTCGACAGATCGTCGCGTACCAGCGCCTGCAGCAGCGCACGAGAGTTAGGCCCCGCGACCGACAGGCCGACGTATTCCGTCGCGCAGGGCCGCACGTGGACGCTCGCCGGCGGCGCGTGCCGCTCGAACCAGCGCCGGTAATACACTTCCGCGGCGAGGGTGCCAATCAGAAACACATGATCGGCGCCGATGCGGCCCATCGTGAAATCCCCGATCAGCTTGCCGCGCTCGTTCAGCATCGGCGTCAGCGCGATGCGCCCAACCGGCGGCACCTTATTCGCCATGATGCCGGATAGCCAGTCGGCGGTGCCCGGACCCTTGATCTCGAATTTCCCATAGTTGGAAATTTCCAGCAGGCCGACCGAGTCCATGACGGCCTTGCATTCGCGTTCGACGTGTGGATGCGAGTTCGAACGGCGGAAACTGACGTGATCCACGGCCTCGGCCGCCGACGGTGCGAACCACAGCGGCTGTTCAAGTCCACAGTAGTCGCCGAACACTGCGTGTTCTGCCTGCAATTTCTCGTAGATCGGAGTGGTGCGCAGCGGACGCGCCGCGGTCAGTTCTTCGTTTGGAAAGCGGATGCTGAAGCGTCGCGAATAATTTTCACGCACCTTCGCGCTCGTATAGGCCAGCGTCGCCCAGTCGCCGTAGCGCGCGACATCCATTCCCCAGATGTCGGCGCCCGGGTCGCCCTCGACCATCCATTGCGACAATGCGAGACCGACGCCGCCGCCCTGACTGAAACCGGCCATGACGCCGCACGCCACCCAGAAATTCCGCAAACCCCGCACGGGTCCGATCAGTGGGTTGCCGTCCGGCGCGAACGTGAACGGACCATTGACCACCTTGCGGATGCCGGCAGCGCCGAGCGAGGGAAAATGTTCGAAACCGACTTCGAGGCTTGGTGCAATGCGCTCCAAATCGTTCGGCAGCAGATCCTGGCCGAAATCCCATGGTGTCAGTAGCGGCGACCATGGCACCCCCGCCCGTTCGTAGGTGCCCATCAACATGCCGCCGCGCTCCTGGCGGACGTAGATTTCTCCCTCGAAGTCGATGCAATGCAGCTGTTCCTTCTTGCCGAAGAGTTCCGGCATGTCGCCGGTGATCAGATACTGATGTTCCATCGCCAAAATCGGCAGCTCGAGGCCAACCATGCGGCCGACTTCGCGCGCCCAAAGGCCCGCGGCGTTGACGACGTGCTCGGCATGCACGTTGCCGTGGTCGGTGATCACGTCCCAGGAACCGTCGGCGCGCGCGGCCAGAGCCGTCACGCGCGTCTGCCGCGCGATCTCGGCGCCGCCGATTTGCGCGGATTTCGCGTAGGCGTGCGTGACACCGTAGGGGTCGACGTGACCCTCGATCGGATCGTACATCGCCCCTGCGAAATGCGTCTTGTCCATCAACGGAAACAGTTTCGCCGCCTCATCGACCGAAATGATCTCCAATTCCATGCCGAGATAGCGGCCGCGCGCCTTCGCCATCCGCAGCCAATCGAGCCGCTCGCGCGAGCCAGCGAGCATGATGCCGCCGGTGATGTGCACGCCGCAGGATTGACCGGAAATCCGCTCGATTTCCTCATACAGCTTGATGGTGTACTGCTGCAGCTTGGCGACGTTCGGATCGCCGTTGACGGTATGCATGCCACCGGCCGCGTGCCAGGTTGAACCCGAGGTCAACTCCGCGCGCTCGATCAACAGCACGTCTTTCCAGCCGGCCTTGGTCAGGTGATACAAGACGCTGGCGCCGACCACGCCGCCGCCGATGACCACCACTTTCGCGTGGCTTTTCATGTTTGCTCCGGCTCCCCTGTAAGTTCCTTGTCACGCGCTCACATATGCGCGCCGGCACACGGCGCGTGCGCCTAACTGGCGCTGCCGCGGTCACTCGTTCGAGACCGCCAAACGTACATTCGATGCGGTTTGCGCAGCGGCGCAAGAGCCCGTGCCGAAACGCTCGATCAGCCAGGAGCGAAACAGCGCGATTGCGGTGTCGCTCAAGCCTTCGGGGTGAGTGATCAGGTAATAACCGAAGCCGTCGTCGAGGCTGATGTCGAACGGCCTGATCAGCCGGCCTGTGCGGATTTCCTCGCTGAACAGGTTCGTGTCGACGAGCGCCAGCCCCTCGCCGCTCAAGGCATACTGAACCGCGAGCACGGCGGTGTCGAAGACCAGGCCACGCTCGACGTTGGGCATGTTGAGGTGCGCCTGTCGTGCGTATTGCGACCACAAGTGATGGCGCGGCAGGTCGCTGATGCGCACGTGCACGAGCTCGTTCGCGTCGATGAATTCCTGCAGGCCCTTGTCGGCGCGGCGCGCCGCGACCGATGGATGGCACAGCACACTCAGGCGCACCGGCCACAGCAGATCACGCACCTGATCGGTCACGGTCGGCTTCGAATAGACGACCGCGACGTCGACGTCGGCGAGCGGCGGCCCGACGCCGTAGGGGCTGACTAAATCGATGTCGATTTCCGGGACCGCGTGGCGAAAATCCCGCAGGATCGGTACCGCCAAATGCACCGCGAAACTCGGTGGCATCTGCACGCGCAGCGTGCGCAGCACCGGCGTACCCTCGTTGCGGATATCGTCGAGAGCATATTCCAGACGGTCGAAGGATTTCATGACCGCCGGCAGCAAATGCTGGCCGGCCTTGGTCAGCACCAAGGCGTGCGGACGCCGCTCGAACAGCTGCGCGCCGATCAATTTCTCGAGCGCAATCACGTGGCGCGACAGCGCGCTTTGCGAGATCAACAAGGCGTTGGCGGCGGCCGTGAAGCTGTTGTGCTTCGCGACACCCTCGAACGCGCGCAGGGCGTTCAGTGGCAGCCAACGTCGATCGATCAGTGTCTTGCCCATGCCGCCCTGCGCCGCCTTACGGGGCCCAAGCCTTTGTATAGCCGATCGCGCGCTTCTGGTCATCGATAATGGTCCTCGAGGCCAGGTACAAGTGAAAAGCGGCCCAAAATCCGGTCGGCGCCAACAGCAGCAGCGCCGCACGCAGCGAGGCCGCATCGGTTGCGTGGGCACCGGCGAACCGGTCGCTCAAGAACCCGACCACCCAGGGCGCGACGACGAGATTTAATATATTGGCGACCAACAGCGACACCGCGATGAAGACGTTGCGCATGTGACAAGGCGAGAGATTGTTCAGCAAGCCGAAACACGGCCCGATGTAAAAATAGATTGCGGGCACATACAGCCAGAACATCAGTTGGCAAAGCCAAAGCGAGTGAGTCCAGTAAGCAATCATCGAGGGTATCGTCGCAAGCGCAACGCCGGCGGCGAGCAGCCACACCACGCGGCGCGGATCCGCCATGAAACGCCTCGACAGCAACCATGCGGTTCCGACCGTCGCCAGCGAACCGCCGACCAGATGAATGTTGCCGGTGATGGCGCCCGCCTCGGCGACGTTCAAATGGTAGGCGCGCTGTAGAAAGGTCGGCGTCCAGTAGATCAATCCCCAGCCCCACAGCGCGCAGACTCCGCCTCCCATGACTACGTGGAAAGCCGCTTTTTGGCGCCAGAGAAATCGCAGTGACTCCAGCAGCGAGGGCTTGATCTCATCGACCGTGAGGTCGAGCCGGCCTCGCGCAGGTTCACGCACCGTCAAAAAGACGATCATGCCGACGATCAGCCCCGGAATGCCGAGCGCGATGAATGCGGCGCGCCAGCTGTAGGCATGCGCCACGGCTCCCGCCATGTTTGCGCCCAAATAGGCGCCGATCGGCGCGCCGAGTGCGAGCACGGTCATCGCCATCGGCCGCCGATCCGCCGGAAAGTAATCCGATACGATCGCGGTCGACGGTGGTGTACCGCCCGCTTCGCCGATGCCGACGCCGACGCGCCCGAGCAGAAATTGCCAATAATTTCGCGAGACTCCGCACAGCGCCGTGAAACCGGACCAAATGACTAGCGAAATCGCCAAAATGTTGCGGCGGTTCAGTCGATCCGCCAGCCACGAGACCCAGAGGCCGAAGGTGACGTAAAACAGCGCCAGCGGGGCGCCGGTGAGCCAGGCGACCCCGGCATCGTCCAAGTGCAGATCGAGCCGAATCGGTTCGAGAACCGTCGATACGACGTAACGGTCGGCAATGTTGATCGCGTAGATCAGGCAAGTCAGGATCAGCACATACCAGCGCAGGATCGAAGAAGGCGCTTTGGCTTGCGGGATGTCAATCGCTGTGCTGCTCAAGGCTGTGCTCACCCCCTGTTGGCCGTTTCACACCATACATGGTTCGATTCCGTAATGCGATTGCGGGGCGGAGCGAACCAAGCATGCGAAAAATGCTATGGGTAAATCGGAATATGGCATAACGGGATCTCGCCGCCGCGCTAAGCTCCCGGTCGTGGGGCAATTCGATTTCATCATCATCGGCGCGGGTTCCGCCGGCTGCGTGCTCGCGGACCGATTGTCCGCCTCGGGTCGCGACCGGGTCCTCGTATTGGAGGCCGGCGGTCCGGACAATAGCTTATGGATCAAGACGCCGATCGGTTACGGACGCACGTTCGCCGATCCGGCCGTGAATTGGCAATACGAAACGCTCGCGAATCCCGGCCTCGGTGGACGGCGGATGTTTTGGCCGCGCGGTCGCGTCATCGGCGGTTCCTCTTCGATCAATGCGTTGGTTTACTGCCGCGGCATGCCCGTTGATTTCGATGATTGGCGGAACATGGGCAATCCCGGCTGGGGCTGGGCCGATGTGCTGCCGTACTTTGAAAAATCGGAACGCCGCGTCGATGCCAGCGGACATGCGCAAACGAACGGGCCGCTCGACGTCAAGGACGTCACCCCCTTTCTGCATGCGACCCGGCAATTTTGGTTCCGCGCGGCGCAGGAGCTGGCTCTACCCGCGACCGCTGACTTCAACGGCGAGCGCCCGGAGGGCGTTGGTTGCTATCAGGTCACGATCCGCAACGGCCGGCGGTGGTCAGCCGCCGATGCCTTCCTGCGGCCGGCTTTGCGTCGCGGCAATGTATCGTTGGAAATGCACGCTTGGGCCAGCAAGATCCGCATGGACGGCCGGCGTGCGATCGGGGTCGAGTACGTGCGGGGCGGCGAGAACCGCTTCGCCGCCGCCGCCCGCGAGGTCATCGTCTGCGGCGGTGCAGTCAACTCGCCGCAACTGTTGCAGCTCTCCGGCATCGGTCCGGGCGCGACGCTCGCGGCGTACGGCATCCCGGTGCTGCTCGACAATCCGGCGGTAGGCGGCAATCTCCAGGATCACCTGGCCGTTTCGTATTCCTATAAGGCTACGCAGCCGACGCTGAACGACGAGCTGCACTCGAGGTTCGCCAAAGCGACCGCGGCCTTGCGCTATATATTGAACCGTAGCGGCCCGCTGTCGCTCAGCGTCAATCAGTTCGGCGGCTTTCTGCGGGCGGACCCCGCCGCCACGCGTCCGGACGTGCAGCTGTACTTCAATCCGGTGACTTACGGTGCCGGGGATGCGAACCGCAAGCGCATCGATGTGGATCCGTATTCCGGTTTCATCTTGTGTTTTCAACCGACCCGGCCGACGAGCCGCGGGCGGATCGACATCGCCAGTGCGGATTTCCGCGCAGCGCCTGCGATCGCGCCGAATTATTTGGCGAGTGACAAAGATCAGCAGGATGTGGTCAACGGCGGCATGTTGATGCGTAGAATCGCCGGGACCAAAGCCATGCGCGAGTTGATTCGCGAACCGATTGCGCCGGCCGTGGAGAGGATGGACGAGGCGGCGATTCTCGCGGACTTTCGCGCGCGCGCGGCGACCGTTTATCACCCGGTCAGTACCTGCCGAATGGGTCCGGCGGGCGATAATGCGGTGGTCGACTCGGCCTTGCGGGTCCACGATATAGAACGTCTGCGCGTCGTCGACGCTTCGGTGTTTCCGGCCGTGACGTCCGCGAACACGAACGCGCCGACGTTGATGGTCGCGCAAAAAGCCGCGGATCGGATCTTAAAGGGAGACTGACCATGAAGGGATGCCTATGAAACTCGATACCCTCAGGGTTTTCATCGTCGGCAATCCCCCGCCCGCCTTCGGCGGCCGCTACTTTGTGTTCCTCAAGCTGAAGACAGCATGCGGCATCGAGGGTATCGGCGAAGTGTACGCCGCCACTTTCGGTCCGCAGGTCATTGCCGCCATGATCGAAGATCTGTTCGCACGGCGCTTCTTCGGGCGCGACCCGTTTCGCATCGAATCGCTCTGGCGCGAAACATACGGTTCGGGGTTCTCGCAGCGGCCGGATCTGTCGCTGATCAGCGTGTTGAGCGGCCTGGAAATGGCCTGCTGGGACATCATCGGCAAGGCCGTCGAGCAGCCGGTATACAATCTCCTCGGCGGCAAGGTGCACGAGCGCCTGCGTAGCTACACCTATCTGTACCCAGCGCCCGGCGAAGGCGACGATTTCTACCACGACGCGGAGCGCTCCGCGCGGCGCGCGGCGGAATATGTGGCGCAGGGTTTCACCGCGCTCAAGTTCGATCCCACCGGCGGCTACTCCGCGTACGATCCGCGCCAGCCGACGCTGGAGGCTTTGGAGCGCACGGTCCGCTTGGTGCGTCTGGTTCGCGAAGCCGTCGGCGACCGCGCCGATTTATTGATGGGCACGCACGGCCAATTCACGACCTCCGGTGCGATACGCCTGGCGAAGCGAATCGAACCGTTTGATCCACTGTGGTTTGAAGAGCCGGTGCCCCCGGAGATGCCGGAACAAATGGCCCGCGTCGCACGCGCGACCAGCATTCCGATCGCGACCGGCGAGCGCCTGACGACGAAGTATGAGTTCGCGCGCGTGCTCGCGTGCGGCGCGGCGAATATCCTGCAGATAAACCTCGGACGAGTCGGCGGGCTGCTCGAAGCGAAGAAAGTCGCGGCGCTCGCCGAAGTGCATTACGCGCAAATTGCGCCGCACTTGTACTGCGGTCCGATCGTCGGCGCGGCGAATATCCAGATCGCCGCCTGTTCGCCGAATTTCTTGATCCTGGAGGGCATCCAGCAATGGGGCGGATTCCATGCCGAGTTGTTGAAAAAACCGATCCTCTGGCAGGACGGCTACGTCATACCGCCAAGCAGCCCGGGCCTCGGCGTCGAATTGAACGAGGCGGTGGCGCTCGCGCATCCGCATGACCCTCGGGACCAACTGCACTTGGAAATGGCCGATCGTCCGCTCGGCTAGGGAGTCGCTATGCGCTACGGATTCATTGGACTCGGCAACCTCGGCAAGCATCTCGCGGCCAATCTGGCCCGCGCCGGGTTCGATCTGACCGTTCACGACCTCGACCGCGGTGCCGCCGCGGGCGTGCTCGCGGCCGGTGCCCAATGGGCGGCATCGGTGCCCGAGCTCGCGCGGACTTGCGATGCGTTGATCACTTGTTTGCCATCGCCCAAGGCGACGGCTGCGGTCATGGAGGCGGCGCTGCCGGCACTGCCCGCGGGCAGCACCTGGATCGAAATGAGTACGAACGACTTCACCGAGGTCGAGGCGATCGCCGCGCGCGCCGCAACGCTCGGCATTGCCACGCTCGCCTGTCCCGTGACCGGTGGCGTGCACCGCGCCGAGGCCGGCGACATCACGGTATTTGTTGGTGGTGAGCAACAAGTGTACGCGCAGCACCGGCCAGCGCTCGCCGCGATGGGCGGCAAGGTGATTCACTTGGGTGGGATTGAGCAAGCCGCGGTCACGAAAGTCGTCACGAACATGCTGGCGTTCATTCATTTGATCGCCGCTGGCGAAGCGTTGATGCTCTGTGCCAAGGCTGGCGTCGATCTGCGCGCGGCATACGAGGCGATCGCCGCGAGTTCCGGCAACAGCTTCGTCCACGAGACCGAGAGCCAGGTGATCCTCAATGGCAGCTATGACATTGGTTTTACGATGGATTTAGCATGCAAGGACGCCGGTTTCGCACTCGAGTTCGGGCGCCGTTTCGGCGTGCCGTTGCGCCTCGCCGGCGTCATGGAACAGACATTCGTCGAGGGGCGCGCGAAATACGGCGGCGGCGCCTGGTCGTCGATGATCGTCAAGTTGCTGGAGGACGCCGTCGGCACGCCGCTGCGTGCGCCCGGATTTCCAGCGCGGCTCGGACCGGAGGATGCCTAGTATCGAATTTTGGCATGAGCAGATCGAAATTGTGCATACCGCTGATGCATGAGGGCAACAAATTAATGCACACGGTCGGAGGGACCGATGCTATTCTCGAAAAAAACGTGAGCGGTCGGCGCCGTGGGGCAGACTTGGATGTCATTGGCGTCACACCCCAGATGTGCGTGAGTCAAGCGAGACGTCGGGTTGAGTGAACCTTTTAAACGGGAAGGGAGAGCGCATGAATTCAAGTTCAAAATTGTCTTACGCGATTGCGGCGATCCTGAGCGGCAGCGCAGTCGGCGCCGCGCATGCACAGACCGCGCCGGCCTCCGCTCCCGGCGCCGGCACGTCCGACCAGATTCAGACGATCACGGTCACGGCGCAGCGCCGCACGGAGAACGCGCAGGACGTACCGATCACGATTCAGGCGTTGACCGCCGATACACTGCAGAAACTGAACATCGCGACGTTCGACGACTTCGTGAAATATTTGCCGAACGTCTCCTCGCCGACGAACGGACCCGGCCAAACCTCGATCTACATGCGCGGTCTCAGCGTCGGGTCCGCCGGTACGCAGTCGAGCGGATCGATCGGCGGATTCCCGAATGTGGCCGTGTATCTCGACGACCAGTCGGGTCAACTGCCGGCTCGAAACTTGGATATCTACGCGGCCGACATCCAACGCATCGAAGTGCTCGAGGGTCCGCAGGGCACGCTGTTCGGCGGCGGCGCGCAGGCCGGCGTCATTCGCTACATCACCAACAAGCCCAAGATCGACGTGACCGAGGGAAATGCGCAAGCGAGCTACGGCACGACGGCCCACGGCGATCCGAACAGCGCATTGACCGCGGTGCTGAATTTGCCGCTGATTCAACATAGGCTGGCATTGCGTGCGGTGATCTACAGCGACCGGCGCGGCGGCTACATCGACAACGTGCCGAGCACGTTCACGCGCCAGCCGACCGATCTCGGCATTTACTATGCGAAGTACGCGACCGGCTGCACGGTCGGCACGCCGGTCAACGGGGTATGCGCCGCCGGCAGCCCGAGCGCTTACGGCGTGCCGCCGAGCGCAACGCCGATCAATAACAACGCGATCGCCGGCCGCGCGATCAACCCGGTCACGTATAAGGGCGGCCGCCTGTCCGGCCTGTATCAGGTCAACGACGACTGGAGCGTACTGATCGAACAGTCGTATCAGAACTTGGATGCCGAGGGCGTGTTCTACCAGATGCCCCACGGCTCGGACGGGCAGGCGTTGAATCGGCTGCAGGTCACGCTGTTCAATCCGGCCTACGACAAGGATAAATTCGAAAATACGGCTTGGACCGTCAACGGCAAAATCGGCGACCTGAAGGCCGTTTATACTGGCGGCTTCCTCGACCGCCACGTCGATCAAGTCCAGGATTACACTAACTATTCGCGCGGCGTTTACGCCGACTACTATCAGTGCTACGGACCGGGCACAGGCTATGCGGTCAACGGCGGTGCGGGCGACCCGAACCTCACGTCGACGTGCTTCTCGCCGAGTGCGACCTGGCGCGAGTTGGAACGCAACACGCACATGAGCCACGAATTCCGTCTAAGTACGCCGGACAACTGGCGTTTCCGCGCGATTGGCGGCGCATTCTGGGAAGATCAAGAAATCTATGACCAGACCGATTGGTCGTACAAGAGCATTCCGGCGTGCACGCTCGCCGGGCAGGCCGCCTGCATGAGCAACATCGCCCCGGCGCCGGGCGCGAGCGTGGAAAATCCCAACACGCGCAACGACAACACCGCGTTCTTCGAGGACGTACGCCGCGGCGTCAAGCAGTATGCGTTCTTCACCTCGATGGACTTCGATCTGATTCCAAAGGTGCTGACGTTGACGGCCGGTACGCGTTTCTTCCACTACAAGGAGGACGAGAGGGGCAGTGTCGACAGCAGCTTCTATTGCTTCGAACAGGGCCCGGCGCCCTGCACGAACGCCGCGACCAATCTGAATGGCGAGAATCTCAATCGGTCGTTCCACGGCTTCAAGAGCCGCGGCAACTTGAGCTGGCACATCACGCCGGACGTATTGGTCTACTACACGTGGTCGCAGGGGTATCGCCCGGGTGGATTCAATCGTACCTCTACCTGTCACATCAAGGATGCGAGCGGCATCAATCAGTTCTGTATCCCGATCTTCTACACGTCGGACACCCTGACGAACAATGAAATCGGTTGGAAGACGGAGTTTTTCGATCACCGCGTGCAGTTCAACGGCGCCGTGTACCGGGAGAACTGGGACAACGTGCAAACGGGGTTCTTCGACCCCGGCGCGCTCGGCAACCTGACGTTCGGCACGAACGGTCAGAATTTCCGCATTCGCGGCGTGGAGACGTCGATCATCGCGCGCGTCACGCACGCACTGACCTTGCAGGGTTCGGCCTCGTGGAACAGCAGCGAGCAGACGAACTCGCCGTACTTGATTGCCAACAACCCCGCCTTGTTGGCCAACCCGGCCACGGCCGGCGAATTCGGCCAGCCGATCACTTCGATTCCGAACCCGTATGGGCCGATCGGCAGCCCGTCTGCCGATTCGCCGCCGATCCAGTTCAACATGCGTGCGCGCTACGAGTGGATGATGAACGAGTACGATCTGTTCTGGCAGGTCGGTGCGGCGCACACCGGACACTCATACTCGCAGACCAGCAACCAACCGTCGCTGGTCGGTACGGGCATCAACACGACGCTGCTGCGATTCGAAATGCCGGCGTACACGACCTACGATGCAGCACTCGGCGCATCGAAGGATGCGTGGGACGTGCAGGTCTACGGTTCGAATCTCGCGAACTCGAACGCCAGTGTGTTCACCTCGACGGCGCAGTTCATCGTGACGCAAAGTGTCGTTCGTCCGCGGGTGATCGGCGTCAAGTTCGGCTACAAGTTTTAAGGCGCATGGCGGCCGGTCCAACGGCAGCCGGCGGCGGATCGAAAGCGGTGTAATTCCAGGCGGGCAGCATTGCTGGCCTTCGGGCAGGCCTATGGACTGGGCATGCGCGCATGCCCCTGCCCGATGGAATCAGCCCATGCGTTGTATGGCGGCAACAAAATATTGCTTTTGTTCCGAATTGTTGGTGTTATTCTGCACGACGGGTAGATAAAGCGCCGTGCTGACGATCAGTTCCGAGGGCGGGGGGTATTCCGGCGCATCTAAAAACGACGCTGGGCGGTCACGCAGACGCCCTGCACGGCGCCGTGGTGCGGCCATCACACGGCGGCGCGATGAGTCAATTTATTAAGGTTATTAAGGGAAGGGACCGAGTCATGCATTCGAATACGAAATTATCTTGTGCGATCGCCACGATCTTGAGCGGCGCCGCGGTCGGCAACGCGCACGCCGCACCGGCCCTTGCTGCGGACACGTCGGATCAAATTCAGACAATCACAGTCACTGCGCAGCGCCGCGTGGAAAATAGCCAGAACGTGCCGATCACCATTCAGGCGCTGACGGCGGAAACGTTGACGCAACTCAACGTGACGACCTTCGAGGATGCGGTGAAGTATCTGCCGAACGTGACGACCTCGGGCACGGGCCCGGGCCAGAGCAACATTTTCATGCGCGGCCTGGCCACGAGCAGCGGCGGAATCCAGGGATCCGGCGCCGTCGGCAGCTTCCCGAACGTCGCGATCTACCTCGATGATCAGTCCGGCCAAGTGCCGGGCCGAAACTTGGACGTTTACGCCGCCGATTTGGAGCGTATCGAAGTCCTCGAGGGCCCGCAGGGCACATTGTTCGGTGCCGGCGCACAGGCCGGTGTCGTTCGATACATCACCAATAAGCCGAAACTCGATGTGACGGAAGGCGACGTCAATGCCGGCTACGCGACGACCGCGCACGGCGATCCGAGCACCAATGTCGATGCGATGATCAATATCCCGCTGATCCCGAACACCTTCGCGATCCGTGCGGTGATTTACAACGATGCGCGGGGCGGTTACATCAACAATATCCCGGGCACATTTACCCGCGCGCCGACCGACAAAGCCATTGCGTACTATTTCAACGGCGTGGTGCCGCCCAACAGCCCTTCGATCAACAACAACAACATGGTCGCCAAAGCGATCAATCCGGTCACCTACAAGGGTGGCCGGCTCGAGGCTGCGTATAAATTCAACGAGGATTGGAACGCTCTCGTCACGCAGTCCTACCAGAATATAGATTCCGAAGGCGTCTTCTGGCAGGAACAATACGATGGTCTAGGCCAGCCGCTGCCCGATCTGTCGGTGCAGTTGTACAACCCGTCTTACAACAAGGATCGGTTCTCGAATACGGCGCTGACGCTCAATGGCCGAATCGACCAACTCAAGTTCGTCTACACCGGCGGCTTTCTCGATCGTCATGCGGACCAACAGCAGGACTACACGAACTATTCGCGCGGACAATACGCCGAATATTATCAATGTAATCTC
>JAYTQR010000074.1:0-17597 GCA_043746615.1 Gammaproteobacteria bacterium | reverse complement strand
GAGTTCGCCTGTCTCGAGATATTTGTTCAGCAGTTCTTCATCGCCCTCGGCGGCCGCTTCGATCATGTTGGCGCGCCACTTCGCGCATTCCTCGTTCATCTCCGCCGGGACTGCGCGGTACTCGAATTTCATTCCCTGGGTCTCGTCGTCCCACCAGATGGATTTCATCTTGACGAGATCGACGACGCCGACGAATTGGTCCTCGACGCCGATCGGCAACTGGATCGGCACTGGGTTGCCGCGCAAGCGCGTTTTGATCTGCTCGACGCAGCGCAGAAAATTCGCTCCGGCGCGGTCCATCTTGTTGACGAACGCGATCCTCGGCACGCGGTACTTGTTCATCTGGCGCCATACCGTTTCAGACTGCGGCTGGACGCCAGACACCGCGCAGTAAACGGCGATCGCCGAATCCAGCACGCGCAGGCTCCGCTCCACTTCGATCGTGAAGTCGACGTGGCCGGGCGTGTCGATGATGTTGATGCGGTGCTCCGGGAAGCTCTTGTCCATGCCCTTCCAGAAACACGTGGTCGCCGCGGCCGTGATCGTGATGCCGCGCTCTTGTTCCTGTTCCATATAATCCATGACGGCGGCGCCGTCATGGACTTCGCCGATCTTGTGCGACACGCCGGTATAGAACAAAATGCGTTCGGTCGCGGTGGTCTTCCCCGCGTCGATGTGAGCGGAGATACCGATGTTTCTGTAGCGCTCTATGGGCGTCGTACGTGCCACGGTCATTTCCTTAAGATGGGGCGGCCGTCGATGCCGCCTCGGATGCAATTCGAGCCCGGCGCGCGCTCTTCGGGTACCCTGCTACTCCGGCCGGCGCGACTACCGATTCGGCTTCACCAACGATAGTGCGCGAACGCCTTGTTGGCCTCGGCCATGCGATGCGTGTCCTCGCGCTTGCGCACGGCCGCGCCGCGATTCTCCGCGGCCTCCATCAACTCGGCGGCGAGACGGTGCGCCATCGACTTCTCGCTGCGGTCCGTCGCCGCTTCGATGACCCAGCGCATCGCGAGCGTCTGACGGCGGTTCGCGCGCACCTCGACGGGCACCTGATAGGTCGCACCGCCGACGCGGCGCGATTTGACTTCGACGACCGGCTTGACGTTGTCAAGCGCCTGTTGCAGGACCGAAATCGCGTCGCCGCCCGCTCGCCCAGTCTTGTCGCCGATGCGCTCGATCGCGCCGTAGACGATCTTCTCGGCGGCGGACTTCTTGCCCCGCTCCATGACCATGTTAATGAATTTGGCCAACATGTCGTTGCCGAACTTTGGATCCGGAAGAATCGTGCGATGCGGGGCAGCTGCTCTACGGGACATAAGACTTCTCTGTGGCGTTAATGACTGCGTTGACTCATTTCTTCGGGCGCTTCGCGCCGTACTTGGAGCGGCCTTGGCGCCGCTCGCTGACGCCGGCGCAATCCAGCGCGCCGCGCACCGTGTGGTAGCGCACGCCCGGCAAGTCCTTGACGCGGCCGCCTCGAATCAAGACCACCGAGTGCTCCTGCAGGTTGTGGCCTTCGCCGCCGATATAGCTGGAAACCTCGTAGCCGTTGGTCAGCCGTACGCGGCACACCTTACGCAGTGCAGAATTGGGTTTCTTTGGCGTCGTCGTGTACACGCGCGTGCAGACCCCGCGCTTCTGCGGCGACGCCGCCAAAGCAGGAACCTTGGATTTCCACGCCGGCTCGTTGCGGCCGGTACGGATCAATTGAGTCGTCGTCGCCATAACTACCTTGATGAATGCCCAAAGACTATAGAGAGCCACCTCAAATGAGGCGCCTCGGAGTGAAGCTAATATCTGACGCGGGAAGAGTTGCCCGGCGACAAAGGCCGGCGATTGTAGGAACCAAGCGCGCGGGTGTCAAGGCGAATGCTGCCATGCAGCATTGATTATCGTCCGCGCGAACGCGTTCGGCAAGCCGAAAAAAGACCCTGGTCCGGCGGCTCACCGCGATTTCCCGGCCCGGCCTGTTGCCTGCCAGGCGACGATGATGGGACAGTGCGGCATGACCCGGCGCCCGACCAATCCCTGGCTTGTCGCACCCGTCGTCGCACTCGCCGCGTTCATGGAAATACTCGATATTTCCATCGCGAACGTCTCTCTGCCCCACATCGCCGGCAATCTCGGCGCGACGGTCGACGAATCCTCTTGGATCCTGACTTCGTACCTCGTCATGAACGCGATCTTCATGCCGATTTCGGGGTGGGTGTCGACGGTCATGGGCCGCAAACGATTTTTCCTGGTCTGCATCGTCGGATTCTCGCTCGCGTCTTTGTTATGCGGCCTCGCGCCCAACCTGGGTCTTTTGGTCGTCATGCGCGCTTTACAAGGCGCGGCCGGCAGCGGTCTGCAGCCGAGCGGCCAGGCGATACTCAGCGACACCTTTGCGCCGCAGAAGCGCGGCATGGCATTCGCGGTCTACGGTATCGCGGCCGTGTTCGCGCCGGCCATCGGACCGACGCTCGGCGGCTGGATCACCGACAACCTCAGTTGGCGCTGGGTGTTCCTGATCAACGTGCCGGTCGGAATCACGCTGTTTCTGTTGATCACGGCCCTGATCGAGGACCCGCCTAATTTGCTGGCGGCACGCGCGAGCTACCTGAAGGACAAGATACCGTTCGATTACATCGGCTTCGGCTTGATTGCGCTCGGCCTTGGCGCGCTGCAAATCGTGCTTGATCGGGGCCAGGAGGACGACTGGTTCGCATCGCATCTGATCGTGATCCTCTCGGCCGCGGCCGTCGTCGGGTTGGCTGCGCTGGTGCCGTGGGTATGGCGGCGCGACAACGCGATCGTCGATCTTGCGCTGCTGCGCAATCGCACCTTCGCGGTCAGTTCCGGCCTGATGTTCATGCTGGGTTTCATCCTGCTCGGCAGCACCTACGTGATTCCCGCGTTCGTGCAGGAACTGCTGGGTTACACGGCGACCGACGCGGGACTCGTGATCACACCCGGCGCCCTCGCGTTGGTCGTGCTGATGCCGTTCATCGGCCGCATCGTCACCAAGGTGGACGTGCGCTGGCTGATCGCGCTCGGCCTCGGGATCTGCGGCACGGCGCTGCTGACGATGGCTGGCTTCAACCTGGCGACCGACTACCGCCACATCATGCTGGCAAGGGTTTTCCAGTCGCTCGGCCTCGGGTTCCTGTTCATCCCGATCAACACGATCGCGTTCATGGACTTGCCGCGGGACAAGACGAACAACGCGTCGGCGCTGATCAATCTCTGGCGTAACCTCGGCGGCAGCGTCGGCATTTCCATGGTAACCACGCTGCTGACGCGGCGGACGCAATTGCACCACAGCATCATGGCGGGTTACATACGCCAGGCAAATCCGGCGCTGGCGCACACGCGCGCAGCCCTGACGCACTATCTCCACCACGTGGCCGGCGGGGCCGCGCCGCCGAGTCTCGCGGTCATCGCGCAGATCGCGCAGCAGCAGGCGCGATTGTTGAGTTATCTCGACGTGTTCAAATTCTTCGGGCTGGCATTCTTGGCGATGCTGCCGAGCGTTTTGCTGCTGCACAAGGCGAAGACTGCGGGCGGCGCCCCGGCCGCGCATTTGGGGTAGAAGCGGCGGGTCTGGTCGTTGAGCACTCAGCACTGCGAAGTATCTATACTCGACGAGCGTTAAATTTTTGAGGAGCATCGCATGCGCCACCCGTCCCTCGTTTGCGCCACGCTGTTGTCGGTGCTGCTCGCGCCCGCCGCTCCGGCCGCACGCGCGGACGCCGCGGCGAGCCGGGCGCTCCACGGCCTATTTCAGCGTGACTGGGACCGCACGCTGCGCGAGGATCCGCTGAAGGCCTCTGATCTCGGCGACCGCCGCTTCAATGGCCGCTGGCCCGTCATGACTCTCACGGCGATTGCTCGCGCGCACAGCGCCGACGGCGCCGCTCTCGCCGCGCTGGCGGGGATCGACCGATCCGCGCTGACGCCGCAGGACCAGGTCAGCTACGACCTGTTCAAGTGGCAGCACGAGGATGCGCTCGACTCCTACAAGTTCCACGAATATCTGTTCCCGTTGAATCAACTGGGCGGCATACAGACGGTGGGCGACTATGCGCAGACGCTGCGCTTCACGACGCTGAAGGATTACGAAGACTGGCTGCACCGCCTGCAACGCTTCGGCACCTATATGGACCAGACGATCGCGCTGCTGCAGGACGGCATTGCGCAGGGCTACACGCTGCCGCGCGTGGTTGCTGCGCGCATCCCGCCGCAGATCGAGTTGAACATCACCAGCGATCCGCAGGCGAGCACGTTCTACGCACCGTTTGAAAAAATGCCCGCCGATATCGGCGCGAACAGCGCCGCGCATCTGCAATCCGACGCCAAGCTCGCCATCACCGGCATCGTGATCCCTGCCTTCCGGCGCCTGCGCGAATTCTTCGCCGGCACCTATCTGCCCCACTGCCGCACGAATCTGGCCGCCGCCGCGCTGCCCGACGGCAAGGCGTATTACGCCTACCTCGTCCGCCATTTCACGACGACTGACCTGACCCCGCAACAGGTGCATGACCTCGGTCTGGCAAAGGTCGCCGAGATTCATCGGCAAATGCAGGCGATCATTCGGCGAGTCCGCTTCAACGGGAGTTTCGCCGCCTTCCTGCAAACCTTGCGGACCGATCCGAAGTTCTATTACTCGAATCCCGCCGACTTGCTGGAAGCGTACAAGGCCGAAGCGAAGACGATCGATCCGCTGCTGGTCAACGAATTTCACGTGCTGCCGCGGATACCGTGGGGCATCAAGGTCATTCCGGCCGATCAAGCGCCGAACACCTACCCCGCGTATTCGTATCCGCCCGCCGCCGACGGCAGCCGCGCCGCCTATATGTTCGTCAATCTCTACAAGCCTGAAACGCGTCCGAAGTTCGAAATTCCGGTGCTCACTTGTCACGAAGGCCGGCCCGGCCACGCGCTGCAGCTGTCGCTCGCGACCGAATTGACGGGCCTACCGAAATTCCGGCGTTTCGGCTACTACAACGCCTACGGCGAAGGCTGGGCGCTGTACACGGAGGTGCTGTGCGGCGAAATGGGGCTCTATGCAACGCCCTACGAGCAATTCGGCGCGCTGTCCTATCAGAGCTGGCGCGCGGTACGCCTCGTCGTCGATACCGGCATCCATAATTTTGGCTGGACGCGGCAACAAGCCGTGAATTACATGAAGGCTAATACCGCGTTGACCGACCAAAACATCAATACGGAAGTCGACCGCTACATTGCCTGGCCCGGTCAGGCGCTCTCGTACATGATTGGCGAGCTGACGATTCTGAAGCTGCGCGAGGAAGCGCGGCAAGCGCTCGGCAGCCGCTTCGACATCAAGGCCTTCAATGATGAAATTCTCGCCGGCGGCAGCTTGCCGATGGACGTGCTGATGCAAGCGGTAAGGCGCTGGATCGCCGGGCAGCAACGCCGGTAGCCGGCCTGCGCCTCGACGCGGGCGCGCGCGATGCCGCCCATCGCATCTAAGCGGATCGGCCCCGCACCGGCGTCGCCCGGAACAGCCGCTGGGTGCCGCGATACAGCGGGTAGCTCGCGATGAGAATCAGCAGTGCGATCGCGCTGTTGCGCTGATCGTTCAACGCCACGCCGACCACGAACATCAAGCCGATCAGCATCGCCGCCGCCGTCGTCCACGGATAGCCCCAGGCCCGGTACGGGCGCGGGGTCTCGGGTTCGCGCCGCCGCAGTACGACGAGTGACAGGTAAACCAGCAAATAATTCACCGCCATCAGCGTCGAGACGACGCCGAGCAGGGCGTTGAAGGTTCCGGAAGTCAGAAAGGCCGCGGTGACGATCGTGCTCATCAGCAGCGCGACCGTCGGCGTGCCGCCCGCGTTGACCCGCGTGGCCTGATGGGCGAACAGACCGTCGCGTCCCATCGCGCGCAGCACGCGTGCGGTCATCAAGACGAGCGCATTGATCGTGCCGAGAACGGAAACGATGACGATGCCGCGGATGATCGCATCGCCGTGCATGCCGAACAGCACTTGCGCGACAGCGCCGCCGACGAACGGATCGTTGGCAATCCGCGCTATCGGCAGCACCCGCAGATACGCCGCGTTCAGCAACAGATAGATCGGAATGATCACCGCGAGCCCGCGGAAAATCGCACGCGGAATCTCGCGGCCTGGATTGCACACTTCCTCACCGAAGTAGATTGCGAAGTAATAGCTGTCGTAGGTAAAAATCACGCCCTGCATCGCGAGTATCAACGCAACCAGCAAAGCCGCGCCGTGGGGAGCCGTAAGCGCGGCCACCGGTGCGGCCGCGTGCGGCGGCGTCAGAAAGGCAACGGCAACGACCGCGCTGAGTGCGAACGACTTGGCAATCGTCGTGACCACTTGGATCTTACCGCCCTCGCGCACGCCGTGCCAATTCAGTACGGCGAGTACCCCCAGCGTGACGATTGCGGTCGCGACCGAATGCCCTGCCAATCGCGGCAGCAGCACCGGGGTGTACTCGCCGACCAGCAGCAACAACGCGGCGTTCGCCGCACAATCAAGAATCCACACCGTATAGCCGACGAAAAACGCCGCGTATTCACCGAGTGCACGGCGCGCGAACGCATAGGATCCGCCGCTCTGCGGAATCATCGCGCCGAGTTCGGCGAACACGGTCGCGCCGAGCAGCGCATTTAGTCCGCCGAACGCCCATATTCCGAGGTACAGCCAGTAGTTCGGCAGCAAGGCGGCGATCTTGCCGGGCGTATAGAGAATCCCGCCGCCGATCGTCGTGCCAATGCCGACCGATACGGCGAACACCTTGCCGAGCACGCGCAGGAGCCCGCGCTGCGCGAGGCTCACCGGTGTTCGGCCCGTTGGCCGCGGCGGCTCGACGTGCGCCGGCCCACGGCGCCGGGCGCGGCGCCGGCTTGCCGATCGAGGTCCCCGCGCAGCTGCGCCATAGCGCCGCTGGAGATAGTGCCGAGTCGGGTTTGAATCGCGTCAAGGTCCGGTTTCGGGCCGCGCACGTGCGCCTCGAGCACCCGACGCATGATGCGCAAATGTTCAGGGGTCGTGCCACAGCACCCGCCGATGATTCTCGCACCCGCATCCAGCGACAGGCTGGCGTATTCGGCCATCAACTCCGGCGTGCCGTTGAAGCGGATCACGCCGTCGACGAATTGCGGAATGCCGCAGTTCGCCTTCGCGACGAGCACCGCCGCGGGATCCGACGCGGTGGCCAGATTGACGATCGAAGCGACCAGTTCCGACGGCCCGACGCCGCAATTGCTGCCGCTGGCCGCCAAGGCGTGCCTGCGATGCAGTCCGGCGAGCTCCGCGGGCGTGATGCCCATCATGGTGCGGCCGTTCGTGTCGAAACTCAGCGTTGCAACGATCGGCAATCCGGTCGTCCGGGCGCCGTCGATCGCCGTTTCAGTCTCTTCGATCGACGACATCGTTTCGATCCACAGGATATCCGCGCCGCCTTCGGCGAGCGCCGCGGCTTGTTCGGCGAAGGCGGCCCGCGCTTCAGGCTGCGTCAACGGCCCGAGCGGCTCGAGGATCTCACCCGTCGGCCCCATGCTGCCGCCGACGAGCACGACACGATTGGCACGCTGCGCCTCGGCACGGGCGGTGCGCGCGGCTGCGGAGTTCAGTTCCGCAACGCGGCCTTCCGCTTTGTGGAGTTTCAATCGGTGCCGTGTGCCGCCGAAGCTGTTCGTCAGGATGATGTCCGCACCGACCTCGACGAAGCTGCGGTGCAAATTTGCGACCCGATCCGGATGTTCGATGTTCCACAACTCCGGCGCGTCGCCCGACATCAAGCCGCGGTCAAAGAGGTTGCTGCCGGTGGCGCCATCGGCCAGCAGCCATTGGCGCTCGGCCAGCAAAGCCGTCAATCGATCAGTCATGTTGCACTCTTGGATTCGTGACGGCCGACGGCGGCAGGCACGCCGCCGCAGCGTTCATTGCTTTTGAACCATGACCCGGCCTTGCGCGTTGACGTAGATGTGGTAGCGGTTGCCGTCTTTACATGCAACCGAGTAATCGCTGTCGCCGTTGCGCTTGACGTTGACGAGCTTGTCGCAGGATTTGCCCTGCAACGCGATCGTCGCCATCAGGTCCTTGCTGAACGAGGCGTCTTCGGCGTGCACGGACGGCGCTGCCGCGAACAGCAAGATCACCGGTAAAACGTTCGGCCGTATGCGTCTGCGCATGATTGTCTCCTAAAGATCGGTTCAGATTTTCGAGAATTTCTTCGGGTCCGCAAGAATGCTCCAAATCGCCTGGCGCGAGGACGCGATGTCCGCGGCAAGCGGCGGATCGGCGTCCTGCAACAGCGAAAGCACCTTCAGCAACAGTAGATCGTACTTTTGATGCAAATCCGCGAGCGGTGTGTGACTCTGGCCGCTGTAAAGCGCACGAAACTGAGCGAGCAGATCGTCCACTTGATTCTTCAGCGACAGTTTCGTGAACAGGCCGATCGCGTGCGTGTCCTTCAGTCGCTGTTCGAGCGCGTTGAGATCGAGCGTCTTCGTCGCCGCCGCCGGCGCGCTCGGCGCCGCCGCCGGTTGCGCCGGTGCGGGCACCGCGCCGTCGTGGGTGCCCACAGTCGTCTGCACGGCCGCGGTCGAGCGGTTGCCGGCAGGCGGCTGGTGCCGTGAAATCGTGTGCGGCTTGGTTGTGGGCTTGGCTGCGGCCACCCGCCTCGCCGCGGCGGCCACCGGCTTCGCTGCGCGCAAACGCTCGCTTGCGGCCGGCGGTGCCGAAGACAGTGTTGCCGGTGGCTGCGCCGCAGCGCTCGGCGGCGCGGCTGGCGATGTTGCCGGTACCGTTGCGGGTGACGCGGCGGCGGGCGGCGTCGATACCGTGGAGGCCGGAGGCGGGGCGGCACAGCCTCCCAGTCCGACAGGGATCGATAGCAAGACCATCGACAAACGGCGCATCGCGGGCTCCGGGAAATTCACGCAGCGGCCGGGGCCGGCCGCTCGCGCAGGTATCCCGTGCATTGTTGGCGGGAATTACCTGCGGCGTCAATCAGTGTAGTGCCACGGATGCCGGTACGGGCGGATGAGGGGAGGGGATGCGCTGACCGGCGAGCAAAATACGCGCGAGAATCTCGGGAATTTCAAAAACCGCGCGGTTGTGGATTCGGCCTATGCTGGCGCGATAGGCGTCTATCTGCGCCGTCAGGACGGTGACGCCGCTGCGTATCGCTTTATACGAATCCAGTACGACGCCGACGTTGTTCTCTCGCACCCAGTTGGTATTGTAGCGCTCCTGCGGCATCGTCCATGCATTGCGCACGACGATGACCGGCAATCCCTGGTGAATCGCCTCGCTGAGGCTGCCGGGACCCGGCTTGCCGATGAAAAAGTCGCTAAGCTGCATGTAGTAGCGAATTTGGGGCGTAAAACCGACGACGACACGCGGCGCCGACGCGGTCGTCGCCCGCAACCGTTCGGCGAGCTCGGCGTTGTGCCCGCAGACCAGGATCAGCTGAATGTCGTCGAGACGTTTGGCGATGCGCCGCATGGTTTTCGAACCATGGCCGCCGAACATCACGATGCCGGTCCGCCGATTGGGATCGAGGCCCAGCTTTTCCAATTCTTTGCGCCGCTCGATCGGCAGTGCGGAATAAAATTCCGGCCGAATGATCATTCCGGATGTCGCATGGACGTGCGTTGCATCGTAGCCGGCAGCGTAGGCTTGCGCGAGCGCCTTCGGCGTACCGCAGATCAAATGTTGGGATTGGGGCGGTTCGATCCAGAAATGCGGCGGATAGTCGGCCAGATCGGTCAGCACCGTCACATACGGCGCCTGCGGCCGCACGGCACCGAGCGCTTCGTACATCGCACGGTTGAAGTTCGGCACCAGCGAAACGACCATGTCGGGCGTACTTTTCTGCCAATGCATCCGCAGCTGGCTGGTCAAGGATTTGTGGCTCAGGCGAATCAGCGCGTGCAACACCCGCAATTCCTGCGCCAACCCCAACGTCCAACCGCGTTTCAGGCGCGCGTTGTAATAGTTCTCCGGTTTCATGCCGGTGGTCTTGAAAAACACGTCGCGTGGATCGAGAACTTCGAACAGATTCACCAGCCGGACTTGCCACGGGTGCCCCTGTTGTTGAATCACCGAGTCGAGCGCGATCGCGGCGGAACGATGGCCCCCGCCCGCGTTGAAATAGACTAGATCGATTGTTTGCATGATTGGCTTGCGAGTCTCCGAGTTCTGCCGGCGGGCTCTGCGCGCACGCAGTGTTGCACTTTATACTGCCGCGCATGAACACGAAAACTTCCTCCCAATCATTCCTTGCCGTCTGTGTGCTGGCCCATGGCGCCCTTAGCGCGACGGCCGCGCGTCTTAGCGCGGCGCCAAGCACGAAGGTCAGGATCCTCGACCGGCGCCGGCGGCGCCCAGCGAGCGAAGATTCGGCCGCAACCGCTCGGCATCACGCGCTTGCATTTCAAACAAGACGTCGATGGCTACCTCGCGACTGACTCGTTCACGCAGCTTTTCCTGTGGGATCTAGCCACGAGCAAGCTCGAGAAGCTCACCACCGACACGCGCGTGGATGAAACGGATGCCGTTTGGTCGGCCGACGGCGGCCCGCTCGCATGGGGGTTGAGCTTCTTGTCGAACGGATTGCGGCAATCCACCGGCCAAACCCGGTGATTCGTCATGGCGTAGGTCACCAGAAAAAACCATTAATTCGGATCTCCGCGCCGTCATTCCCATACGGCGCATCCCCGGCGCCAAGCCCCTGCGGCGCTAATACCTTAGTGGCGCTCTTTGGGCGCCGCAAACGGCGCCACCGGCAGGCCGCGATAGATGACGCCGGCGCAAGGATTCGCGCCGAGTGCGTAGCACAGCTCCGCCGGCCGATCGATGTCCCATAGTGCGAAGTCGGCGCGCTTGCCGACCTCGAGCGTACCGCGATCCGCGAGCAGGCCGAGCGCCCGGGCCGCCTCGCGCGTCGCGCCCGCCAGGGCCTCCTCCGGCGTCAGGCCGAACAAGGAACAGGCCATCGCGAGCGCGAGCAGGATCGATGTGCACGGCGAGGTGCCGGGATTGCAGTCGGTCGCGACAGCGATCGGCACACCCGCGCGCCGCAGCAGCGCGACCGGTGGCGCTTGGGTTTGGCGCAGCGAAAAAAACGCGCCCGGCAGCAGCACGGCGACCGTGCCGCTCGCGGCTAGCGCGGCAACGCCCGCGGGACTCAAGTACTCGAGATGATCGGCCGACAGTGCGCCGAACTCGGCAGCCACCTGCGCGGCGCCGACGTCGCTCAATTGCCCCGCGTGCAGATGCGCCGGAATTCCCAGCCGCCGCGCGGCACTCAGAAATTGCGCGGTTTCCGCCGGCGTGAACGCGATCGAATCGCAGAATCCGTCGACCGCATCGGCCAACCCCGCCGCGGCGATCGCCGCCAGCCACGGCCCGCTGACGGCATCGACGAAGGCCTGCCGATCGCCGCAAAAATCCTCGGGCAGCGCGTGCAAACCCAAATACGTGGTCCGCACGGAGACCGGCAACTCGCGTTCGAGACTGCGCGCGACTTCCAGCAAGCGCCGCTCCGTCTCGAGTTCCAGGCCGTAGCCGGATTTGATCTCGAGCGTCGTGACGCCCTCGGCCATCAAGCGCCGCGCTCGCGCCATCGTGGCGGTGCGCAACGTATCCGCAGACGCGGCACGCGTCGCGCGCACGGTCGAGTGAATGCCACCCCCGGCGCGTGCGATTTCCTCGTAGGTCGCGCCGCCGAGACGTTGTTCGAACTCGGCGATGCGATTGCCGCCGTACACCAGATGCGTATGACAATCGATCAGCCCCGGCGTGAGCCACAAACCCGAGACGTCGTGCGTTGGAATCCCTTCGTCGGCCGCGCGCTGCGCGGCGGCTGCCGCCGGTCCGATCCAGGCGATCCGGTCGCCCTTGACCGCCACGGCGGCGCTGCGCTCGCTGCCGTACGGCTCACCGCCCGCGGCCATCGTCGCCAGGTTGGCGCCTACCCAGACGCGATCCCAGACCTTGTTCCCTGCCTCGTCTTGCGCTCGCTGCACGTTGCTTCGCCGTCCGGTTGCCCTGCGCAACATGATAAGGCAAGCTAGGTTATATATACAGGTATAGGCAAGATGCCGCGACACTACCGATTCGATCACGTGCTGCTGCCGCAAGGCTGGCGCCGCGACGTCGGCGTCACCGTCACGGATGCCGGACTCATTGGCGCGATCGATGCGGTGCCCGCGGCAGCGGCAGCGCGTATTGCCGGGTTGGTCGTGCCGGGTATGCCGAATGCGCACAGTCATGCGTTCCAGCGCGCGATGGCCGGCCGCACCGAGTATCGCGCGTCGGCGCGCGACAGCTTTTGGACTTGGCGGCAGGCGATGTACGCTCTGGCGAACCGCATCGAGCCCGAAGAACTACAAGTCGTCGCGACGCAGTTGTTCATCGAGATGTTGAAAGTCGGGTACACGTCCGTCGCGGAATTTCATTATCTGCACCGCCGGACGGATGCGGCGGCGTATTCAGGCTCGAACCCGCTGTGGGATGCGGTCCGCGGCGCGGCGCGCACCGCCGGCATCGGCTTGACGTTATTGCCGACGCTGTACCAGACCGGTGATTTCGGCGGCGAACCGCTGACGGCGGCGCAGGCGCGCTTCGCGCTGACGACGGACGAATTCCTGCGCGCGATCGAGGCTCGGGTCGCGGCCGACCGGAACGATGCTTGCGCGGCGTTGCGCACCGGCGCGGCATTTCACAGTCTGCGCGCGGTGCCGTTCGAGACCGTGCGGGACGCGGCGCGCTGCTTGACGCAAATCGATCCGACACTGCCGGTTCACATTCACGTCGCGGAGCAATTAGCTGAAGTCGAGGCCTGTAAGCGCGCGACCGGCCGCCGGCCGATCGAGTTGTTACTCGCGGCCGGATTGCCGAACGAACACTGGTGCCTCGTGCATTGCACCCACGCGCGGCCAGAAGAATTGCTCGGGATCGCCGCGAGCGGCGCGACGGTGTGCGTGTCGATCAGCACCGAAGCGAATCTGGGCGACGGCCTGTTCGATACGGTCCGATTCCTGAACGCGGGCGGCCGCCTGTGCATCGGCTCGGACAGCCAAGCCACGGTCGACCCGGCCGAGGAGTTGCGCTGGATGGAATATCAACAGCGCCTGCGCCGCAAGCGCCGCAGTGTGCTCGCGTCCAAAACAGAAGCTCATGTAGGCACGCAGCTGTGGCTCGATGCCGCGTGCCACGGCGCGCAAGCCCTCGGCCAGCCGATCGGAAAGCTCGAGGTTGGCCGGCGCGCCGATTGGATCGTTCTGGATCCCGGACATCCGGCGCTCGCGGGCGCGGACGTCGACAGCGCGCTCGATCATCTGATCTTTGCCGGTGGCGATGCGGCGATCCGCGACTGCGTGGTGGCGGGACGTTGGGTCGTCCAGGACCGCGTGCATGCTGAGGAAGCGGCGTCGCGTGAACGCTTCTCTCACCTGATGCGCGAACTGCAGGCGGCCGGTACGCATCGAAGCGGTTGACTATAGTTGTCTATACAGCTTAATCTGCGCGTCATGCCGAAGTCCGCCGCCTCGTTGCAGCCGCTCTACCAACAGGTCAAACGCCACATTTTGGAGAATATCGGCTCCGGAAAGTGGGCGGCGTCGGCCCGCGTGCCGTCGGAAAACGACATCGTCAAATCCTTCGGCGTCTCGCGGATGACGGCCAACCGGGCGTTGCGCGAACTGCGCGACGAAGGCGTGCTGGTGCGCATCGCCGGCGTCGGCAGTTTCGTCGCGGACCGGCAGGCGCATGCCCATCCGCTCGAAGTCCGCAGCATCGCCGCCGAGATCCGCGCGCGCGGCCACGTGCACCGCGCCAAAATCGTCACCCTCGAGCGCCTCAAAGCGCTCGCCGGTCTCGCCGCGGATTTTCGCGTCCCGCCGCGCACCGACTTGTTTTATTCGGTCGTCGTCCATTACGAAAATGAACGCCCGGTGCAGCTCGAGGACCGCTACATCCTCGCGAAGCTGGCCCCGGATTACCTCAAGGTCGATTTCAACCGCACGACGCCGTCCGACTACTTGCTCGAGGTCGCGCCGCTGCAGGAAGCCGAACACGTGCTACGCGCCGTAATGCCCGATGAACGTACGCGCAGACTCCTCGCGATGAAGCGCGGCGAGCCGAGCCTATTGGTGATCCGGCGCACCTGGACGGCCGGCCAGATCGCTTCGGTCGCGAAGCTGTATTACCCCGGTTCCCGCTACCAATTGTCGGGGCATTTTCGCCCATAAAGGAATCCGCACATGCCGGCTCCATTGCAACCCCGTATCATCCGCGCCGCGCGCGGCAACGTTTTGAGCGCCCGCTCCTGGATGACCGAGGCGCCGCTGCGCATGCTGATGAACAATCTCGATCCGGCGGTCGCCGAGAATCCGCAGGAACTCGTCGTCTACGGCGGCATCGGCCGCGCCGCGCGCAACTGGGACTGCTACGACCGAATCGTCGAGACCCTGAGGACGCTTTCCGAAGAGGAAACGCTGCTGATCCAGTCTGGCAAGCCAGTCGGTGTGTTTCCGACGCACGCGGACGCGCCGCGGGTGCTGATCGCGAACTCCAATCTGGTGCCCCACTGGGCGACCTGGGAGCACTTTCACGAATTGGATCGGCGCGGTCTGGCGATGTTCGGGCAAATGACCGCGGGCTCGTGGATCTACATCGGCAGCCAGGGCATCGTGCAAGGGACCTATGAGACCTTCGTCGAGATGGGCCGCCGTCATTTCGGCGGCAACCTCGCCGGCAAATGGATCCTGACGGCGGGTCTCGGCGGCATGGGCGGAGCGCAACCGCTTGCCGCGACGATGGCCGGAGCAAGCATGCTCGCGGTCGAGTGCCGCCCGGAGCGGATCGCGAAGCGCCTGGAGAGCGGTTACGTCGACGTCGAAGCACGGTCGCTCGACGAGGCGCTCGCGCGGCTCGAAGGCGCGGCGGCGGCTTGCAAGCCGATCTCCGTCGCGCTGCTCGGCAATATCGTCGATGTGTTGCAGACGCTGCAGGACAGAGGCATCCGTCCCGATGCCGTGACCGACCAGACGTCGGCGCATGACCCAGTCAACGGCTATTTGCCTCAGGGCTGGAGCGTCGCCGAGTGGGATGTGCGGCGGGGGTGCGATCCGGCCGGCACGAGCGCTGCGGCGAAGCAATCGATGGCGAAACACGTCGAGTATTTATTGCGCTTCCAGGCGTTTGGGCTGCCGGTGTTCGATTACGGCAATAATTTGCGGCAAGTCGCCCGCGACGAGGGCGTCGCCCGCGCCTTCGAGATACCGGGATTCGTGCCGGAGTACATCCGCCCGTTGTTCTGCCGCGGCGTCGGCCCCTTCCGCTGGGTTGCGCTGTCCGGCAATCCGCAAGACATCTACAAGACCGACGCGAAGGTCAAGGAGTTGATACCGGACGATCCACATTTGCATCAGTGGCTCGACATGGCGCGCTCGCGGATTCAGTTCCAGGGACTGCCCGCGCGCATCTGCTGGGTCGGTCTCGGTCAGCGGCACCGCTTGGGCCTCGCTTTCAACGAAATGGTCGCGAGCGGCGAAGTTTCGGCGCCGATCGTCATCGGCCGCGATCATCTGGACTCCGGTTCGGTCGCAAGCCCGAACCGCGAGACCGAGGCGATGCGCGACGGCTCCGACGCGGTCTCCGATTGGCCGCTGCTCAATGCCCTGTTGAATACGGCGAGCGGCGCAACCTGGGTGTCGATCCACCACGGCGGCGGCGTCGGCATGGGGTACTCGCAGCATGCAGGCGTCGTCATCGTCTGCGACGGCAGCGCGGCCGCTGCGAAACGCATCGCTCGGGTGCTGTGGAACGACCCAGGCACCGGCGTCATGCGGCACGCGGACGCCGGGTATCCAACCGCGATCGACTGCGCCCGCGAACAAGGCTTGAAATTACCGATGATCGGACGGACCAAATGAACGCACCCGTCGCGGCGACCGCGCAGACAATGCAAATGCGCGCGGGCGGCTTGTCGCTCTGGGCGCTGCGCCGCATCTACGCCGCACCGGTGCGGCTGCGGCTTGACATCAGCGATCACGAACGGATCGCCGCCGCGAGCTCGCTCGTCGACCGAATCGTCGCGCGCGGCGACGCCGCGTACGGCATCAACACTGGTTTCGGCTCGCTCGCGCAGACGCGCATCCCGGCCGACCAGCTCGAATTATTGCAGAGAAATCTCGTGCTGTCGCACGCGGCGGGTGTCGGCGCGCCGCTGCCGGATGCGGTCGTGCGCCTGGTCATCGCGCTGAAGATCAATTGCCTCGCGCGCGGTTTTTCGGGCACCAGCCAAGAACTGATCGATGCCCTGCTCGCTCTGTTGCACCATGAGGTTTATCCGCTGATCCCGGCGCAGGGTTCGGTCGGAGCGTCCGGCGATCTCGCCCCTCTCGCCCACTTGAGCACGACCTTGCTCGGTATCGGCCAAGTACGCGTTGACGGCCGAATAATCGGCGCGCCGGAGGGCCTCGCGCGCGCCGGCCTGCGACCCTTGCGGCTGCGCGCGAAGGAAGGGCTCGCGTTGATCAACGGTACGCAGGTATCCACCGCGCTCGCCCTCGCCGGCCTGTTCGGCGCCGAAGACCTGTTCGCCGCGGCGGTCGTCGCTGGCGCGATGTCGGTCGACGCGCTGAAGGGCAGCGACACACCGTTCGACGCGCGCATCCACGCGGCGCGCGGCCAGCCCGGCCAGATAGCCGCGGCGCGCGAATACTTGAAGCTGATCGACGGCAGCGCGATCCGCGCCTCTCACTTGACCTGCACGCGCGTACAGGATCCCTACTCGTTCCGCTGCCAGCCTCAGGTGATGGGCGCCTGCCTCGATTTGATCACGAACGTTGCCGCGACGCTCGCGATCGAGGCGAATGCCGTAACCGACAATCCGCTGTTGTTCGCCGAGCAGGGAGACGTCTTGTCCGGCGGCAATTTTCATGCCGAACCGGTCGCGTTCGCCGCCGACACCTTGGCGCTCGCGATCGCCGAAATCGGCAACCTCTCGGAGCGGCGTGTCGCCGTGCTCGTCGATCCGAAAATGAGCGGCCTGCCGGCGTTCTTGGTCGAGCACAGCGGCGTCAATTCCGGCTTCATGGTCGCCCAAGTCACCGCCGCTGCCTTGGTATCCGAGAACAAGACGCTGGCGACCCCATGCAGCGTCGATTCGATACCAACGTCGGCGAACCAGGAGGACCATGTCAGCATGGCAACCCACGCGGCGCGGCGCTTGCGTCCGATGCTCGACAACGCGGCGGCCGTCGTCGGCATCGAATTGCTGGCCGCAGCCCAAGGGATCGATTTTCACCGTCCCGCCCGCTCCTCGCCGGCGCTCGAGAAAGTGCATGCCGAGATCCGCATGGAAGTGCCGTACTACGCCGCGGACCGCTACTTCGCGCCGGACATCGCGGCCGCCCAAGCGTGGGTCAATGGCGGCCGGTTTGCCGCGCTGGTCGCGCGCGTGCTGCCGTCCCGATCAAGCACATGAGCGCGGCAGCGCAGCCGCCATTGTTCGAGATCGCGCCGGGTGAGCGGCCGCTGCTGATCAGCATGCCGCATTCCGGCACGTTCGTGCCGCCGGATCTCGCGGCCCGCCTGAGC
>JAYTQR010000073.1:0-3454 GCA_043746615.1 Gammaproteobacteria bacterium | reverse complement strand
GCGACTTCGGCGAGATCACGGCACACCAGCGTGAAGTGATGATGGCGGTCGACTTCGCGGATCTCGCCGATCCGCGCAAGCGCCGCTTTGTCGCCGATGTGACAGCCGAGCGCATAGCAGGAATCCGTCGGATAAACGACGAGGCCGCCGGCGCGCAAGACCTCGACCGTTTGGCGCGCGTAACGCCGTTGCGGGGTGACCGGATGCAGTTGCAAGAAAAGACTCATGATCGTCGGCTATAATACGCGCATGACACAATTGCTCGAATGGCTGCCGCTGCTGGTATTTTTCGCCGTGTTCAAGCTGTACGGCATCTATTACGGCACCGGTGCCTTGATGATCGGCTGCGTTGCGCTGATGTTCATCCACCGCGCTCTGACGGGAAAATACAAGCCAGTGCACGTTGTCACTGCCGCGGTCGCCGTGCTGCTCGGGGGCGCCACGCTGTTGCTGCACGACAAGCGGTTCATCCAATGGAAACCGACCGTACTGTTCGGCGCCGCCGCGGTTGTCTTCATCGGCAGCGCCTTTTTCGGCCGACAGCCTCTGGCGCGCCGCTTGCTGGAAAACGTCTGCAAGGATGATCTGGCCGTCGCCGCGCGCACCTGGATCATCATCAACGCGATTTGGAGCGCTTGGTTCGTGCTGCTCGCAGGCCTCAACCTCTATGTCGCCCGCAACTTCACCGCCGGCGTCTGGGTCAATTTCAAGGTGTTTGGTCTGACGATCGCGATGATGCTGTTCTTGATACCCCAGGTGTTTTGGCTCAGCGGCAAGACTAAATCCGCCCCGGAACGGGGCTGAAAGGGGCGTATGCAGCGGCCGGCCCGCAAGCAGCGTCTGTGCGCGATACTGCAGGCGGCATTCACGCCGCTGGAGTTGTCCGTAGAGGATGACAGCGCCCAGCATGCCGGGCACGCCGGAGCGGCCGGGGGCATGAGCCATTTCCGCATATGCATCGTCGCCGAGGCCTTCCGCGGCCTGCCCGCCATCGAACGGCACCGACGGATCTACGCCGCCGTCGCCGACCTGATGCAAACGGAAATCCACGCGCTCGCCATCGATGCGCGGGTGCCGGGCGATAGCCCGCCGCCTTAGGCGCCGGGCGCCGCGGCGCGTAAATTTGGAGAGATGGCGCGCAACAGGCTAGACTGCGCGCCCGGGCGCGCGGGCGGCGGCGGCGGTTTACGGCGTTATTGGTTTTTTTCCTGCAGAGGGTACACATGACTCACTTTTCCATGACCGCGCGGACGCGTTTGCTCGCCCTGGCGGGGATGATCGTGTTGTTGACGGCTTGCGCCAAGCAGCCCGTGGCGACCGCCCCGGCGGCGGCGCAGGTCCCGGCGATGGCAACGGTCGCGACCGTCGATGGTACGCCGATATCGCGCGGCGCCTTCGATTTTTACGTGAAGAGCTTGACGGGCGGGAAAGCAACCGCGGCACAATTGACGCCGGAGCAGAAGAATCAGGTCATCGACGAACTGATCAGCATGCAGCTGATGGCCGAACAGGGATTGAAGGACGGCGTCCAGAAGGATCCTGATACCGCCGCGCAACTCGAGGTGACACGCATGCACCTGCTCGCCGACGCCGCGTCGCAGAAGTATCTGAAGGATAAGCAGCCGACCGATCAGGAATTGCACGCGGAATACGACAGCGCCGTCGCCGCCATGGATAAAACCGAATATCATGCGCGCCACATTTTAGTCGCCAGCAAGGTTCTGGCCGAGGAACTCACCAAGCGCATCAAGGCAGGCGCAAATTTCGGGGAACTCGCCAAGACGCAGTCGATCGATAGCTCGAAAACCAACGGCGGCGATTTAGGCTGGTTCTCGGCATCGGGGATGGCCAAACCGTTTGCTGATGCAGTAAAGAGCCTGAAGAAGGGCGAAGTCACCCCAGAACCGGTGCAAACGAAATTCGGCTGGCACATCATCCAGCTTCTCGACACGCGGCCGGTGACCCCGCCGCCGTTCGACCAGGTCAAGGCGCAGCTCGTCAATCACATCATGCAGAAAAAACTGCAGGCCTATGTGGATCAACTGAAAAACACCGCGAAAATCACCAAGACGAATTAACGCCCGTCACCGGCTGCGGCCTCGTCGTTCAGCAGTCGCAGAAACGCGGGCTCCTCGAGCACCGCGATTCCCATGGCGCGTGCCTTGGCCAGCTTGGAACCCGGTTCGGCGCCGGCGACGAGATAGTCGATCTTCTTCGAGACACTGCTCGCGACCTTGCCGCCCTGATCGCGGATCGCCTGTTGAGCGGCCGCGCGCGTCAACGATTCCAGCGTGCCGGTCAACATGAACGTTCGCCCGGCGAGTTTGTCGGCCGCTTCGGCAGCGGCGGCCACCGTCGGCCAGCGGATTCCGCTCGCCAGCAGCCGCTCGAGTTCAGCGGCGTTGTCTGATTCGCGAAAATACGCGGCAACGTGCGCTGCGACGATCGGTCCGACGTCCGGCACCGCCTGAATCTCGGCTTCGGTGGCGCCGCGCAGAGCGTCGAGGTCGCCGAAGTGCCGTGCCAATGCTGATGCAGTGGCTTCGCCGACATCGCGAATGCCGAGCGCATGGAGTAAGCGCGGCAAGGTGGTGTGCTTTGCCGCATCGAGCGCTGCGCCGAGTTTCCGCGCCGACTTGTCTCCCATGCGATTCAGAGCGGACAGCTTCGCGGTGTCCAGGCGGAACAAATCGGCCGGCGTGCGCACTAGACCACTATCGACCAGTTGTTCGACGAGTTTGTCGCCAAGGCCGCGGATGTCGAGCGCCCGGCGCGACGCGAAATGTTTGATCTCTTCTTTACGCTGCGCTGCGCACAGGCGTCCGCCGGTGCAGCGCGCGACCGCCTGCTCCGCTTCACGCACCACCGGCCAACCGCAAATCGGACAGGTCTGCGGCAGAACGACCTCGCCCGCGCCGGCCGGGCGGCGGTCGGGCAGCACCGCAACAACTTCGGGAATCACATCCCCCGCGCGGCGGACGATTACCGTGTCGCCGACGCGCACGTCTTTGCGCCTCAGTTCATCCATGTTGTGCAGCGTGGCGTTGCTGACCGTGACGCCACCGACACGCACCGGACGGAGCCGCGCGACCGGCGTCAACGCCCCGGTGCGTCCGACTTGGAATTCTACGGAGAGAACCGTCGTCATGTTCTCCTCGGCCGGAAATTTGTGGGCGACCGCCCAGCGCGGCGCGCGTGAGACGAAGCCAAGCTGGCGCTGCAGGTCAACCTCGTCGACCTTGTAGACGACGCCGTCGATCTGATACGGCAAGCGCCGGCGCGCGGCGCCGATCTCCCGGTAATACTCCAAGCAGCCTTCGATCGACTCGACGGTCCGCGATTGCGGACAGACATTGAAGCCCCAGCGCTGCAGAAGCCGCAGCACTTCTCCCTGCTGCGCCGGCAAATCACCGCCGTCGACGAATCCCACCCCGTAAATGTACAGATCGAGCGG
>JAYTQR010000072.1:0-5888 GCA_043746615.1 Gammaproteobacteria bacterium | reverse complement strand
TGGGGAGCGGTTTTTATGAATGTCTGGCTGTTCGGCCGATTGATCGGCTGGTCTGTGGGTCGCGGATTCTGCGCACAGGCTTTGTGTCTCGCGGTCGCTCTGACGGCGGCGGGATCGCGCGGCGCGATCGGTCAAGCGCTGACACCGGATGTCGGCGCATGGCAATACCTGCAAAAACAATTCTACGGTGAACGCCCGATCGGCGAGGTCGATGAGACGTTCATGCTCATCGACGCCCCGGCCAACACGCCGGATCCGGCGGCGACGCCCGTCACCATCCGGTTCGGGCCGGCCGCGGTCGGACGGATCAAGGAGCTCCGAGTCATCATCGACAACAATCCTTCGCCCGTGGTCGCCACGATCGACTTTGCCGACGGCGCGCGCGTGTCCAGTTTGGGCCTGCGCGTGCGCATCGATCGATTTACTTCGGTACGCGCGATCGCCGAGACCAGCGACGGCCGCTTGGAAATGCGCAGTCAATGGGTCAACGCGAGCGGCGGCTGCTCGGCGCCGCCTGGCGCCGTCGCAGGCGGCAAAATCGGCGAGATCCGATTCCGCTCTCCGCCCGGCGCCAAGTCGCTGCAGGTCAGCATTCGTCACCCGAATTATTCAGGATTTCAGATCGATCCTGCGAGCGGCGACCCCATCCCGCCCCACTACGTCTCGCACATCCGCTTCAGCGTCGCGGGCCAATTGCTGGTCGAGGCGGACACCGGCATCTCCATCAGCGAGAACCCGACGCTGCGGCTCGGTTCGGACCGACCGCTGCCCGCGCCGCTGCAGGTCGAATTCATCGACTCCGCAGGCGCCCATTTCAGCGCCACTTGGCCCGGACCCGCGGCGGCCGCCGAGCGGCCAGCACCGTTCGCCATCGAGGAGATCGCGCCGGGCGATTTCGTCCACTTGGGCAAGATGCTGCCGCTCTCTGCCGTGGGCCACGATGACATCGCCAATATCGGCTTCATCGTCGGCGAGCGCTGCGTCGCGGTCATCGATACCGGCGGCTCGACCCGCATCGGCCGCGCGCTGCGCGCGGCGATTCGCGCTGCGACCGGCCGGCCGATTTGTTTCGTCATCAATACGCATGGTCACGTCGATCACGTGCTCGGCAACTGCGCCTTTGCCGCCGACCGGCCGCGCTTCGTCGGGCACGCCTTGCTGCCGGCGGCGATCGCGCAGAGCCGCAGCTTCTTCCTGAGCCATTACGCCGCCGATCTCGATCAGCCGGCCACGGCGCAACAAATCATCGCACCCGATCTTTTGGTAGAGCGCACGCTCGACCTCGATCTCGGCGGCCGCCGCTTGCACCTGCGTGCCTGGCCGGCGGCGCATACCGACAGCGACCTGAGCGTTTGGGATATGCGCACCGAGACCCTCTGGACCGGCGACCTGTTGTTCCGCAAGCGACTGCCGGCGCTCGACGGCAGCGCGACCGGCTGGATTGCCGTGATCGACGAATTGGCCAAGCTCCACCCGCAGCGCACGGTGCCCGGCCACGGACCGATCACGCAAGATCTCGGCGCCGCGCTCGCGGCCGAGCGGCGCTATCTTGCGGCGCTGGTCGACGGAGTGCGCGGCGAACTTAAAAATGGCCAGTCGATGCGGCACGCGATCGCACACGTGGCCAGCGCGGAGCGGGGGAAATGGTCGCTCTGGGACGAGACACATCCGCACAACGTGGCGCGCGTTTACCAGCAATTGGAATGGGAATGACTGGGTGAAGCGCCGCCATTTTCTCGCATCCGGCGCGTTCGCGGCGGCCTACGGTCTGGCGGGCTTCGGTCGCTGCGCGCACGCGGCCGCGCGTGCGCGCGTGCTGATCGTCGGTGCCGGGTTCGCGGGGTCGGCGTGCGCGCTGCGGCTGCGCGAGCTGAATCCCGCGCTCGAGGTGAGCCTGATCGACGCGCACGAGCGCTACGTCACTTGTCCGATGAGCAATGAAGTGATCGGCGGCCTGCGCGACATCGCGTCGATCAGCGTCACGCGCGGCGACCTGCGGCGCGCCGGCGTGAACGTCATTATTGGCCGTGTCGCGAGC
Organism: Gammaproteobacteria bacterium; assembly: GCA_043746615.1. Taxonomy (GTDB): domain Bacteria; phylum Pseudomonadota; class Gammaproteobacteria; order Steroidobacterales; family Steroidobacteraceae; genus Bog-1198. Next base: position 3,850 of record JAYTQR010000072.1, on the reverse strand, counting down.
ATCGATGCGCCGCGGCGCGCGGTGCGGCTCGACGGCGGCCGCCAGATAGCGTTCGACCGGCTCATCGTCGCCCCCGGCATCCGCCTCTTGTGGGATAAGCCGCAAGGCTACGACGCGCACGCCGCTCTGAAGATGCCGCATGCATGGCAGGCGGGCGAACAGACGCTGATTCTGGCGCGGCAATTGCGCAGCATGGATGACGGCGGCGTCGTCGCGATCAGCGTGCCTTCCGGCCTCATGCGCTGCCCGCCGGCGCCATACGAGCGCGCGAGCTTGATGGCACATTACCTACGAAGCAACAAGCCGCGCTCCAAAATATTGATATTCGATGCAAATAATCGCTTCCCGAAACAAGATGTGTTCGCCGCAGCCTGGGCGCGGCTGTACCCGGGCATGATCGAGTGGATTGCCTCGACCGAGGGCGGTTGCGTAGTGCGCGTCGAGCCCAAGACCATGACCCTGGTCACGGCCGGCGGCGCCCATCGTGTCGCGGTCGCCAATGTCATACCGCCGCAGGCGCCCGGGCGGCTCGCGCCGCAGGCCGGATTGGCGTCCGACCACGGTTGGTGCCCGATCGAGCCGCTCACGTTCGAGTCGACGCTGGTCCGCAACGTGCACGTGATCGGCGATGCCTGCATTGCCGGCGCGATGCCGAAGACGGCATCTGCCGCGTGCAGCCAGGCTAGGCAATGCGCACGCGCGATTGTCGAGATGCTGGCCGGGCGCGAACCGTCCAAAGCCGCCTACGTCAGCGTCTGCTATAGCATGCTCGCGCCGGCGGCCGCATTGGCGATCCCTGCACGCTTCCACGAATCGGACGGCCACATTCTGCGCGACGGGCCGCCGGCGCCGGCGGCCGGCTCGGCGAGGCCCGGCTACGGCCCGGATCAGGCGGCCGAAGCCGCGCGCTGGTACCGTGATATTCGGACCGAGGCATTCGGCTCGCACGCTTGATCGTGATGGTGATGCGGAGGTATTCGCCGTAGTAGCGAGCCAGTGGTCGACCACCCGCGGCGGGTCCTGGGCGCACCATACCGAGGCCGCGGCCTATGCGGCGAGACTTTTCGTCGCCCGCTGCAAGCCGGCCTCGAGGTCGGCGACCAGATCCGCCGGATCCTCGATGCCGACGGATACGCGCAGCAGGCCGGCGCCGATGCCGGCGCGCAGTCTCGCGTTCGCGTCCATGCCGGCGTGGGTCATCGTCGCCGGATGCGCGATCAGGCTCTCGACGCCGCCGAGCGATTCGGCAAGCGTGAAACACTCGAGGCCGCGCAGAAAAGCCTCCACGGCGGGTTCGCCGCCGGCGAGTTCGAAGCTCAACATCGCGCCGAATCCAGATTGCTGGCGGCGCGCGAGCGCGTGGCCCGGATGATCGGCGAGTCCGGGATAGAACACGCGCGAGACCGCCGCATGACGCTGCAGCGCCGCGACGACCGCCACCGCGTTCTCGGCGTGCACGCGCATGCGCGCAGGCAGCGTGCGTAGGCCGCGCAGCGTCAGGAAACTGTCGAACGGCGCACCGGTGACGCCGATCGCGTTCGCCCACCAGACGAGCTGTTGCTGCTGCTCGGCGGTGGCGCTGACGACTGCGCCACCGACCACATCGCTGTGGCCGTTCAGGTATTTGGTGGTCGAATGCATGACGAGGTCGGCGCCGAGTTCGAGCGGCCGCTGCCAGACCGGCGACAGGAAGGTGTTGTCGGCGGCCACGAGCGCGCCGACGGCGTGCGCCGCATCGGCAATCGCTCGGATGTCGACGATGCGCAGCAACGGGTTGCTCGGCGTCTCGATCCAGACGAGTTTGGGCGCCGCCGCAAGCGCCGCCTGCAGCGCGGCCGCGTTGCCTTGATCGACGAAATCGACGGCGATCTTGCCTTGCGCGTGCCAGGCCGCGAGCAGCCGGAACGTACCGCCGTAGCCATCGTGCGGCGCGACGACGCGAGCGCCGGCGGGCAGCGTCGCCAGGATCAACGTTATCGCGGCGAGTCCCGTGCAGGTGACGACGGCGCCGGCGCCGCCCTCCAGATCCGCGATCGCCGCGGCGAGCTGATCGCGCGTCGGATTGCCCGAACGGGTGTAGTCGTATTGGCTGCGCTGCTTGCGATAGCCGTCGAACGCGAAATTCGAGCTCAAATAAACCGGCGGCACGACCGCGCCGAATTGCGCGTCCGATTCGAGCCCTGCCCGCACCGCCCGCGTCGCGAGCTTTCGATCCTTGTCATCGTTCACTGTTCGGTCTCCGCAAGAGCCTGTTCGACTATGGGCTGCAAGGCAGCACACTCCTTCAAAAACGCGTCGTGCCCAAATACCGAGCTCACCTCGACGAGCCGGTGGCGGCCGCCGAGCCGGCCGGCCAAGGCGTGCATGTCGGCGAGCGGCACCAATTGATCCTCGCGCACGGCGATCAGCGTCGCCGGCGTACGCACTTGCCCCGCATCGAGCCGATGCAAGTCGATCGATTCGCTCAACGCGAGAAAGGATTCGGCGGTGTATTTCTGCACGTAATCGTCGCCGCGCGCAAACAGATATTCCTCGATCGGAAATCGGAACCGCTCGGCGTCGCGGACCGGCGGGCCGCCGAAGCGCGCGGCGAATTCCGTGGCGCTGCGGTACGTGGTCATCGCCAGTGCGCGCGCGAGCCGCAGACCGGCGGCGCCATCGCCGCGCGCGAGCGCTTCGCGCACGATCTGCCGTTGCACGCTGCGCCAGGCGGTCGACAGCGGCCGCGATTGGTCGGCAGCGCTCAGCACGACGATGCATCCGACGAGTTCCGGGTAGCGCGCCGCGAACGACAGCGCGACCATGCCGCCGTAGGAGGCGCCGACGATGGCGTGCAGCGGCGGCAACGCGCGCTGGCGGAGAATTTCGCGCAGCGCCGCGGCCTGATCGAAGGCGCTCAACGGCGGGAACGGGGTTTGCCCGTCGGGCGCGGTGCTGCCGCCCGAGCCGCCGAGATAGTCTATGCCGAGCACGCGGTAGCGTTTGGTGTCGACGCCGAGTCCGGGACCGACGAGTGCCGTCCACCAACCCACGCCTTCGGCTCCCGCGACGGTGCGATGCGCAGAGATGCCGCCGAGCGCCGCGACGATCGGCGCGCCGCGTGGGCCGGCTAGCCGATAGGCCAGCCGCGCCCGCGGCAGGCGGTCGCCGTAATGCAGCGGCCACGGCGACGGCAGATCGAGGACATCGTCCAAGACCTCTTCGGCGGCGACGGAGTCGGCATTGAAGTTGGAATTTCGCGGCATGTCGACACAGCACTCCTCACAGGTTCACATAACCCCTGCGGAGCGGCGGCGCTCTCGAAAGCCCGCGTGCGGCGGCCCGGCCGCCGATCCGATCGGACACTCATCTACCGGTCCCGGAGCACCAAGCTTCCGTCGCCGCAGGAGTTGGCACCGTTGCGCCGGCCTCGAGTGGCCCGCGTTGGTTGCCCCGGCTTCTAAGGGCCTTTCCCTCAGCCGGTCTAGATGAGCGGAGCGGATTCTAGGCAGGCGCCCCGCGCCCGTCAAGCTGCAGCCCGGCCGCGGCGCGCGCGGCAGGGACCAATTGCTGTGTCACGGCGAGAACATGCCGCTTGACGTGCTGTTCGTGCGCGACGACGACATTCCGGATCTCGTCCAGGAGGACATTTGCGATCTCGGTCTCGTCGGTTTGAACGTCATCGACGTGATTTGCGATTTGGTGTCGACCGGTTCGACGTTGGCCGCCGACGCCCACGCCGCACGGCAGATCATCGATGCGGTGCGCCGCGGTGGTCAGTGAACTCGAAACGCGGCACGCACAGTCCGCTGCGGGATCCTAGCGGCTGCGCATACGGCGATTGCGCCGCAGCGCGTACAGGGCGATGCCG
>JAYTQR010000071.1:0-2052 GCA_043746615.1 Gammaproteobacteria bacterium | reverse complement strand
GCGTTCGCCGAACTCGGCACGCAGGCGCCGACTCCGCCGCTGCTGGCGATGGAAAAAGAGGTGAACGGCGAATTTACCGCTAAACTGGCCGCCTACAATGCCTTGCTTGCGGGCGATGTCGGCGCCTACAACCAGGCCGCCTTTGCGGCCGGGGCGCCGACATTGGCGGCCGGCCAGGCAATCGAGGTCGCGGCGGCGCCGGCCATCGACTAAGCTTGCTGCGAGGGCCGGCCTGCGCGACAGCGTATGTGCGGCGGCGCGCGGACGCGCCCGGCACCCGGCACCGAGACTTGCCGCAGCGCACTGTCGGACCACGGAGGACCTGCATAAAACGACACGATCCCATGGAGGCCACGCAGGCAACGATTTCCTCGGGCGGCGTACGATCGCACGGCGCCGTGCTTGCGCCGGGTATCGGCCATCGATACTCGACCAACACGGGCTCAGATTCTTGCGAATCGAGTTCGAGGAACGTTGCCTGTCCGAACTGCGGCTTGTTCCCGGCTGAGGAGGACCAATTCGGTAACGGCTCGGTTTGCTGCCGCCGCTGTCGCTCGCCGCTCGCGCGGTGCGCGGGCAAGAGCCTGGACGCGGCACTCGCATGTGCGTTGGCGACGTGCCTTTTGCTGATTCCCATTTCGTTTGAACCGTTTCTGACAACCTACGCGCTCGGCGAAACTCGGACCAGCATTTTGCCGTCGAGCGTGTCGATTTTGTGGCAGGAAGGCTTGCCTGTCCTCGGCAGCGTCATCGGCTTATTTGTGTTGATATTCCCGGCCATACGCTTCGGTGCGCTGAGCGCGGTCTTGCTGACCGTGCGCACGGCAAGCCGGCCTCGCTGGCTTGGTGCGCTGTTCCGCTACGCCAACGCACTCGAAACATGGGCGATGCTCGACGTGTTTCTTCTGGGTTTCGTGGTTGCGTACGCAAGGCTGCGCGTCTCGATCGTGGTCACGATAGAAATCGGCGCAATGTGCTACATCGCTGCCGCGGTGCTCTCGCTGTTTGTCCGTGCAACGCTCGATAAAGCGCGGGTGTGGCAACTGATTGCGCCTAATTCGAATTGGTGCGGTTCACGGCCGTCCATGAACTGCCACGGTTGCGGCCTCCCGGTGACGCAGGGCCCGGAGGCATGCCGCTGCCCTCGCTGCCGTGCGCTTCTCAGGAGCCGAAAGCCGAATAGTCTTACGACGCCCGTTGCCCTGCTCATTGCTGCGGCCCTGTTGTACTTCCCGGCGAACCTGTATCCGATCGCCAGGATACCGATCGACCTGCAACCGACCTCGTACACGGTGATCGGAGGCATTGTGGATCTCGTGCAAGGGCAGTTCTATGCGCTGGCTGCGCTGGTATTTTCCGCCAGTTTCGCGATTCCGCTCCTCAAAATCTTCGGCTTGTCATGGTGCGCCGCGTCCCTCATGCGGCGATCGAGCCAGCACTTGGTCGGCAAGACGCGGATTTACCGTTGGCTCGAGGAAATTGGCCGCTGGTCCATGATCGACCCGTTCACGATCGCTTGCTTCGTTCCTGTGATTCACTTCAACAGCCTGATCGATGGCCGGGCCGAACCGGCGGCAACGCCGTTTGCGGCCGTGGTCATTCTTACGACGCTTGCAGTGAAGGCGTTCGACTCGCGCCGCATGTGGGACGTCGCGGAGCATACCAATTGACGAAAGTGTCCGATTCTGACGCGTTGCCGCGCGCGAGCCGTCTAAAGACCCTCTGGCCCGGCCTGGTTTTCGCAATCCCTGTGGCGGCCCTGATCATCGTGGGCTACCTCGCCATTCAAGCGGTGGCGCGCCGGGGAGAAGTCGTCACGGTAACTTTCGAGCGCGCCGCCGGCGCGGTTCCCGGTGAAACCAAGGTCTTGTATCAAGGCATCGAAGCCGGCCACTTGATCAGCATTTCGCCCAACAAGGACGGGCGTCGCATCGACTTCAAGTTGCGCCTGCTGCCGGCGGCGAAGACGGGCCTGAATACCAATGCACGTTTTTGGCTTATCGGAGCCTCGTCGGATCTTGCGGATTTCAGTGCGCTCAGGGCCGTCGTTAC
>JAYTQR010000070.1:0-4607 GCA_043746615.1 Gammaproteobacteria bacterium | reverse complement strand
CGCGAGCAGTATTCCGAATTCGTCGCCGCCCAGCCGGGCGAGCGTGTCGGCGCTGCGCACGCGCGTTTGCAGCAGTCCGGTGATCTGCCGAAGCAGCTGATCCCCGGCCGGATGGCCGCAGGTGTCGTTGATCAGCTTGAACTGATCGAGATCCAGATATAAAAGCGCCTGGTGCGAGCTCGAATCCTGGCGCGCCCCCTCCACCGCCGCCGTGAGACGATTCTCGAACTCGCGCCGGTTGATGAGCCCGGTGAGCGTATCGTGGCACGCCTGGTAATGCAGCGCGCGGTGCAGCCGCCGCTCCTTGCTCACGTCGTGGAACACCATGACCGCGCCGATCAGGTTTCCTGCGCGGTCGCGGATCGGCGCCGCGGAGTCCTGAATGGCGATTTCCTGGCCGCGCCGGGCGATGAGCACCGTGTGCTGCGCGAGGCCGAGCACCTGGCCTTCGCGCAGGCAGCGCACGATGGGGCTCTCCCCCGCCTCGCGGGTGGTCTCATCGACGACGGTGAGCACATCGCACATCAATTGGCCCTGCGCCTCGCGGTTCTCCCAGCCGGTCAGGCTTTCTGCCACCGGATTCATGTAGTCGATGCGCCCTTCGGCGTCCGTGGTGATCACCGCATCGCCGATCGATTGCAGCGTGACTTGCGCGCGCTCCTTGGCCTGAAACACGGCCGTTTCGGCTTTTTTGCGCTCGGTGATGTCGGCGATCGTGCCCTCGAACCCGATCACGCGCCCGAGCTTGTCGCGAACCACCCGGCTGTTGTCGACGGCGACCAGCATGCTGCCGTCCTTGCAGCGCAGCATCAGCTCCTCGTTGCGCACCTCGCCGTCGCTCTCCATGCGCCGCACGTACGAATCGCGGTCGCCGGGATTCCAGTACAGCGCGGGGGCCGGCAGCGCGTAGACTTCCTCGGCCGAGCCGTAGCCCAGCATTTGCACGAACGCCGGGTTGACGGCGAGCATGCGGCCATCGCGCGTCGTTTGGTAGACCCCTTCCATGACGTTCTCGAACAGACCGCGGAATTTGGCCTCGCTGTTGCGCAGCGCGTTCTCGGCACTGTGCCGCTCGATCGCGATGCCGGCGATCTGCGCCATGCGCAGCAGCAGATCCTGGTCGCGTTCGCCGGGCAAGCCCGCCTGGCGTCGAAACACGGCGATGGTGCCGACCACTTGCCCATCCGAGGCGATTATCGGCACCGACCAGGCGGCGCAGAGACCCACGTCGAGCGCCGCCTCGCGGCGGCATTCCCACGATGGGTCGGCGGCGATGTCGGCGGCGAGCACCGGCTGAGCCAGGTGCGCCGCCGCCGCACAGGAGCCGAAACGCATACCGACCGGGACTCCGTCCATGGCGACGACGAACTCGCGGGGCAGCCGCGTCGCCGCGCCGAAACTCAAGGTACAGCGCTCTCGATCCAGCAGGTTGATCGCGCAAAAGCTCTCGGCCATGACCCGCTCGATGACTTCCGTGATCGCTTCGAGCGCGGCTGACAGCGGTGCGTTGGCGGCGATCTTTTCGAACACGCGCCGCTCCCCGGCCGCGATCGCCTCGGCACGCTTGCGCTCCGTGATGTCGGTGATGCTGGCGCGGATCAAGCGGCGATTGAAGCTCGGCAACCGCACGAAACGCACTTCGCACGGAAGATGCTGGCCGTTGGCGTCGCAATGCACCCATTCGAAAACCGGGGCCGCACCGGCGAGCGCGCCGTTGATGTAGCCACGCGCGACGCCGAAGGAAGGCGTGCCGTCCATCTGTACCGCTGGGCTGATCCGGTCGGGCCCGCTGCAAAGCAGCGTCTCGCGGTCCATCTTGAAGAACCGGCAGGCATTGTCGTTGACGTCGACGAAGCGGCCCTGATCGACGTCGAAGACGACGATAACCTCCGGCGCGTGCTCGACCAGGATCCGGTAGCGCGCCTCGCTCTCGCGCATCAATTGTTCGGCGACTTGGCGCTCGGTGACGTCGCGGATGCAGACGACGTAGCAGTCGCGCTGGTTCAAATGGGCTTTGCTGACCGCAATTTCGACGGCGATGCGGTTGCCGTCCTTGGCGACGCCCCAGGCTTGGTGCGCCGCCAAATCGACGTGCGTGTCGTCGATCTTCGTCGCCAGACGTTCCAGAAACCCGGCTGCGCTCTGCGTATCGAGTTCCGGAAAGATGAAGTCCAGCGTGCGTCCGAGAATCTCCGCATGGGAATAGCCGAAAATGCGCTCGCCGGTCGGGTTGAACGTCTCGATGTGACCTTGATCGTCCACCGTGATGATGGCGTCTTTGACATTGTCGAGAATCGCCTGCAGATGCGATGCCGTCTGTTCGCGGATTTGGCGCGTCAGCGCCTGCGCCTCGTTCGACATGATCTGCATCGAGCGCACGACGCCGCGCCGCTCGGCATCGATGCGGTCGTAATGCAAGCTGACGATTTGCAGCAGCGTGGCAAAATCCATTTCGCCGTTGCGCCGCCGTGCTTCGCTCAGCTGGCGCTCCAACAAGCGATTGAAGCTAGCCGTCGGCAGCAACGGCTCGCTACGAACTGCGTTCGCGGTATCGCGTGACAAGTCCTCGGCTCTCCCACGGCAAATATCGGCGCGCCCGCGCCGGATGACGGATGACGGATAGATGGTAAAACGGTCCCGCAATGGGGACGTGATGCGGGTCTCGATTCGACCAACAATCGGTTAAATAGTCGCGGCAATGCGCCGATTGAGGCCGTTTACCGGCCGCGGCGGACCGCGCCGCAGAAAGCCTCAGACGGCAGCGCCGAGGTCGACGGCCTCGCGCCCCGAGCGCTTGCGATCGGTTTCCTTCAAACTGCGTTTGCGCAAGCGGATCGAGCCTGGCGTGATCTCGATCAACTCGTCGTCGTCGATGAACTCCATGGCCTGCTCCAGCGAGAAGCGGATCGGCGGCGTCAGCACGACATTTTCATCCTTGCCGGCGGCACGCATATTGGTGAGTTTTTTGCCTTTCAGGGGATTGACGACCAGATCGTTGTCGCGATTATTGAGGCCGATGATCATCCCCTCGTAGACTTCCTCGCCGGGCCCGATGCACAGACGTCCGCGCTCCTGCAGGCTGAACAGCGAATACGCGAGCGCGATGCCCTGGCCGTTCGCGACCAGCACGCCTTGCGGGCGCTGACCGAGTTCGCGCTGCACCACCGGTCCGTAATGATCGAAGACGTGGTGCAACAGACCGGTGCCGCGCGTCATCGTGCGAAACTCGGTCTGAAAACCGATCAGTCCGCGTGACGGCACCATGTAATCGAGACGTACCCGTCCGCGGCCGTCCGCCTGCATATCCTTGAGTTCCGCACCGCGGCTGCCGAGCGCCGACATGATGTCGCCCTGAGCCTCGCTGTCGGCGTCCACGGTGACCTGTTCGTAGGGCTCATGCGCCTGCCCCTCGATCTGCTTGATCACGACACGCGGCCGCGAGACCGCCAATTCGTAGCCTTCGCGCCGCATGTTTTCCAGCAATACGCCGAGATGCAGCTCACCGCGTCCATAGACGATGAATTTATCCGGATCGGCGGTCGGCTCGACCCGCAGGGCGACGTTGTGAATCGCTTCGCGGTCCAAGCGCTCGCGGATCTGGCGGCTGGTCACGAATTTGCCATCACGCCCCAAGAACGGCGACGTGTTGACTTCGAAAGTCATGCTGATCGTCGGCTCATCGACCGTCAGGCTGGCCAAGGGCTCGACAATGGCCGGATCGCACAAAGTGTCCGACACTTTGGGTTCCGCGATGCCGGCGAACGCGACGATGTCGCCGGCCTCGGCGCTGTCGACCTCGACGCGCGTCAAGCCGTGGAATCCCAGTATCTGCGTGATCCGCTCAGAACGCTGTTTGCCGTCGCGGCCGACGACGGCAACGGCCATGCCGCGCCTCAGCGTGCCGCGCTTGATGCGGCCGATGCCGATCGCGCCGACGTAGCTGGAATAATCCAGCAGGGTCACCTGCAGCTGCAGCGGGCCATCGGCATCGACGTCCGGGGAAGGACAGTGATCGACGATGGTTTTGAACAGCGGCTGCATGTCTCCGTCCCGCACCGTGGAATCTAGGCCGGCGAAGCCGCGCAGCGCGGACGCGTACACGACCGGAAAGTCCAATTGCTCGTCGGTTGCGCCCAGGCGGTCGAACAGATCGAAGGTTTGATCGAGCACCCAGCCGGGGCGCGCTTCGTCGCGATCGATCTTGTTGATGACGACGATCGGCCGCAGCCCGTGCTTGAACGCTTTTTGCGTGACGAAGCGCGTCTGCGGCATCGGCCCGTCGACGGCATCGACGAGCAGCAGCACGCAATCGACCATCGCCAATACGCGTTCTACCTCGCCGCCAAAATCCGCATGGCCGGGTGTGTCGACGATGTTGATCCGGTAGTCGCTCCAGTTGATCGCCGTGTTCTTCGCGAGGATCGTGATGCCGCGCTCTCGTTCCAGCACATTGGAATCCATGACCCGCTCTTGCAGGTCCTTGCGGGCATCGAGCGTCCCCGATTGGCGCAGCAATTGATCGACGAGCGTGGTCTTGCCATGATCGACGTGCGCGATGATGGCGATGTTACGGAGTTTCTGCGTCACAATAGCGCCCCGGGAAACCC
>JAYTQR010000069.1:0-1694 GCA_043746615.1 Gammaproteobacteria bacterium | reverse complement strand
TCTCGAACGAATCAGTGCACAGTTCCTGTGGGACGAGACCGATCTTGGAGCGGGCCGGCCGATAATCGCGCGTGACGTCGTGGCCGTCGGCGAGAACATGGCCGCTGCTCGGAGTCACGATGCCGCAAACGATGTTGATCAGCGTCGTCTTGCCGGCGCCGTTCGGTCCCAACAAGGCGAAAATCTCGCCTTTGCGGATGTCGAGATTGACGTTTCTGAGCGCAATATGGCCGGAGGCGTATGCCTTGCTCAGATTATTGACTGAGATGACTGGCGACATGCGCGCGCTGCTGCTTTCGCGAGGACTCAGCCGTTCGCGATCCGCGCCGCCAGGGCGTGGGCGAATTGCGCCGTCGTGCTGCGTCCACCCAAATCGCCGGTCCTGACCTGGTCGATGTTGAGCGTCGCGTCAATCGCGTCTCTGAGGCGGACGGCCGAATCGTGCAGCCGGCAGTGATCGAGCATCATTGCGGCGCTGAGCATCAACGCAATCGGGTTGGCGATACCCTTGCCGGCAATGTCCGCGGCCGTGCCGTGTACGGCCTCGAAGATTGCGGCGTCCGCGCCGATGTTGGCGCCCGGCGTCAGCCCCAAGCCGCCGACCAAGCCGGCAGCCAGATCTGAAAGGATGTCGCCGAATAAATTCGTGGTGACCAAGACCTCGAACTGCCACGGGTTCAGCACCAGCTTCATCGCGCAGGCATCGATGATGATCGATTCCAGCGCAAATCGACCCCGGTATTTTTCCTCGTACAGTGCGGCGCCCGTTTCGAGGAAGATCCCGGTAAGCGCTTTCATGATGTTGGCTTTGTGCACGATCGCGACGTTCTTGCGGCCGGTCGCGACCGCGTGTTCGAACGCGTATTCCAGCAGGCGCCGGCATCCCTGGCGAGTATTGACGCCCGTCGCAATCGCAACCGCATGCGGATCGTCGTCGATTTGGATGTAGTGCTCATGGCCGATATACAAGCCCTCGAGATTCTCGCGCACGACGACGAGGTCGATGTTTTCGAAGCGCCCGCCCGGCACCATTGTGCGCACCGGCCGCAGGTTCGCGTACAGTTTGAATTCCTCCCGAAGACGGACGTTCGACGAGCGATAGCCGCCCCCGGAAGGGGTGTCCAGCGGACCTTTCAAGGCCAATCGCGTGCGCCGGATGCTCTGCAGCGTCGCCGGCGGCAGCGGGTCGCCCGCGAGCTTGACGCCCTGCAATCCGGCAATCTGCCGATCCCATTGAAACGGCGAACCCAGCGCATCGAGCACCGTCAGGGTCGCATCGACGATTTCTGGCCCAATCCCGTCTCCGGGTATCAGCGTTGCGGGAATCCTCTGTTGCATTCTATCTGGTCTCGACGAGGCGGCGGGCGCGCTAGAATACTCGAACTGGCATGAGTTCGAACACCACGCACGGTGCGCTTTCGCGCGGCGCCTTGTCGCCGGTCACGCCGGCCGGCGCACCGTGGCGGAGCGCAGCATCGCGAACGCGGCATAAGCGATGACGACGATCACGAGCCAGCGCAGCGCATGCAGCGGCAGTGACTTGACGATGTAGGCGGCGATAAACACGCCGACGATGCCGCCGAACGTCAGTCCGAGCGAAGGTCCCCAAGCGAAGCGCCCGGAGGCGAAGAAACGCAAGCTCGCGACCGGCTGCAGCAGCGCGCACGCACCCATCATGATCGGAAACGCGGCGA
>JAYTQR010000068.1:0-18557 GCA_043746615.1 Gammaproteobacteria bacterium | reverse complement strand
GTTGCTGCCGTCCGTGTCGCTCCCGCGCGTAAACTTCGCCGAGAAAGTAAGCGCGGACAATACGATCAGCGCGACGACCAAGGTGGCTTTCGGATATCGCCAAAAGAGCCACAGCATCGTCGTCGCCGAGGCCAACAACGCAAGCGGCAGGAAAACGCCCCTGGACCGCACATAAGCCGGAATCGCCATGCCCGTTTCTCCCAAATTGTGGGCTGCCACACTTTTTTTTCTACACAGTTGTGTTATAGCAGTTAACATATGTCTTGCCTATAGCTGTGTTGCGGCAAAAGCCGTCGTCGCAGCGATCCGGCGGCCGGAAAGGCCGCTCAGCCGAGCATCGTTTCGCGCCGCCAGTGGCCGGCGGTCAGTAGGTAGAAAACGAGCGCCACGGCCAGCGACGCGGCCGCCGAAATCAGCACATCGGTCGTGGCGATCGGTTGGCCCTTCAGCACGCTGGTCATCAGCAAATGCTGGCTCAACGAGGGCACCGCCATCAAATAAGTTCTCGTTTTTAATGAATAAATAGTCGCGAATGCAATCGGGAGCGTGGGCACCAGCAGCAGCAACGACAGGTACGTCTGTGCTTCCCGATAGGTCCGCGTGAACGAGGCTACGAAGGTCATCAGGGAGGCGCCGAGCGGCACGAACGGCAGGCAGATCACGAAAAACGCCAGCGCTGTGCCAGCGCCCAAATTAGCGCTCATACCCAGGTGGTCGAATGGCACGAAGCGAAACACGACGACGAAAACGGCCAAAGTGATCGCAAGCGACAGGCACATATAGGCCGACGTCGCCAGTATCTTGCCGCCCACGAGAGCGGCGCGCGACACCGGCAGCGCCAGCAAGGCCTCGAGCGAACCACGCTCGCGCTCGCCGGCGGTCACATCGATCGCCAAATACAGTCCGCCCATCAGCGTCGCGAACAGCACGAAATACGTCATGAATCCCAACACGACGACGGTCCGGCCGGCGGGCGTCGCGACGTCGACATCGTTGACGGCGACCGGCACTGTCAACAAAGGATTCACGCCGCGCATCTGCAGCCGCAGCTGCGCGATCGTGCTGCCGTAGGCGGCGAGGATCGCACGCTCGCGCTCGGCGATCTTGCGGGTCTGCGAGTCGGTGCTGTCGGCGATCAGCAGCACCGGAGCAGGCATTCCCGCCGCAAAGCGCGGTGCATAATCCTCAGGTACGACCAACACGACCTGCGCCACGCCGCTTTGCACCAACGCGCGCGCGCCGCCTACCGATAACGCGGCCGGCCGCAGCTTGACGCCTTGCGTCCGCAGATACTGCACCAGGCCGGGCGCGCGTTCGCCGCCCGCTATCGTCAGCTGCGGCGACTGGTCCGCGGCCAACACGCTCTGATCGAGCAGGCGCGAGATCATCGCGCCGAACACCAAGGGACCGAACAGCGGTCCGAACAGCAACGCCGCAAAGAGCGTGCGTCGATCGCGAAAATTCTCGAGGAATTCCTTGCGCAATACGGTGAGTGCCGCGCTCATCAAAGGATTTCCGACCGATCGCCGAGTACCCGCAGAAACGCCTCTTCGAGCGTGGCCGCACCACTGCGATCGCGGATCGCTTGCGGCGTGTCGTCGGCGCGCACCCGGCCGCCGCCGATGATGACGATGCGGTCGCACACCGCCGCGACTTCCTGCATGACATGCGAGGACAACAAAATGCAGCGACCCTCTTGTTTCAAGGCGAGCAGCAGGGTCCGCAATTTGCGTATCGCCATCACGTCGAGTCCATTGGTCGGCTCGTCGAGCACGAGATTACCCGGATCGTGGACGAGCGCGCGCGCCAGCGCGACCTTGAGGCGCTGTCCCTGAGAGAACCCCTTCACGCGGCGCTCGAGAAATTCCTGCATATCGAGGGCGCGCGCCAGCGCCTCGGTCCGCGCGGCGCTGCGCGCAGCATCGATGCCGTATAGCGCGGCAAAATACTCGATGTTTTCGCGCGCGCTCAGGTTGCCATAAAGACCCGCAGCGTGAGGCAGCACGCCCAGCCGCGCGCGCGCGGCCGACATTTCGCCGCGGATGTCGATCCCGTCGATACATGCCTCGCCGCCGTCCGGCCTCAGCACGCCGTAAAGCATCCGCAGACAGGTTGATTTGCCGGCCCCGTTCGGGCCGAGCAGACCGGTGATTTCGCCGTCTCGCGCAATGAACGATACGTCTTCCGCTGCGGTGATCGCGCCGAACCGTTTGCACAGCGCGCGTGCCTCGATCATGGCGCCGGCCCCGCGAAACGCAGGAAAAACGGCGGCGGGCGGTGCTCGGCAAGACAGTCTGCGTTAAGCCTCTGCGGCTCGTCGAGGCTGAGGAACTCGGCCAGCAGCCGCGGCACGCAGCCGGTCGCAACCTGGCCGTGTCCTTCCCCGGGGAGCACCAACAGGCGATGGCGCGACAGCCCCAGCGCGACCCTTTCGGCCGCCGCGGGCGGCGTCACGGGGTCGTCTTCGCCGGCCAGCAGCAAGGTCGGTATGTTGCTGCGTAGCGGCGCATGCAGATCCGAATCCACGGGCCCCCGCGGCCACAGCGCGCAAATTTGCGCCAGCGCATCGAGCTGATCGGCGCCCATGTAGGTGCGTGCAAGGCTCGCGCGGTCGATGCGAGCCGCATTGAAATAGGGCACATCCTCGCTGCAAATCACGGTGTTTTGCATGCCGCTTGCCAGCTGGCCGCCGATCTGGCGTGCCATGATGATCGCTTGACTCGCGAGCGGCGCCAAATCGCCGGCAGCCGCCCGGTGAATCAGGATCGGCAGCAGCGAGGCCTCGCTTGCGCTATACGACAGCAAGCGCAGTGACGCGGCCAGCATGCCGCGCGTGAACGGCACGTGCTCCGGTTGTCCGCTCGAAGGGTCCCGGAGCGGCACGGCAAGCGTCTGCGGGCCGAATCGTTGCCGCAGCGCCGTCAGTTCCTGGGGCAATCGCGGAAACGTCTGCGCGCAATCGCGTGTCTCCCCGCAGCGAGCGATGATCTGCCGCAGCGCGCGCTCGGCATCGAGCGGCGTCGACGGACCGATCGGTTGCTCGGGGTCGATGACGCCGTCCAGAATGACCGCATGCACGTTCGACGGGTAGCGCCGCATGTACTGCTCGGCGACGCGCGTCCCGTACGACGCCCCGTACAGATCGATTTGCCGGTAGCCCAACGCGCGCCGCACCTCATTGAGATCGCGTATGGCGATACTGGTCGTGTACCAGCGGACGTGCTCGCCGAAGTGCGCCAGGCACGCCCGTGTAGCGCGCCGCACGCTCGCCGGCGTGTCGGCCGTTTCCTGCCAGTCGTCCGGATAATCGCAATTCAGCGGCGCGGATCGGCCGGTGCCGCGCTGATCGAGCAGGACGATGTCGTGATTGCGGTTGCTGCGCGCAAATGCCGCCGCCAGGCTGACGTACATCTGGATCGCGCTCTGGCCCGGACCGCCGGCGAGCAACACGAGCGGCGCGGCGCCGCTGCGGCGATTCAGCGCGCGCACCACCGCGACTCGCAGCCCGATTTTGACGCTGTTGGGGTCGGCGCGATTTTCCGCGACGCGCAAGGTGCCGCACTGCGCCTCGATCGAATACAGCTTGAACGGGTGCGCGAGGAGACACTCGTGCAAGCGCAGCGGCGCCGCAGCGGCCGGCTCTGCTGCTGCCGGCCGATATAACATCAGGCCCCAGCCGATCGCCATGATGGCGTTTCGGACGATACGCATGCAACGCTCCCACGCTATTGCGCTAGTGTAGCGATTCGCGGCGCGGAGTCGACGCACGAGGCGGCTCCGGCGGCCGGGCGGCCTCGTGCGCCGGCTCGACCGGCGCCAGGACGGTTGCTGGCGGTTTGCCGGCCTCCTGGGTAAAGTGGCCAGCCTCCATCGGCAATCGAGTCTCAAGCGTCATGCGTTTCAGTGCGGATTTCGATGTGATCGTGATCGGCGGCGGCCACGCCGGCACCGAGGCGGCCCTGGCCGCGGCGCGCATCGGCAGCCGCACGCTGCTGCTGACGCACAACATCGAGACGCTCGGCCAAATGAGCTGCAATCCGGCGATCGGCGGCATCGGCAAGGGACACTTGGTCAAGGAGATCGACGCGCTCGGCGGCGCGATGGCGCTCGCGGCCGACGCGGCCGGCATGCATTTTCGCACGCTGAATGCCAGCAAGGGGCCCGCCGTGCGCGCGACGCGCGCGCAAGCGGACCGGCTGCTGTACAAGCGCGCAATTCGCGGCATGGTCGAGCGGCAACCGCACCTCGAGCTGCTGCAACAGGAGGTCGCCGACCTCATTATCGAAGGCGGCCGCGCCGTCGCCTGCGTGACCTCAAGTGGCGCCGAGTTCCGCGCCCGCGCGATCGTGCTGACGGTCGGCACGTTCCTCGGCGGCAAGATTCACGTCGGCTTGGAGAGCCATGCCGGTGGCCGCGCCGGCGACCCGCCGGCGAATCGGCTCGCCGCGCGCTTGCGCGAACTCGACTTGCGCGTCGGCCGCCTGAAGACCGGCACGCCGCCGCGCATCGACGGCCGCACGGTTGATTTCAGCGTCATGCAGCAGCAACCCGGCGACGACCCGCGGCCGGTGTTTTCGTATTTGGCGGCGCGCACGGCGCACCCCCGGCAAGTTCCGTGTCACATCACGGCGACGAACGAGCGTACGCACGAAATCATCCGCAGCGCGAGCGCCCGTTCGCCGATGTTTACCGGCCGGATCGAGGGAAAGGGCCCGCGTTATTGCCCGTCCGTCGAGGACAAGGTCGTGCGCTACCCGTCGAAACCGTCGCATCAGATTTTCGTCGAACCGGAGGGCCTGGATACGCTGGAGATCTATCCGAACGGCATTTCGACGAGCCTGCCATTCGACGTGCAGATCGAGTTCGTGCGGACGATCCGCGGCTTCGAACGCGCGCATATCACCCGTCCCGGCTACGCGATCGAGTACGATTACTTCGACCCCCGCGATCTGAAATACAGTCTCGAAAGCAAGCGCATCGCGGGTTTGTTCTTTGCCGGCCAGATCAACGGCACGACCGGCTACGAGGAAGCGGCCGCACAAGGCTTGCTCGCCGGCGCGAATGCGGCGCTATTCTCGTGCGGGCGCGCGCCATGGCATCCCGAGCGCAGCGAGGCCTATATTGGCGTGCTGGTCGACGATCTGGTCACTCGCGGCGCCCCCGAGCCCTATCGGATGTTCACGAGTCGCGCCGAATACCGCTTGTCGCTGCGCGAAGACAACGCCGATCTGCGCCTGACCGAGCAGGGGCGCACGCTCGGTCTGGTCGACGACACGCGCTGGGCGTTTTTCGAACGCAAGCGCGCCGCGGTGACCACGGAAATCGCGCGCCTGTCGGCGGCGCTCGTGCATCCGGCCGACGTCGACGCGGCGCTCGCCGCCAAACTCGGCGCGCCGCTGCAACGCGAGACGCGGGGGCTCGAACTTTTGCGCCGCCCGCACGTCGCGTATGAGGATCTCGGCGCGCTGCGGTCGGCGAACGGTCCCACCGTCGAGGATTCGCCCGAGAATTGGCGCGCCGATGAACGCCTGAGCGAACAAGTGAAGCTGCAGGTTGAAGTGCAAGCCAAGTACGCAGGCTATTTACAGCGTCAAAGCGCCGAGATCAGCCGCCGGCTGAGCAACGAGAAGTTGCTCCTGCCAGCCGACATCGATTACGCCTCGGTGCGCGGCTTGTCGCACGAGGCGCGCCAACGCCTCGGCGAAGTGCGTCCGGAAACGCTGGGTCAAGCGTCGCGCATACCCGGATTGACGCCGGCCGCCGTTTCGCTGCTGTTGGTGCACTTGAAAAAGCGCGCCCGCGCGGCTTGATGCCGCGCATGCGCGACCGGTTCGCGCACAGCGGCGAGGTGAGCGGCGGTAATGACCTCTGCGCGCAGAGCGAATCGACCGGCCGGTAGTGGCAATTTGCAGCGCCACTCTTTAACATCGCAGCCTCGAAAGAAGCTCGCGACGCGGAGAAGTGAACATGTTCGTTGGATCGAATGGCCGTGCGTGGCTCGCCGCGACGGTCGTGTGGGGCTTGAGTTTGTCGTGTTGGGCGCATGCGGCGGGCGACGCGCAACTCGGTCAAAAGAAGTTCTACACCTGTTACGGCTGTCACGGCATCGACAACTACCGCAACGCGTATCCGGATTACAGCGTTCCGAAGCTCCGCCACCAACACGCGGCCTACATCGTCGCCGCGCTGCAGGAGTACAAATCCGGCGAGCGTCCGCACCCGACGATGCATGCGCAAGCGAGTTCATTGAGCGATCAGGACATGCAGGATATCGCCGCGTACTTGCAGGGGCCCGACCCCGCCAAGCCGAATGCGACGATCGCCGGAACGATGCCGCCGCAGGCGCAAAGCTGCGCGGCCTGTCACGGCGCGAACGGTTTGGGGGTGGATGCGCCGCTCGTTCCGAAGCCGCCCGTGCTGGCCGGACAGCACGAGGACTACCTCGTGCAAGCGCTGCTGCAGTATCGCAGCGGCCGCCGTAAGAATGCGATCATGATGGGCATGGCGCAGTCGCTTGCGACGGACGCGGACGTGCGCATCGTCGCCGCCTATTTCGCCACTCAGCCTTCGCCGCTCGCGACTGCGACGCCCGACAGCAAGTAACGGCGCACCGGCCGCCGCCGGCTCGTCAGCGCACGCTGTCCAGGAATTGCGCGAAAGCCGTGTAGTAGGCCAGCCGATCGCGTTGGCGCACGAAGCGGTGCCCCTCGTCTTTCGCGAGCAAATAGCCGACGCGTACGCCGTGGCTCTGCAGCAGGCTGACCATCGATTCGGCCTCGCCGGCCGGCACCAGCGGATCGTTTTGCCCGTGCACGATCAGCACCGGTTTCGTGATCCGGTCCGCCATCGCTAGCGGCGATAGATTGCGCAGGTACGCGCGCACGTCCGGATCGCGTTCGTCGCCGAACTCGCTGCGCGCCAAAGGCTGCAGATTGGGCCCCAGCGCGCCGAGGTAGTCGACCAAGTCGGTGATGCCCGCGAAGTCGACGCCGCCGCGCAAGCGATCGCTGTAGGTTGCCAGAGCCTCGAGCGCAAGATAGCCGCCGTACGATCGGCCGGAAACGATGACGTCCTTGGCGTCGAATTCGCGCTGGCCCTCGAGCCACACCAACAGCGCGCCGATGTCCTTGATGACGTCGTCCCGCCGGCCGCCCTCGGCGAGCGAGGCAAAGGTTTTTCCGGAGCCGGACGAGCCGCGCAGGTTCGGCGCGAGCACGGCGAAACCCAGTTCGTTGACGACGTATTGTATCCACGGATCGAAAACCGGCCGGAATGCCGCGGTTGCGCCGCCGTGAAACATGATCAGAACCGGATGCGGCCCCGGGCGCGCCGGCGCGTAGACATAAAGCGGAATCCGGCGCGCGGCGCCGGCGACGCGATCGAAGGTGGGAAAATTCGTCAGCCGCGGCGCGACGAACTTCGCCAGATCGACCGGTCCAGCCTCGCTGTCGGTCCACGCCTGCAATTGCTCGTTTGCGACGGTCAATACATACGCATCGCACGGCCGGTTCGGCGCGCTCAAGTCGAAGGCGAGACGCTGGGCCGCAGCGTCGAAATGCAAAGAATCGATTAATCCCGGGTACGGCAGATGCGGCGGCGTCAAATCCGCGCGCGTGCGCAGATCGATCATATGCAGCTGGTCGCCGCCGCCGCCGCGGCTGATGTAGGCCAGATAATGCCCGTCGCGCGACAGGGCGAAGCCGACGATGTCTTCCGCAATGGGTTTGGAGAGAACCGTGGTCTTGCCGGTGACAAGATTCAAATAGCGCATTTGCTGGAAATCGCTGTCGCGATCGGAAATCAAATACACGCCCAGTCCGTCGCGCGCGAAGCGCGCCGCCGTAATTGCCGCCTTGCCCGCGGCGGCGTCGAGTTCGCGCTTGGCGCCGGTGGCGGCGTCGAGCAGATACAGATGCGAATCCGCCGCCGACGCGCCCTGCAGCGCGAGCAGCTGCCGGTCGTCCGGCGACCAATCGAGCGGCACCCATGCCGCGCCGTCGCCGGCAACGAGGAGACGCGCAGCGGCGCCGGGCACGGGCATGACGATATCGATGTCCCCGCCGCGACCGCCGCGCGTGCTACTCGCAAAGGCGATCTCGCGCCCAGAATTCGCCCAAATCGCGGCGCCATTGACCGACTTGCCGTCGGTCAGCCGCTGCGCGTCCGGCGCGCCAACGCGCTGATAATAAAGTTGATAGCGTCCATTACCGGCGTCATCCTTGCGAAATACGAGCGCATTGTCCGCGATACTCGGCGCAAACACAGCTTGCGCGACCGGATCGGCGTAGAACGTCAGCTGGCGCCGCTCGCCCCCGGCCTGCGCGACTAGGTGCAATTGCGTGGTGTCGCCGAAGCGCGTCGCGATCAGCAACGCTCCGCGCGGCGACCAGCCGAGCACCGTTGCCTGACGCGCGCTCAAATAGGCGGCGACGCGCCCGGCGACATTCGGCGCGGGCAGCGGAATCCCCTTGTAGAGTAGTGCATCGCGCCGCGGCTGCGCAGCCGCCGTCATCAACAAAAAAACACTGATCGGTACGGCTGCAAAAAATTGTCTGCTCATCGTTCCTATGTTCGCATATGCCGAGGATAATGACCCAATGGCTTGGTTCGATCATCGGTATGTCTCGGCCGAATTCGGCGCTCTCGTGGACGACATTGCGAGCGCCGACCCACGGGCATATCCGCGCGGTTGCCGCGCCGAAGGCCTGTCGCAGCGACCATCGCCCCGGCCGCTAGTTCCACAATTGGCGGAATACTGAATGCCCGTCCGCTACGAGTGCGCCGGCGCCGGCATTTACGCGATCGATGCGCAGTACGTCAGGCCGCACATGGATGCGGTCCACCTGATCGTCGATGCGGGCCGGGGCGCGTTCGTCGACACCGGCACCGATCACTCCGCCCCCGCACTGATGGCCGCTCTCGATGCTCTGCACCTCGAGGCCGCGGCGGTCGATTACATTTTGCTCACACACGTGCACTTGGATCATGCCGGCGGCGCCGGTCGGCTCGCCGAACTGCTGCCGTTGGCGAAGGTAGTCGTGCATCCGCGCGGGCTGCCGCATTTGTGCGATCCAGGCAAGTTGATTGCAGCAACCAAGGCGGTCTACGGCGAGGCTCGCTACGCGTCCCTGTACGGCACGGTACGGCCAGTGCCCAAGGAGCGGATCCTCGCGGCCGAGGACGGTTTGCACATCACGCTTGGGCGCCGCACGCTCGAAATCCTCTACACGCCGGGACACGCACTGCATCACCTGTGCATCGCCGATCGCGACACACACGAGATTTTCAGCGGCGATACCTTCGGCGTCAGTTACCGCGAGTTCGACACGGCGGCCGGACCGTTCATCATTACGACGGCGACGCCGACGCAATTCGATCCGCAGCAGCTGCATGCCTCGCTCGACCGGCTGCTGCATCTGCAGCCAGCGGCGATTTATCTGACACACTACAGCCGCGTCGGCGGCATCGAGAAATTGGGCGCCGATCTGCACGCCGACATTGACGCATTGGTCGCGATCGCTCGTGGCGCGGCGGCCGCGCCGCGCCGCGCCGCGCGGATCGCGGAGCGGCTTTTCGATCATTGGTCGCAGCGGCTGGATGCGCATGGATTTACCGGCGATGCGGCGCGGCGTCGCGAGCTGCTCGACATGGATGTCGGCCTGAATGCCGCCGGACTCGATGCATGGCTGTCGCGGATCGCCGCATAGCGCGTCACCGCCGCGCGCTGTTCGTGTGCGTAGCCCGCGGCGGCGCGCGGCAGCAACGGCTGATCGCATGATGCCGTTGACCGAAGCCGAGCAGCTGGCTGCCGATGCCGCCGAATTCGGCCTTACCCTGAGCGCGGAGCAGGTCGGAGCGCTGCGGCGGATCATCGACGAACTGACGGCCGCCAACGCGCAATTCAATTTGACCGCAGTGCGCGACCGGCCCGGCATGCTGCGCAAGCATCTGCTCGACAGTCTGAGCGTGCAGCCGTATCTGCGCGGCGCGCGCATAGCCGACGTCGGCGCCGGCGCTGGATTCCCTGGTTTGCCGCTCGCGGTCGTCAATCCGGAACGGCATTTCGCGCTGATCGAGGCGACCGGCAAGAAGGCGCGGTTCGTCGCCCGTACGGCCGAACTGATCCGCTGCGATAACGTCGAGGTCGTGCATGCGCGCGCCGAGGCCTATCGCCCGTTCGAGCCGTTCGACACCGTCGTTGCGAGGGCGCTGGCGTCCTTGGCGGATTTCATCGCGTATGCCGGACATTTGTGCGCCGCTGACGGGCGCTTGCTCGCAATGAAGGGCAGATGCCCGGACGCCGAGATCTCGATGCTGCCGAAGTCTTTTCGGGTGCTCGCCGTGCATCGCTTGGCCGTGCCGGGACTGGACGCGGAACGGCATCTTGTGGAACTCTGTCGGGCCCGGCGCACGTCGAGCAGAATATGAAGCGGGTCATTGCGATCGCAAACCAAAAAGGCGGCGTCGGCAAGACCACGACGGCGGTTAATCTTGCCGCATCGCTCGCGGCGACGAAGCGGCGTGTACTGTTGATCGATCTCGATCCGCAGGGCAATGCGACGATGGGTTGCGGCGTCGACAAGCATGCGCTTGCGCGCACCAGTTGCGATGTCCTGCTGAACGACTGCAGCGCTGCGGAGGCCTTGGTTTGCGTGGAGAGCGCCGGCTTCATGTTGATGCCGGCCAATCAAGACCTGACCGCCGCGGAAGTGCGGCTGCTGGCGATGATCGCAGGGCGGGAGTTCAAGCTGCGCAATGCGCTCAAAGCCATCCGCGAGGACTTCGAGGTGATCTTGGTCGACTGTCCGCCGTCCCTGAACATGTTGACGCTGAACGCCCTGGCCGCGGCCGACTCGGTCATGGTGCCGATGCAGTGCGAGTACTACGCGCTCGAGGGTTTGAGCGCCCTCGTGCAAACAATCGAGCAGGTTCGCGACAGCATCAACCCGCTGCTGGAGCTCGAGGGACTGCTGCGCACGATGTTCGACCCCCGCAACAATCTCGCCAACGAGGTGTCCGCGCAGTTGGTCGAGCATTTCGGCGAGAAGGTATTCCGCACGATGATCCCGCGCAACGTCCGTTTGGCCGAGGCGCCGAGTTTCGGCAAGCCCGCGTTGCTGCACGACAAGGAGTCGCGCGGGGCGCTCGCGTATCTTGCGCTCGCCGGAGAAATGATTCGCCGCGACGAAGAGCCGCTCGCGCCCGTATAATTGGGCGTCTATCGATCGGGATCACAGCATGTCGGGCAAAAAGCCGTCTTTGGGTCGCGGACTGGCCGAGTTGAGCCCGCTGCTCGCGCAGCGCGCCAGCGCGCCCGCTGGCGGCACGGCGCCGTTAGTCGGCGACCGCTTGGCGAGCTTGCCGTTGGATTTGTTGCAGCGAGGCAAATATCAGCCGCGCGTCGACATGCGCCCGGAATCCCTCAACGAATTGGCGAACTCGATCAAGTCCGCGGGCCTCGTTCAACCCATTCTGGTGCGCCCGCTCGCGCGCGCGCGCGCCGGCGAAACGCAGCGTTACGAAATCATCGCCGGGGAGCGCCGCTGGCGCGCCGCGCAACTGGCGGGTCTCGCCGAGATTCCGGCCGTCGTGCGCGATGTCCCCGATGCAGCCGCGGTGGCGATGGCCTTGATCGAAAACATTCAGCGCGAGGATCTCAATCCGCTCGAAGAGGCGCGTGCGCTCACCCGGCTCATCGAGGAATTTGGCCTTACGCATCAGGCAGTTGCTGATTCCATAGGACGCTCGCGCGCGGCGGTCAGCAATTTGCTGCGGCTGCTCGAACTCGCGGACGAGGTCAAGGAACTCCTCGAACAGCGGCGCATCGAGATGGGGCACGCGCGGGCGCTGCTGGCTTTGAGTTCGCGGCGACAACAGATCGAGGTGGCTGGCCTGGTTGCCAAAAAATCTTTGTCGGTGCGTGAAACCGAGGCTTTGGTGCGCCGCATCATCAACCCACCCACGGTCACCGCGAGCTCAGTCGCGGCAGTAGATCCCGATATTCACCGCCTCGAGCGCGAACTCGCCGATAAATTGGGCGCCAAGGTGACCTTCCAGCACACTGCCTCGGGTAAGGGAAAGCTCGTCGTCAGCTACAACAGCTTGGACGAACTTGAGGGTATCCTCGGTCACATCCAGTGAAGTAAAAGGCGCAAAAAAATACCGGGCGATCGCCTTGCTGCAGCGGGGTCGCCTCTCTATAATGCGCGCGGCTTGTTCCGGCCGCGGCGGCCGGCCGCGTAGGCGAACTATCGTTCACTGGCGATTTGGCATTGTAAAAGCGCAGCGCTCGCCTCGGCCCTGTCAGTTGGGCGGTAGCGGGCCTCGCCCCACGAGTGGGATATAACTTGATCGCGATCGACCTGCCCAAAGCGCGGCGGCTGGCTCTCAGCGTCGTCCTGGGACAGGCGGCCGTGACCCTAATTTGCGCCCTCGTGGGCTGGCTTATCGCGGATCTGCACGCGGCATTCTCGGCGGCGCTGGGAGGCGGGATCAGTACCGCAGCCAGTCTTGCAATGGCGTTGCTCGGGTTCGGCCGCCAAACGGCGGGATGCCCGGAGCGGGCGATGCGTGCGTTCTTGGTGGGCGAGACGGCTAAGATCGCCGTGGTGGTAGTGCTGTTCGTGGCGGTGTTGAAAACCATGAAGGTGGTGCCACTGGCGATGCTCGGCGCATACGTCGCGACCTTCTTCGTCTTCTGGGTTGCGCTCGCGAATGCGCTGCCGTCGCTGGGCCGGGCGCCGCCGCGCGCGGCCGCTGACGAGTAGTTGAAATCGATGCGATTGAGTGAGCACGTAAAACGCTAATGACAGCAGAACAGCCGACGACCGCGAACGAATACATTCTCCACCACCTGACGTTCCTATCCAACAAGGAACCCACGGGAGTGGCGGATTTCTCCGTCCTGCACTTGGACAGCGTGTTTTTTTCAGTGCTGCTGGCGATGCTGTTCGCCGGTTCGTTTTATTTTGCCGCGCGTACGGCCACCTCAGGAGTACCGGGTAAATTTCAGAACTTCGTGGAGCTGGTGGTCGAGTTCATCGATCAACAAGTCAAGGACAGCTTTCACGGCACGAACAAGCTGCTCGCGCCGTTGGCATTGACGATTTTTTGCTGGGTGTTCCTCTTCAATGCCATGGACATCCTGCCGGTCGATCTTCTGCCGGCGATCGCGCAAGGTGCGGGGATCGCGCATCTGAAGGTCGTCCCCAGTACCGATCTCAACGTCACGTTCGGGATGGCATTGACGGTGTTCATCCTCATCATCTACTACAGCATCAAGATGAAGGGCCTCGGCGGCTTCATCGGCGAGTTGACTCTGCAGCCCTTCAGCGCCGAGAACCCTTTCGTGCGCGCGTTGCTGATTCCGGCGAACCTGATATTGGAGATCGTGCCGCTGCTGGCGCGGCCTATATCACTATCGCTGCGCTTATACGGCAATCTGTTCGCGGGGGAGATGATTTTCCTGCTCCTGGCGACTCTGTCGCTGCGCGGCGTTGCGCAATTGGCCAGCTTCGGCGGCTGGTTCTTCGTCTTGATGCAATTCATTCTGGGATTTGTATGGGCGGTATTTCATCTTCTGGTGATCACGCTGCAAGCCTTCATATTTATGGTGTTGACGATCGTCTATTTGGCGATGGCGCACGAACACCATTGATGTCTCGAGTTCGGTAACACATCAATTTCGCACCTGTTTCGTTAAGGAGGATTGAATGGAAAATATCGCACACGTGCAGGCAATGACCGTGCTCGCCGTCGGAATTATCTTCGGTATGGGCGCGCTCGGCACCGCCATCGGCTTTGGTATTCTCGGCGGCCGCTTTCTCGAGGGCGCTGCACGCCAACCTGAGCTTGCAGCAATGCTGCAGGTAAAGATGTTCATCGTCGCGGCCCTGGTGGATGCGGTCGCCATGATCGGTATCGGCTTTGCGCTTTTTTTTACTTTCGCGAATCCGTTCACGTCCGTGCTGATGCACTGAAGGATGCGCTCGACGGCTGCACTGGTTAGGAGACTACTGTGAACATCAATCTCACGTTGATCGTGCAGATGCTCGTGTTCATTGCCCTCGTCTGGTTCACGATGAAGTTCGTGTGGCCGATGATTCTGGGGCCGATGGAGGAGCGCTCGCGCAAGATCGCAACGGGGCTTGCTGCCGGCGAAAAAGGCAAACAGGATTTGGCTCAAGCTCTCGAGCGCGCCGAGGCCGTCATTCGCGACGCGCGCGACCGGGCGACGCAGATCATCGACATGGCCGGCAAGCGCTCGAACGAAATGATTGAAGAGGCCAAGGGAACGGCCTCGATGGAAGCGCGGCGTTTGCTCGATCAGGCGCGCGCCGAAGTGGCGCGCGAGACCACACGCGCTCGCGAAGATCTGCGCCAGGAAGTGGCCAAGCTCGCCGTCCAAGGCGCATCGCGCCTGTTGGGGCGCGAGATCGACGCCCGGGCGCACGCCGAGCTCCTGGACCAATTGGCAAGGGAGGTCGCGAGTGGTTGAGCGAGCGACTATCGCCCGGCCTTACGCGAAAGCTGCGTTCGAGTATGCGCGCGATCGGAGCGCCTTCGCGCGGTGGTCGGCAGGGCTCGATATCGCGGCGCGCATCGTCGGCGATCCTCGAGTTACGGCGCTCACCAACAGCCCGCAGCGGACGGCGGCCGACCTCGCCAGCCTGATCACGGATGTTGCCGGCGCGACACTCGATGCCGGCATGCAGAATTTCGTACGCGTGCTCGCCGCGAACGGCCGCTTGCTGCTTTTACCGGAGATCGCGCTGCATTACGAGCGCCTGCGTTCCGCAGTCGAGAATACCGTCGACGTCGCGGTGATTTCCGCCGTGGCGCTCAGCACCGACCAGCAGGAAAAGCTCTCCGCCGCGTTGAGCACACGTTTGAAGCGCACCGTGCGAATGCACAATTCGGTCTCTGCGGCGCTATTGGGCGGCGCCATGGTGCGCGCCAACGACCTCGTCATCGACGGTTCGTTGCAGGGCCGACTGCGGCGATTGGCGATGGATTTGGAAAATTAGGCGCGTGCTCGAGAAGCTCTTGGGAAGAGGGTTGATATGTCCATAAATGCAGCGGAAATAAGCGACCTGATCAAGGCGCGCATCGAAAAATTTCAATCCACTACGGAGGCGCGCAACGTCGGCACGGTTGTGAGCGTCTCCGACGGCATCGTGCGCATCCACGGTCTCGCCGATGCGCGCTATGGCGAAATGCTGGAGTTCACCGGCAATACCTTCGGCCTCGCTCTGAACCTCGAACAGGACTCGGTCGGTGCCGTCGTGCTCGGCGACTACAAGCTGATCTCGGAAGGTTCGGTGGCGAAGACCACCGGCCGCATTCTCGAGGTGCCGGTCGGTCCCGAATTGCTCGGCCGGGTCGTCGACGCGCTCGGCAATGCGCTTGACGGCAACGGCCCGATCAATGCGACACGACGCTCGCCGCTCGAGCGGGTGGCGCCGGGCGTGATTTTCCGCAAAAGCGTCTCGCAACCCATACAGACCGGCCTCAAAGCCATCGATTCCATGGTGCCGATCGGCCGCGGTCAGCGCGAACTGATCATCGGCGATCGCCAAACCGGTAAAACGGCGGTCGCAATCGACACGATCATCAATCAGAAGGGCGCCGGCGTTAAATGCGTCTACGTCGCCGTCGGCCAAAAGCAGAGTTCGATCGCCAACGTCGTCCGTAAGCTCGAAGAGCATGGCGCCATGGCGCACACGATCGTGGTCGCGGCCTCCGCTTCGATGCCCCCCGCCATGCAATATCTGGCGC
Source organism: Gammaproteobacteria bacterium (assembly GCA_043746615.1). Lineage (GTDB taxonomy): Bacteria > Pseudomonadota > Gammaproteobacteria > Steroidobacterales > Steroidobacteraceae > Bog-1198. Next base: position 2,780 of record JAYTQR010000068.1, on the reverse strand, counting down.
CATACGGCGGCTGCGCGATGGGTGAATATTTCATGGATAACGGTGAGGACGCGCTGATCGTGTACGACGACTTATCGAAGCAAGCAGTCGCCTATCGGCAGATTTCGCTGCTATTGCGCCGGCCTCCCGGGCGCGAAGCCTACCCCGGCGACGTGTTCTACCTGCATTCGCGACTCCTCGAGCGCTCTGCGCGCGTCAACGAGGAATACGTCGAGAAGGCCACGAACGGCCGCGTCAAGGGCAAGACGGGCTCGCTGACAGGAATACCGATCATCGAAACCCAGGCGGGCGATGTCACAGCTTTCGTGCCCACCAACGTCATTTCCATCACGGACGGCCAGATCTTTTTGGAAACCGATCTTTTCAACGCCGGCATGCGTCCGGCCATCAACGCCGGCATCTCGGTGTCGCGCGTCGGCGGCGCCGCGCAAACCAACATCATCAAGAAGCTCGGGGGCGGAGTCCGCCTGGCGTTGGCGCAATACCGCGAACTCGCCGCTTTCTCGCAGTTTGCTTCGGACTTGGACGAAGCGACGCGCCGGCAGCTCGAGCGCGGTCAGCGCGTCACCGAACTGATGAAGCAGAAGCAATATGCGCCGATGTCTGTCGCGCAGATGGCCTTGTCGCTGTTCGCCGCGAACAACGGCTACTTCGACAAGGTGGACCGACGCAAAGTCGTCGATACGGAGACCAATTTACAAGGCTTTGCACGCACAGAGCATGCTGACTTGCTGCAAGCGATAAACTCCAAACCGGATCTGACGAAGGACGTCGAAGCGGCGCTGAAAAAGTGCTGCGACGAGTTTTTCGCGTCGCTATAGGGAAAAGCAATGGCAGGCGCAAAGGAAATCCGCGGCAAGATCGCGAGTATCAAGAATACTCAGAAGATCACCAAGGCCATGGAAATGGTGGCGGCCAGCAAGATGCGCAAAGCGCAGGAGCGGATGCGCGCCGCGCGGCCCTATGCCCAAAAGATTCGCCAAATCGTCGGCCATCTGCGCCAAGTGAATCTGGATTACAAGCATCCTTATACGCTGGAGCGGCCGGTGCAAGCGGTCGGCATAGTCGTGATCAGCACCGATAGAGGATTATGCGGTTCGCTCAATTTGAACCTGTTCAAGGCGACGCTCGGCGCAATCAAACAAGCTCAGGGGCGCAATGCAAAGGTTTATTTATGCGCGATCGGCTCGAAGGCACTGCAATTCTTCCGGCGCTTGTCCGGCGTCGAGATTGCAGCTTCGACCACTCATCTGGGCGACAAGCCGCATGTCAAGGATCTGATCGGCGCCACCAAGGTGATGCTCGATTTCTACAGCGAGGCCAAGCTCGACGAGCTGCTGTTGGTGCATAACGTGTTCGTCAACACGATGACGCAGAAGAGCACTGTCTCGCAGCTGCTGCCGCTTCGGACCATCGACAAGGACGCGCTGCAGGAGCGCTGGGACTATATCTACGAGCCGGACGCCGTTGAAATTCTCGACGCCGTACTGATGCGCTACATCGAGTCGCAAATCTTTCAGGGCGCCGTCGAAAACGTCGCCTGCGAAATGGCGGCGCGGATGGTCGCGATGAAAAGCGCATCCGACAACGCCGGCACGCTCATCGACGAGCTGCAGCTCATTTATAACAAAGCCCGCCAGGCAGCGATTACGAAAGAGCTTTCGGAAATCGTCGGCGGCGCGGCAGCGGTCTAAGGCAAGAGGAATATCCAGAATGTCCAGCGGTAAGATTGTGCAAATCATCGGCGCGGTCATCGATGTCGAATTTCCACGCGACGAAATTCCCAAGATTTACGATGCGCTCAAGCTCGATGAAGTAGATTTGACCCTGGAAGTACAGCAGCAACTCGGCGATGGTATCGTGCGCACGATCGCGATGGGGCCTTCCGAGGGCTTGCGCCGCGGGTTGACGGTCAAGGCGACGGGCAAGGGGATTTCAGTGCCGGTCGGCGCGGGTACGCTCGGCCGCATCATGGACGTGCTCGGCGCGCCGCAGGACGAAAAAGGTCCGGTGAAGGCCACGGAATTCCTGCCGATTCACCGGCCCGCGCCGGCTTATGATGAACAGGCGGGCGGCCAGGACCTTTTGGTGACGGGCATCAAGGTCATCGATTTGCTGGTGCCGTTCGCCAAGGGCGGCAAGGTCGGCTTGTTCGGCGGTGCGGGCGTCGGCAAGACTGTGAACATGCTCGAGCTGATCAATAACATCGCCAAGCAGTACGCCGGTCTTTCGGTCTTCGCGGGCGTCGGCGAGCGAACCCGCGAGGGCAACGACTTCTATCACGAGATGATCGAGTCGGGCGTCATCGACACGGACAATCTCGCGAACTCCAAAGTGGCCATGGTGTACGGCCAAATGAACGAGCCGCCCGGCAACCGCCTGCGCGTCGCGCTGACGGGATTGACGATGGCGGAGTATTTCCGCGACGAAAAACAAGCCACGGGCAAGGGCCGCGACGTGCTGTTTTTCGTCGACAATATCTACCGCTACACGTTGGCGGGCACCGAAGTGTCGGCGCTGCTCGGCCGGATGCCTTCGGCCGTCGGTTATCAGCCGACGCTCGCCGAGGAAATGGGCGTGCTGCAAGAGCGGATCACGTCGACGAAGACCGGCTCGATCACCTCCATTCAAGCGGTATACGTACCGGCGGACGATCTGACCGATCCTTCGCCGGCGACTACTTTCGCGCACTTGGATGCGACCGTGGTGCTATCGCGGCAAATCGCTTCGCTCGGCATTTACCCCGCGGTCGATCCGCTGGACTCGACCAGCAGGCAGCT
>JAYTQR010000067.1:0-5139 GCA_043746615.1 Gammaproteobacteria bacterium | reverse complement strand
CCGCCTCGATCCAATTCGAGGACAACGGACCCGGCGTTCCGGCTGAAATTCGCGACACCATATTTTATCCGCTCGTGTCCGGACGCGCCGACGGCACCGGTTTGGGGTTGGGCTTGGCGCAGGATTTGATCAGCCGGCATGGCGGCCTGATCGAATTCGACAGCGCGCCCGGCCGGACGATCTTCACGATATTGCTGCCAATGGATTCCGTATGAACGTCAAGCCGCTGCATGTGTGGCTGGTCGACGACGATGCGTCGATCCGCTGGGTGCTGGAGAAGGCCTTGAAGAGCAGCGGCATGGCCGCAAGGTCGTTCGACCACGCCGACAATGTCTTGACCGCCTTGCGTGCCGATACTCCGGACGTGCTGATGACCGACATTCGCATGCCCGGCCGCAGCGGGCTGGAGCTGCTGCGGGAAATCCAGGAATTTCGTCCCGGCTTGCCCGTCATCGTGATGACGGCGCACTCGGATCTGGACGCCGCGGTTGCCGCCTACCAAGGCGGCGCGTTCGAGTATTTGCCGAAACCGTTCGATATCGACAAAGCCGTGGATCTGGTGCGCCGCGCCGCGCAGCAGGCCACCGTCGCGACCGAAGTCGAGGCGGCGAGGCGCAGTATTCCGGAGCTCCTCGGCCAAGCGGCCGCCATGCAACAGGTGTTTCGCGCGATCGGGCGCTTGTCCCGGTCCAGCATGACGGTGTTGATCACCGGCGAATCCGGCACCGGTAAGGAATTGGTGGCCCGCGCGCTGCATCGGCATAGCCCGCGATCGAGCCGGGCGTTCGTCGCTCTTAATACAGCGGCATTCACGGCGGACCTGCTGGAGTCGGAGTTGTTCGGCCACGAGAAAGGCGCGTTCACGGGCGCCGACACATTGCGCCGCGGCCGCTTCGAACAGGCCGACGGCGGTACGCTGTTCCTCGATGAAATCGGCGATATGTCCCCGGCGCTGCAGACCCGCCTGTTGCGCGTCCTCGCGGAGGCTGAATTCTATCGAGTTGGCGGCCAGATTCCCGTCAAAGTCGACGTGCGCGTGATCGCCGCGACCCACCAGGACCTCGAGACGCGCGTCGGTTCCGGCCACTTCCGCGAAGACCTACTGCATCGCCTGAACGTGATCCGCATTGAAATTCCGCCGTTGCGGGAACGCCGCGAAGACATACCGGAACTGCTGCGCCATTATCTCGCCCTTGCCGCTCGGGAGCTCGGCGTCGAACCCAAGATCTTGATGCCGCCGGTGGAGAGTGCGCTGGCCACGTTCGATTGGCCGGGCAACGTGCGCCAGCTCGTCAACGCGTGTCGACGCTTGACGGTCACCGCCCCGGGCCGCGAGATCCGCGCCGAGGACATTCCGCCCGATTTGGGCGGCGCACACAGCACGAGCGCGCCAAGTCACGATTGGATGGCGAAGCTGACGCAATGGGCCGAGCGAGAACTCGAAGCGGGCACGCTGCGCCTATTGGATCAAGCCGTGCCCGAAGTGGAGCGGATTTTGATCCGGGTGGCGCTGCGCAAAGCCGATGGCATGAAGCAGGAAGCGGCCAAGCTGTTGGGCTGGGGTCGCAACACGCTGGCGCGCAAGATGAAAGAGCTCGGCATGGAGGACGCGGCCTAGCGCGATCGGCCGCGCCACTGATGTTCCACATCGTATTGTTCGAGCCGCAGATACCGCCGAATACCGGCAACGCGATCCGCTTGAGCGCAAATACCGGGGCGCGGCTGCACCTGATCGAGCCCTTGGGTTTTCGCCTCCACGACAAAGGCCTGCGGCGCGCCGGGCTCGACTACCACGACCTCGCGGCCGTCACCGTGCACGGGGATCTGGATGCGTGCTTGGCGCATCTCGCCGGTTCGCGGCTGTTCGCGGTGGAGACCGGCGGACGGCATCGCTACAGCGACGTCGCATTCCGCGCCGGCGACGCGTTCTTGTTCGGGCCGGAAACCCGGGGCTTGCCGGACCCCGTGCTCGACCGAGTCGGCCGCGATCATTCGTTGCACGTGCCAATGCGCCGGTCGATCCGCAGCATCAATCTGGCGAACGCCGTCGCGCTCGTCGTTTACGAGGCCTGGCGCCAAACGGATTTCGCCGCGCCATAGAAACTTCAATCGGCCTCCGAGCGCACTTCGCGGCCCATCAGCGCCTGCACAGCCTCGCGGATCGCCTTGCCCTCGTAGAGGATCCGATAGACTTCCGCGCATATCGGCATGTCCACGCCAAGTCGAACGCACACTGCGTGCACGGCGCGGGCCGCCGGCAAGCCCTCGACGACTTGTTGAATATCGAGCGATGCTTCGCGAAAGGCGACGCCGCTACCGAGCGCGATGCCGAAGCGCCGATTACGCGATTGATCGTCGGTGCAGGTCAGCACCAGGTCGCCGAGACCGGCGAGTCCCATGAACGTTTCGCGTTGCGCACCGAGCTTGACGCCGAGGCGCATCATTTCCGCGAGTCCACGCGTAATCAATGCCACGCGGGTGTTGGCTCCGAATCCCAGACCATCGGCGATTCCCGAGCCGATCGCGATGACGTTCTTGACTGCGCCGCCTACCTCGACGCCGAGGATGTCGGTTTGCAGATACGCACGGAAGGACGGGCCGGAGAGGCTGTTTGCCAGTTCCATGCCGAAGCGCTCGTCGTGCGAAGCGATCGTCATCGCGGTCGGCAGCCCGGCACCCACCTCGCGCGCGAACGTCGGGCCGGAAAGAACCGCAGCGGGCCTCGCGCCCAACATTTCACGCGCGACCTGATGCGGCAGCTTGCCGCTCTCGGCCTCGAATCCCTTGGTCGCCCAAGCCACGCGAGTGTCGGCGTCGAGGTGACCTCGGATCGTCGCGAGCGTCTCGCGGAACGCATGCGATGGCACGGCGATCAGCGCATCCCGCGCACCGTGCAGCGCATCCCGCAAGTTCGGCACGACGCGCAGCGCGTCGGGGAACGCGGCATCAGGCAAGTAGAGCGAATTCCGCCGCTCAGCGTGCATCCTCTGCAGCCGTAGCGGGTCGCGTCCCCACAGCGCGGTCGGGTGACCCTCGCGGGCGAGTTGAATCGCGAGCGCGGTGCCCCAGGAACCGGCGCCGATGACCGCCATCGGTTCCGGGTGCTCGCGTGGCATGCCGCGCATTCTCCCGATTGATCGGCCCCGGCGGACCTAGTTGACGAGACCCGGTTGCTGCGGCGGAGTTTCGGACGCCTGCGCGTAGAGCGCGTCGAAATTCACCAATGGCAGCAAAAAATTCGGAAATCCGCCCTTCGTGATCAAATCCGAAATCACTTCGCGCGCATACGGGAACAGCACTGCGGGGCAGAAGCTGCCGATCAGCCGCTTCAAGTCCAGTGCGGATGCGCCGACGACGGTAAACACGCCCGCCTGCTTGACTTCGACGAGATAGAGCGTCGCGTCACCCTGTTTCGCTTCCAGCGTCACCGTCAGCAGCACCTCGCGCACGTCCGCCGCGAGTTCCTCGGCGGAAGTGTTCATGTTCAGCTGAAACTTCGGTTCCCACGCCTGATTCGTCGACAATCTTGGTCCGTTCGGCGATTCATAGGAACAATCCTTCAAATACACATTCTGCAACGTCACTTGCACGCCGCCGCCTTGGGGTACGGCCGTTGGTTCTTCGTTCATCATCCCCCCTGAATTAGCCGATCGAGTTCACCGCTGCGATCGAATGCGACGAGTTCGTCGCAGCCGCCGATATACTGGTCGCCGACGAAGATTTGCGGAACGGTGTAACTCGCACTGCGCGCGGTCATTTCCGCGCGGAACTTCGGATCCTGGTCGACATCGATTTGCGTGAAAGCCAGATGCTTCTGCGCCAACAAGGCCATGGCCCGTTGGCAATACGGACACCAATAGGACATATACATCGTGACCGCGGGTCCGGTCATCGCGCGCTGTGCTGCTGATTCGCCGGCGACTTCGCGAGCGGCATGTTGTCCTTGACCCACGCGGCGAGTCCGCCCTGTAAATTGAACACCTGCGTGAAACCCAGCTTGCTCAACGTGCGTGCTCCGGCCGCGCCTTCGCCGCCGCTGTCGCAATAAGTGATCACGGTTTTGTCGCGCCATTTCTTCAGCGCGTCGGCCTGCGAGGCCAGCTCGGCGGCCGGGACGTTGCGCGCGTCGCCGATATGGCCGGCATCGTACAGATTCTTGCCACGCAAATCGATCACCAGGGCGCCTTCATTCATCAGCCGCACGGCCTGCATAGAGCTCAAGCTGGCAAATGCCTCGGCACGCGCGCGCAGTTCATAGAAGAGCACCGCGGCGGCCGCGAGCAGCGCGCCGACGGCGAGCAACGTATGGTGGCTAATATACTCGAACAGTCGCTGCATGCGGCTCAATATCGAAGCACAAATTTCCGGCCGGCGAGTATAGCAGCGGGGGCAAGCCTTGTATGCTTGACATCCTGCAGATGAAGTCCTCACTCGGCAAATCATGGAAACTCGCGGTGCTCGCAGCCGTTCTGGCTGGTGCATGCGGCGGCTCCGGGACCGCGCGGGCCGCCGATGCCTCGCAAGCACAGCGGGCCAAAGCGAAACTTGCGGCGGTGCGGGCCCGGATCGTCGACCTCGCCAACCGCCGCGCCGCGGCCTTGGCGGCGCGCGATGTGCTGGCGGCGCACCTGCGCCGGGCCGAACTCGAAATTACCGCTAAGCGCCGCGCGCTCGATGCCCTGAATATCGCCGTGCTCGCGACCAAACTGCGCCGCGCGCAACTACAGGTGGATCAACAGCGCAACCTAAAGACGCTGGACGCCGAGCGCGCGGCGCTCGCGGACCAAATCGTCGCCGCCTACATGATCGGACGCGGCGAGCAAGTCAAGCTGCTGCTGAATCAGTCCGCGGCCGGCCGCGTCGGACGCATGGTCGCTTACTACGGTTATTTTGGCCGGGCGCGGGCGGCGCAAATCCGGGCGATTCGTGATCGGCTGCAGCGCCTGCATGCACTTGATCTTAAGATCGGCCAGCAGTCCGTGCGGCTGAAGGATCTGCAGGATGACGGCCGCCGTGAATTGCAAGCTCTGGAAAGCGCGCGCCGCACGCGCAACGATGCGCTGCTCGCGATTGCGCGGCAAGTCAACAGCAGCGACCAGCAACTCGCCGCGCTGCGCCGCGAGGAGCAGTCCGTCGAAT
>JAYTQR010000066.1:0-8193 GCA_043746615.1 Gammaproteobacteria bacterium | reverse complement strand
AGAGCTGATTCCGAAATGGCGCCATTTGAACGTCTTCGAAGGCGAGCAGGTCGAGAAGGGCGAAGTCATTGCCGACGGCGAGCCGAATCCGCATGACATTTTGCGGCTGCAGGGCGTCGAAGCGCTGGCAAATTACCTGGTCCGCGAAATCCAAGACGTTTACCGGCTGCAGGGCGTGAAGATCAACGACAAGCACATCGAGGTCATCGTGCGGCAGATGTTGCGCAAGATCGAGGTGCTGGATGCCGGTGATTCAGCGTTGCTGCGCGGCGAACAGATGGACCGCGGCCGGCTGCTCGATGTGATCGCGAAGCAGAAGAGCGAGGGCAAGCATCAGTCGACGTGGGAGCCGCTGTTGCTCGGCATCACCAAGGCATCGTTGGCGACCGAATCATTCATTTCGGCCGCCTCGTTCCAGGAGACCACGCGCGTGCTGACCGAGGCCGCGGTTCGCGGCCTGAAGGACGATCTGCGCGGCTTGAAGGAAAACGTCATCGTCGGCCGCCTGATTCCGGCGGGCACCGGCTTTGCGTATCACGCCCGCAGGCGGCGCGCCTCGGACGACACGCGCCGACGCAGCTTCATGGACGTCGGCGGCGGGATCGGCGATGCGGAGGATACGGTGCCAGCTGGAGACACGGAAGCAGCGGAATAAAGCGGCCGATTGCGGCCAATCGGCAAACCCCGGGTGCGATTTGCAAGCGGCCGCTTAAATATCGAGAACCGGGCAGTGGAAATTCGCGGCGTTACGTCTGCGAACCAAACGCCAGTTCCGCGGCGACCAGATCCTCGATAGCGCTACCGACACTTTTGAACAGTGTAATCGACGAATCGAGCGCACGCGCAAATCGACCCGACGGCAGCTCCGATAGTTCAGCTAGAATTGCCGTGGGTTCAATGACGCCACGCTCGATGGCCCCGTGGATCTCGCCGGCCTCGTGTAAGGCGCCGCTGCGAGTGTCGACGTAAAGGTCGCTGCGAGCGATCGCATAATCGTCGACCTCGCACATCGCCGGTCGGAACGATCCGACCAAGTCCAGATGCTGTCCGGGCTTCAGCCACGCGCCGAGCACGAGCGGTGTCTGCGAGAGCGTGGCACAGCTGACGATGTCTGCCCAGCGCACCGCTGCCGCCAATTCCCGTGTCGACGTGACGCGCAGGCCGTCTGTCGCCAGGCGCGCCGCGAGGGCTTCGGCGCGGTCGGCGCGGCGACCCCAGATCCGCACTTCGCGAATCGGTCTTACCAGCCGGTGACTCTCGATCAGGTGGGTTGCAAGGTTACCGCAACCCACCATCAATAAACGCGACGCGTCGGTCCGCGCCAGGTAGCTGGACGCCAAAGCTGACGCCGCACCGGTGCGCCGTAGCGTCAGCTCGCTGCCGTCCAGGATCGCACGCGGCCGACCGCTGGCGCCATCGAGCAATAGATAGCTCGCCTGCACGGCCGGTAGGTTGCGCCGCGAATTATCCGCAAAAACCGTGACGATCTTGACGCCGAGCGAGCCGCCGTCTCGCCATGCCGGCATCACGAGCAGAGTGCCGGTAGGCTCACCGGCGGCGGCCGGCAACGGATACTGCTGGCGCACTGGGGCGGTAAACGGTCTGCGAAATGCTGCGTCTAAAGCCTCGATCAATGCGCGCCGGTCGAGACGATTGGCGATCGCGGTCGCATCAAGTTGCTGCATATTCGCTCCGTGTCTAGTCAGCCCATGCTCAGATGATATTGACTTCACGCAGCGGCGCGTTGGCTAAGTATCGCGCATAGGACAATGGACCGAGATCGAGCGATTGATAGTGACCGCCGATAATGTGTTCCGCGATGCCGCGGCCGATACCCGGCGCCTGCTGTAAGCCATGGCCGCTAAACCCGCTCGCAAGCAGTAAATTGGGGATCGACGGGACGGGTCCTACAAACGCATTCTGGTCAAACACGTTGTAGTCATAATGCCCAGCCCAAGCACCGGTCAAACGGATCGCTGCGAACGCCGGCACCCGATGCGCCAATATTGGCCAAGCCCGGCTCTCGAACAGATCGGGCGGCACGTCAAAATCCTCTGGGGACACGTTGGGATCCGGATCGGCCGGCAAACCACACAAGTATCGATCGCGCTCCGGACGAAACCAGAGACCCGATGGATCGACCACCAGGGGGCAGCTGGAGATCGGCGTTGGGCAGGTAAAGACGAACACGCAACGTTTGCGTGCATACACCGGCAGCTCGATACCGGCGCTCGACGCCAGATCGCGGGATCGTGTACCGGTCGCGTTGACCGCGTATCGGCACGCAACGCGCCCTTGCTGCTCCAGGGTCAGTGCGGCTATTTCGCCGCCATACGATCTTTCCAACGACAGGACGCGATCGCGCAAATAACGCACGCCGCCGCGCCGATTCGCATTTCGCAGCGCGGTGAGTAGCGCATAGCCGTCGAACCAGCCTTCCCCGGCGGCCGTATCGGAGCCGGCCGCGAGATCGACGGTATGCAGCCAAGGGTAGCGCGCTGCAAGCGCCGATCGGTCGTACAAACTGACCGCCACTCCTGAGCGGCGCTGCATCGAAACGCCATGCCGGAGCGGCGATTGTCCGGCCTCAGTGGCCAGATAAAGATAAGTCGACTCGACAAGACCGATTGCGGCTCTGCAGTCGGCGAGCGCTAGACGTCGAGGTACGTCCCGCAAAAACTCGATTCCGTACGCCGACAACGCGATGTTGACCGGGGTCGAGAACTGCTGGCGAATGGCACTTGCGGATCGCGCACTCGCCGCGTTGCGGTAGGTAGGGTCTGGTTCGACAACGGCAATCGAGCCTCGAAAGCGTGAATCACACTGCAAAAAATATGCGCAAGCCGAGCCGACTACCCCGCCTCCAGCAATCACGACATCAAATTCGATGGCCATCAGTAGGATCTCCAGAGAAACAGCGGGCGCAGGACGTCGACGTCCAAGTCCATGATGGTCGTCACGGCTCAATGCGCGGCGGATCGGCGCAGCGACGTTAATTCCTGGCGGTTGGCCGCGATTATTCGGTACTCTATTGCAAGCGCTGCCAATATTCCGAGGATTGTGCAAATGAGCACTGTGCAGACCGATATCCCGCCGCACCGCGGCCGGCTCGCGCGCGCCGACAAGATCATGAGCGCCGCGGAACTCGATGCGACGCTCGCGACCGCTTTTTGCGGCCGCACGGCAACGATCGGTGTCGACGGCTACCCCTACGTCGTGCCGAACCTGTTCACGTGGCGCTTGGGCGAGGTGTACCTGCACACCGCGGCGCACGACGGACATTTTATTGCGAACGTACGCCACGCCGATCGCGTGTGTTTCGAGGTCGACGAGCCGGGTGAAGTGTTCCCGTACGGAGCGGTCGAGTGCGACACCTCGGTCTCTTATCGGTCCGCGATCATTTTCGGCCGCATCCGCATCGTCGAGGGCGAGACGGAAAAAATCGGCTTCTACGAGGCGTTTCTGGCGAAGTACGCGCCCGCGGATTCGTGGGGGCGTGACCGCGGTAGTTTTCCGCGGCTGGATGCGACGATTGTCTATGCGATCACGCCGGAATCCATGACCGGCAAGCAGGGGGTTCTGCCCGCAGCCGCCGCACGGTGGCCGAATCGACAAGCGCCGACAGGCGATCAACGATGAGCGCCAGCGCGCAGATACAGATCCGCCGCCGGCGGTCGTATGCGCCGACGCGCTGGAAGAACGGCGGCGGCATCACGCACGAGGCAATCCGCATGCCGGCCGGCGCCGATGCGTACCGCTGGCGCGTCAGCGTCGCCGAGATCGCCGCATCCGGTGCTTTTTCGGATTTCAGCGGCTATCAGCGCAGGATGGTATTGCTCGGCGGCGCGGGGTTGCGCCTGCGATTCTCAAACGGCGAACAGACGCTGCTGCGGCACGCCGGCGACCTCGCCGCGTTCGACGGCGCGCTGCAGACTCAATGCGAACTGCTCGCGGGTCCTTGCACCGATTTGAACCTCGTAGCCGCGAACTCGCTTGAAATCGTCGAGACCGAGGTGCGGCGCTTGGCGGCGCCGCTGACCCTGCGCCGACAGCCGGGTCAGACGATTGTGCTGTTCAGCATCGACGGCGGCGTCATGGTTGAACAGGAGGCCGGCGAATCCGCCGAACTCGAGCTTTGGGATCTGGCCGTGCTGTCCGGCGCGGCCGGCGCCGCGGCCATCCGGCCGTGCGCGGATCGGCCAACCACCGCCAGCGTGTTCCTTGCTAAGCTGTCGGGATACTAGCCGAGCCTCGAACCGCGGAGCGCCGATGGCCGCAAAACCGACCGATCTCCCCAGCAGCGCATCGCTCGCCGCATTGCGGCAGTCCATCCGGGATCACAGTCTGTGGCCGGAGGAAAATTCCATTGCGCGTTTGCTGCGTGGCTTGGAACTGACCGGCGGCGCGCGTCACCGCGCGCTCGCGGTCGCGAAGCGGCTGGTCGAGGGCGCACGCGCGCGGCGCGACGAGCGGCCCTTCCTCGATGCCTTCCTGCAGGAATTCGGCTTGTCGAATCAGGAGGGCATCGCGCTGATGTGCATCGCCGAGGCGCTGCTGCGGATTCCGGACGACGCGACCGCGGACAGGTTGATCGCCGAACAACTCGCAAGCGGCGATTGGTCGTCGCACGCCGGCAAGTCAGAATCGCTGTTCGTCAACGCCTCGACTTGGGGATTGATGTTGACCGGCGGCATTCTCGATCTGGATCTGGCGATTCAAACGGATGCCGGCGGCTGGCTGCGCGGTCTGACTCGCCGAGCGGGCGAGCCGGTCGTGCGGCTCGCGGTGCGCCGCGCGATGCGCATCATCGGCGGCGAGTTCGTCGTCGGCCGCACGATCGAGGAGGCGATCGCGCGCAGTACGGACGAGCGCGAACTCGCGCTGTGCTCGTACGACATGCTCGGCGAGGGTGCGAGAACCAGGCACGACGCCGAGCGATACATGAAGTCCTACCAGCACGCGATCGAGGCAATCGGCGGCGGCGTGCGCGGCCGCGCGCCGCACGAAGTGTCGAGCATTTCAATCAAGCTGTCGGCCTTGGAGCCGCGCTATGCGCTGCTGCAGCGTGAGCGCGCGCTCGCGCGCCTAATGCCGCGCGTGCGGTCGCTCGCCGCTCGCGCCGCGATGCTGGGCATTCAGCTGACCGTCGATGCCGAGGAGGCGGACCGTTTGGATCTGTCCCTGGACGTCATCGAAACCTTGGCGGCGGATCCGGCGACGCGCACCTGGCCCGGCCTCGGTCTCGCGGTGCAAGCCTATGGCAAGCGTGCGCTCGATGTCATCGATTGGATCGCCGCACTCGCGCACGCGCAGGCACGGCGGATGAGCGTGCGCCTCGTCAAGGGGGCCTATTGGGACAGCGAGATCAAGCGTGCGCAGGAGCGCGGTCTCGACGGCTATCCGGTATACACGCGCAAATTGACGACCGATGTTTCCTACCTCGCCTGCGCCGATCGTCTCTTTGGCCACCGCGAGGTGATTTATCCGCAATTCGCGACCCACAATGCGCACACGATCGCCTCGATCCTGGAGCTGGCGCCGGCGGGTACAGTCTATGAATTCCAGCGGCTGCACGGCATGGGTTGTTTGTTGTATGCCGAAGCAGCGCGGCACATCGCCGATTTTCCGCGCGTGCGCACCTACGCGCCGGTCGGCGAGCACAAGGATCTGCTTGCGTATTTGGTGCGCCGACTTCTAGAGAACGGCGCGAACACGTCGTTCGTCAATCGCTTCATGGATGAAAAGGTTCCGGTCAGCGAGATCGTGCGCGATCCGGTGGCCGATCTCGAGCGCTTGGAAGATCATCAAAATCCGCACCTGCCGAGTCCGGCCGCGTTGTATCCGGACCGGCGCAATTCGCGGGGGGTCGACCTCGGTAATCCGACGGAAATCGGTGCGCTATGCGCGGCGCTTGCCGATCGCCGCAAGCGCCCGCACCGGTCCGGACCGTCGATCGGCGGAGCCGCCCCGTCAGGCGATGGCCTTGCTGTCACGAATCCTGCCGACCGGCGCGATGAGGTCGGCCGTGCGCGCGACGCCACGCCCACGGAGATCGCGGCCGCCTTCGACGCCGGTGCACGGGCCCAGCCCGCATGGAATCGATTAGGCGGCGCCGCGCGCGCGGCCGCGTTGGATAAGGGCGCCGACCTGCTCGAGGCGCGGCGCGACGATTTCTTCGACCTGCTCGTGCGTGAAGCCGGCAAGTCCCTGCCCGATGCGATCGCCGAAGTGCGCGAAGCGGCGGATTTCTGCCGCTACTACGCTCTGCAGGCGCGTAAATCGTTCGCTGAGCCCGCCGCTCTTAACGGACCGACCGGCGAATGGAACGAGTTGTCTCTGCACGGCCGCGGCGTCTTCGCCTGCATCAGCCCGTGGAATTTTCCGCTGGCGATTTTCGCCGGACAGGTGACGGCCGCGCTCGCGGCCGGCAACGCCGTCGTGGCGAAGCCCGCCGAGCCGACGCCGCTCGTCGCTGCGCGCTTCGTCGCGCTGCTGCACGAGGCGGGGGTGATGCCCGAGGCGCTCAATTTCGCGCCGGCGCGCGGCCGCGTATTCGGCGAGATCGCATTCGCGCATCCGGCTCTGGCCGGCGTTGCGATGACCGGTTCGACGGCGACGGCACTCGCCATCAATCGCACGCTTGCCGCCCGCGACGGCGCAATCGTCCCGTTGATCGCCGAGACCGGCGGTCTGAACGCGATGCTCGTCGATTCGACGGCGTTGCCGGAACAAGTCGTCGATGACATCATGAGTTCGGCTTTCATGAGCGCCGGCCAGCGCTGTTCGGCGCTGCGGGTATTGTTCCTGCAGCAAGACGTCGCGGATACGATCTTGGAAATGATCACCGGCGCGATGGACGAACTCGTGATCGGCGATCCGGCGCGGCCGCAAACCGATGTCGGTCCCGTCATCACCGCCGCGGCGGCGGACGGGCTGCTCGCGCATGTTGCGAAAATGCGCAAGGAGGCGCGCATTCTCAAGGCCTGTGCGCTCGACGAGACGCATGCGCACGGCTCGTTTGTCGCTCCGCACCTGATCGAACTGTCCGATGCGGCGCAATTGACGCACGAGGAATTTGGGCCCTTATTGCACGTGGTCCGTTATCGCGCCGCCGATATTGGTAAGGTGCTGCGGGCGATCCGCGCCAGCGGCTTCGGCCTCACGCTCGGCGTGCAGACGCGCCTGGAATCCTTTTGGCGGCAAGTGTTCCGGGAGACCTGCGTCGGCAATACCTATGTCAACCGCAACATGATCGGCGCGGTCGTCGGCGTGCAGCCCTTCGGCGGCACGGGACTCTCTGGCACGGGACCGAAGGCGGGCGGCCCGCATTACCTGCAACGCTTCGCCTGCGAGCGTACGCTCACGGTCAACACGACGGCGACCGGCGGAAATGCAGCGCTGTTGAACCTCGGCAACTGAATCGGCAAGATTTCCCCTCAGCGGCGTTTCCAGAGACATCAACGGATTCCTCGGGATATCGTTCGATAGGCTGTCGGTGCTCGACGCGGGACTCGAACCGACAGCGGTGCCCCTGGAGGCCTGGCATCTCGGCACGGCCGCGCTCGAAGACACGCGGCGGTGAGCTCGATGCCAAGGTAACGCACCAAGCTTGCCAACGAAGTAGAGCCGAAAAGCGGTGCCGCTTACCCGCAGATTCCTGGTCCGTCGGCAATATAGGCACACGCCAGATGAGCCGTACAGCCAATTCTCCTGCGCTAAGCGAAAGTTCTTGGCCTTGGATGTGAGGATTGCGAGCCCGCTCAAGGAGTTGGCGGTTTTTACGGCGTCGCGTGAGTGGCTACACGGTGATTGATTGCAGGAGTTCGAGAGCGCGCTGCTGAGTCGGATTCGGCAGCGTCGTCATCTGGAAGGTCGAGGATTCGGTCGCGCCGACGGACGGCTGGCAGGTATTGCGCACGATGGTGGAGAGTTCTTCGAGCAGCGTGCGGAAGCTATGCTGCCGGCGAGCCATCGTCCAGAGTATGCGTAGCCACTTTGTTGAGCGCCGCCTCGGAGCGCGTCGCCGCGGCGACCGGATCGCGACGGGCTTTGCGCTTCAGGTCCTCATCCGCGAACAGTAACTCGCGCCAGGCTTCGCGCATGTGCCACTCGACGTAGTAGGCGAGCATGCACAGGAAGATGTGCGCCCGGACTCTATTCTCAAGCCGGTGGTGGATGGGGCGGATGTGTAGA
>JAYTQR010000065.1:0-2182 GCA_043746615.1 Gammaproteobacteria bacterium | reverse complement strand
CGCGCGCGCGCGAGCGGCGATCCGCGGCGGCGCGCGATGAGTATCTACGAGGTGCATCTGGGCTCGTGGCGGCGTCCGTGGGATCTGCGTACGCCGCCGTTCATGAGTTGGGGCGAAGCGGCCGATCAATTGATTGCGTACATGCGCGACATGGGCTACACCCATCTCGAGTTGATGGGTGTCGCCGAGCATCCGCTGGATGCCTCCTGGGGCTATCAAGTCACCGGTTACTACGCGGCCACGTCGCGCCATGGCTCGCCGCGCGACTTCATGTATTTTGTCGATCGATGCCATCAGGCGGACATCGGCGTGATTCTCGACTGGGTTCCGGCGCATTTTCCACGGGACGATCACGGTCTCGCGTATTTCGACGGCACCGCGCTCTATGAACATGCAGATTCGCGGCTCGGCGAACACCAGGAATGGGGCACGAAGATATTCAACTTCGGCCGGCACGAAGTGCGCAATTTCCTGGTTTCCAACGCGTTGTTCTGGATGGACCGATTCCACGTCGACGGACTGCGCGTCGATGCCGTGGCCTCGATGCTTTACCTGGATTACAGCCGCAACCCCGGCGAATGGCTGCCGAACCGGCACGGCGGACGGGAGAACATCGAGGCGATCGAATTTTTGCGCCAGATGAACGACGCCGTGCATCGTTCATTCCCCGGATCGCTGACGATCGCCGAGGAGTCGACTGCGTTCCCCGGGGTCACGCAGCCGCCGGAGAACGGCGGACTCGGTTTCAATTTCAAATGGAACATGGGGTGGATGAACGACACGCTCAAATTCATGGCGCTCGATCCGATTCACCGGCGCTACAATCATCAGCTGATCACGTTTTCGTTCATGTACGCCTGGTCGGAGAATTTCATTCTGCCGATTTCGCACGACGAAGTGGTGCACGGCAAACGCGCGCTGCTGACCAAGATGCCGGGAGATGACTGGCAGAAGCGCGCGAATTGCCGCTTGCTGGCCGCGTACATGTTCGCGCATCCGGGCAAGAAGCTGCTGTTCATGGGCGCCGAATTCGGGCAATGGCAAGAATGGCGCGACCACGAGCAGCTCGATTGGTATCTGGCGGCGGAACCGGGCCACCGCGCGTTGTGCGATTTCTTCCGGGAACTGAACCGGTTGTACCGCGCCAGTGCGCAGTTTTACGGCAGCGATTGCGATCACGACGGATTCCGCTGGACCGATTTGCACAACGCCGACGAGAGCGTCTGGGCGTTCCAGCGGCGCGTCACCGGCGCCGATTCCGGCGCGCCGATCACCTGCATATTCAACGCGACGCCGGTGCCGCGCGACCGCTACCCCATCGGCGTCGCCGAGACCGGCGATTACGCCAAGATATTGGACAGCGACGAAGTGCGCTTCGGCGGCGCGGGTTACAACCGTCAGACCCGGGTGACGACGTCGGCCGAAGGCCGGCAAGGATATCCGTATTCGCTGCGGCTGGACTTACCGCCGCTCGGTGCGGTGTTTTTCGTCGGACCGCTGTAGGTGAGCACGATGCACGCGGGGCAGCCGCGGCCGTTGGGCGCCACGTGGACGAAGCGGGGCGTCAACTTCGCGGTTTTCTCCAGCCGGGCGACTCGGGTCGCGATCTGTCTGTTCGACACGGACAGCGGCCGCGAACGCGCACGCTACGACTTGCCGGTGCGCACCGGCGACGTATGGCACGGCCTTCTGTCGCCGCATTGCGCGGGATTCGCGCCGCATTACGCCATCAGCGTGTATGGCCCGCATGATCCTAACAAGGGCAACCGCTTCGATGCCGGGGCGCAGTTGATCGACCCGTACGCACGCGCCTTCGCGGCGGGCGGCGCGTACCGTTGCCGCGTGATCGAGCCGCGCTTCGACTGGGCGGGCGACCGGCCGCCGTCGATCTCATGGCCCAATACGCTGATCTACGAATTGCACGTCAAGGGCTACACCGCGTCTCACCCGGCGGTGCCGCAGCGCCTGCGCGGTAAGTATTTGGGCCTGGCCGAGCGGCCGGTCATCGAACACCTGCAGGCGCTCGGTGTGACGGCGGTGGAGTTGCTGCCGTGCCAGGAATTCATCAGCGAACAATTTCTGCTGGATAGAGGCTTGGTCAATTATTGGGGATACAACCCGGTCGCGTGGTTCGCGCCGGCCGCGCAATACGCGGTCGAGGACGCGGTCGCCGAGTTCAAGG